>CANGQA010000015.1 GCA_947455995.1 Hyphomicrobiales bacterium | reverse complement strand
CCTACGCAGGAGTTTTAACGCCTTGAAAAGAATCCGGAAATTCTGCCCGAACCAAGGTCCCGTTGGTTCGGTCGGAATGAGACGGAAGCGCTTTTGAGACCGAGTTTGGGGCGCGCGGCAGTCTCAGAGGTTCGGTCGGAACTTGAAAACCTGCGGAAACCCTGGGGATTTTCGCGTCTCGAACAGGGCTGGGGGCAGTTCGAAGCGGTTTAGTGGCGGAGGGAGCGGGATTCGAACCCGCGATACGGTTTCCCGTATACACACTTTCCAGGCGTGCGCCTTCAACCACTCGGCCACCCCTCCGTCTTGGTGCTTAAGGCGCACTGAGGCCTTTTGGACTTTTTCCGCCTTTTATCACGCATTATCTCGCTTTGGTCAGAAGCATGCGCAATGGAAAGGGCCGCTTGCGCAGCACCGGAAAGAGCGCGCACTATAGTCATACATGCCGCTATGACAAGACCCTTTGCTGCCAATCGCTCAATTTATTCCCGCCATGGGGTTTCATCGGGCATCCATCCGGTTCGTCTTAGGCGAACCTGAATGGCGCAAGGGGAGGCAGTGGCAGGCGGGTGGAAATAGAAAGCGTGCGATGCACTTTCTTGATGCTTTGCAGGCCAGTTGGTCTCAAACTTGCTGATTGTTGGCCAATAAACAGCACCGGTACGGGTGAGGGCGTGGAATTGATGGGGCAGGCTTTGTGGCCGGGCTTCTGGGGTCTGGGTGGTGGGGCAAACCCGTTTTTTAAGGGCATGGAGAGCCAGGCTCTGATTGTTCGGGGTGAAATATAAGTAAAATGAACGGGTTAATCGATTTTATGAGGTGGTGGCGCTTTTAAGTGGTGGTCTGGCCGGATTGATTCCGTTTTTGGCACAGGACTTGCGAGTCCCGCTGCAGGATATCAGGCTTAACGGAGACCAGAAGTCAGGCGATGAACCCCATTTCAAGTGGTGTGAACCCTTATCTGACAAGCTATAATGCAGCGCAGACCCCATCGGTCAGCGGCGGCACCAGTGCGCCTTCCTCCAGCGCGTCGCCTGCGCAATCCTCTGTATCAGTGTCTTTGTCGGCGGCCAGCCGTTCGATGGCCACAGCCTATGCTTTGGTCAGTACGCCTTTGAATCCCGCGACGTTGGCCGTGAACGGAAATACGCTGAACATTGCCACCAGCGGGTCCGGCAGTCTGAACCAAAATGATATTATCCGCATTTATGATGGCACCAAAGATGTTACCAGCAAATTTGGCGGATATTCAGCGTCAACCATTCCTGCCGGAATTGCAGTCTCATCGGCTGACGCAGTGGCGGGCACGCTGAGCACAATAGCCAATCCCTTGGCTTTTAACGGCAAGATTTCATCCAACCTGTCTTTTACCGTCACCAAATATCTTGGCCCGTCTTCGTATGATCCTGAATCGGTCAAATCCAATGTCGTGATCACAAAACTGGATACGACGCCACCTCTGGCCCCGCGTGCCACCCAAGGGACAGGCGCAGCCAGCCGTACGATAGCTTTGGTCTCGCCTGAGCCCAATACCAAGGTAGAAATCTGGGATGGCGAACGCCCCGGTCCCGGAGTGGTCAGTCCCGGTGTGCAGGTCTATGGCGCAGGCTCTTCCGATAAGTTCTCGCCGAGCGGCATCAATCAATTGACGGCCAAGACAGGCGCTTTCACCGGCACTGAAACATTGAACCTGCGGGTCTATTATATTGACGCCCTGGGCAATGTATCGCCTCCCTCGTCGGTCTTGAACCGACCGATCGACTCACTCGATCGGACAGCCACAGCCAATACCGCGGCCTATGTGGCAGCAAGAGATGCTAATCAGCTGCCATCTCTTACGCCGATCGACATTGTTGATCGGTCCAATGCGATTGTTGATAACATCGATCTGTTGCAGCAAATGGTGCAAGATGGCAAAGCGTTGAGTATCAAGCTCAATGATTCCAAGCCTGTCGTGCTGACCTTGACCGCCGCACAGGTGGCCAATGATGCCGATGCCCTCAGCATGCTGACGTCTAACCAGGTGCCGCCGGTGGCATTTACGATTGATGCCAAGGGTTCGTTTACAGCCGATCAGATTGTGGCTTTGCCGCATGCATTGATTGCCAAGATCAAGACCATCAATATCAGCCTGAGTGCGCAAGATGCGGTAACCCATCTGGCCGACATCAACACTGTATTGAGTGATGATCCGCCGAAGCCGGGCCAGCCCTCCAAATTCTTTGTCAATATTACCGATACGGTGCAGGCTGTTCAGGACAATTTCGACCAGATAGCCACCTTGAAATCGATCAACTCCGTCAGCCTGACGGATCAATTCGCTAATGCGACCGGAAAAACCATTCCGCTGGTGCTCAAAGCTTCTCAGTTGAAATCGACCGAAATGGCGCAGGTCAATTTCAAGGCGATCACTGCCGGTTCCAATGGTGCGACACTGACCATTGCCGGTCGGACTTTGACCGTAATCGCCAATAAGACCCTGTCAGCCAATGAAGTGGCTGATGCCTTTGCCGGAACGGCACCAGATCCAACCCGTGCAACCCTGTCCGGCACTTTGACCGGTTATGATGTGATCCGCGGCGCAGGGGCGGGCGTCAGTTACAAAAGTAAGGTTACCGGTGAAAATGTGGCCGATCTGGTGATCGGTGGTTCAGCCAGCCTTGTGCAGGCGACCAAGCCCGGTTTGACGGTCGTGCAGGGTGGCGTTGACCTCTCCATTATCAACAAACTGCCTGTCAATTTCGTCGCCCGTATTATCGATGCCAAGGCCAGAGACGCACTCGCCTTGCAGAAAAATGCCCATGTGGTTGATTTTACGGTGCAGGATACGGTGGACCAGGCCTTACTCTATGCCAGCACACTGAACACCTTGCCCAAATCCTTTACGCTGTCCCTCAAAGATACAACAGCCAATCTGGCTGCACGCACCAATAATCTTGGCACCATTACCAAGCCCTATACTTTGAATTTGACAGATTCGACGGTGGATAAAATCCTGCAATTCGGCAAGCAGCTCAAAACCGTAAAGGCACAGTTCAGTATCAAGGATACGTTGAGCAATGTGCTGGCCAAGTCCGCTGATTTGTCTGCGATCAAATCCAATTTTGCCATTGCCAATTCCGATAATGTGATCAGCAATGATGGCATTTCCGTGCTGACCAATTCAGGCATGACTGTAAGCGGTGTGACTTGGGATGACGCCCGGTTCGCTGATTCCAGCAATAATGTGAAACAAATCCAGATCAACAGCCCGATTGATACGATCTACAAAATTTCTGACCCCGCAACATTACACCATGTCGATGTTCTTAAAAGCATCAGCAAGGTATTGAGGGTCAATATTCAGTTGAATTCAAATACCACCGCCGATCAGATCGAGATGCTGGATGGCATTTCCGATGTGCCGGGCGTGCCGGTTCTGGCGCCATCGGCTGTTGATGCCAATCTGATGATCAACGGCGTCCCGGTGATGATCCCGGCAGGGCGGAACTTGACGCAAATCAATACGATCATCAACGCCGCAGTTGCGGATTATAACCAGAAGCATTCAACCCAGGTTGATATTCATGCCAAACTGAATACGGATGGACCGGGGATCGTGCTGTATTCGAATTCGACCTCGGCGATCGAGGTCAAAGATATGTCGGATATCACGGCCTTTACCGGATTGAATTTTGGGGCTTCGGCAGCCCGTATAAACGGCGTGCCGATGGCGGCGCCAACTGGATCGATCAAGGGTAGCATCCGTCTTGAAAGTGGCCAGACTGTTCCGGTGGCCAGCACAACCGGGACATCATCACCCGCAGTCAGCGTGAAGACGGGTGGCACAAGGCAGGCCGATGTCACCTTCGCAGCCCTTAAAGCTGGCACTTCTGTAACACTGGCTGGCTTGACCTTCAAAGCCAATGTGGATCTGACCCAGCAGGAAGTTGCGTCCGCATTCGCTAATATTGCTGAGGGCACAGCCTCGACCGCAATCACCACGTCGGTGAATGGCGTATTCTCCGGTGCCATGAGCGGTTGGGAGACGGGAGCTGCGACGAACGGGTTGGTCGTCTATACGGGGCGTCCAAGCTTGATTAATCTGACATTGGGCCGCGATATCGCAACCAACATGGCCAATATTGTGAGTGCAATCAATAATGCCAATTTAGGGATCAAGGCCACAACGGATGGCACAGCAGTGGGCGGTGTCACCCTGCTATCCGACAATCAGACCCCGATCAACGTGAGCTATCCAGCCGATATGAGCAATGCTTTAGGCCTGAAATTCGGCATCACATCCAAAGTGCTGCAATTTGATTGTTCGGATGCCTATGCGGTACCAGCCTTGAAGGATTCCTTAAAAATTCTACGCAATTTCTTCACCTTGAATGTCATTGATACACAGGCCAATATCGACGCCAACCGTGCGGCCCTTAATGTGGCGGCGCGCAACAATGTGATGCTGACCATCAAACGTTGATGGGGCGCGCTTAACCACTTTGCACAACTCCGATTGTTCCCCCCGCCGTATTTTGACATGATGGGACCATGTCGGGCCATGCTTGCTGGCTCTGGTTGAATTTTTAGGAGCCTGCGCCTTTGACTTCGCGTGTCCCATCCTCCCCTGCTGACCCATCTCCGGTTGCTCTCATCACTGGTGCCGCGCGCGGCATCGGTCTGGCCACGGCACGACGCTTTCTGGCGGAAGGATGGCGGGTTGTGCTGCTGGATATTGATGAAGAAAATTTAATGCAGGCGCAGGCCGATATTGGCCGACCCGAGGAGATTCTGGCTATCCACTGCGATGTAGCGGATGTGCGGGCGGTGCAGGCGGCGATCCTGAAAGTCGCGTCGCATTTTTCCCGTCTTGATGCACTGGTTAACAATGCGGGTGTTGCCGTGTTCAAGCCGATCCTGGAAACCACGCCGGAAGAATGGCAGCGGGTGCTGGATGTCAATCTCTCCGGTCCGTTCTTTGCCGCCCAGGCGGCAGCATTGTTGATGCGTGAAACAGGCGGGGGCAGCATTGTCAATATTGCATCGATTTCCGGCTTGCGGGCTTCCACATTGCGGGTGGCCTATGGCACAAGCAAAGCCGCATTGGTGCATCTGACCAAGCAGCAGGCTGCGGAATTCGGCGCAATCGGCATCAGGGTCAATGCGATTGCTCCTGGCCCTGTGGATACGGCGATGGCGAAAGCGGTGCACAGCGCCGAAATTCGTGCCGACTATCACGATGCAATTCCGCTCAACCGTTACGGGTTGGAGGAAGAGATTGCCGAAGCGGTCTTTTTCCTGTGTTCCAGCCGTTCGAGCTATATCACGGGACAGACACTTGCGGTGGATGGCGGTTTTGATGCCACAGGCATTGGGTTGGCCTCGTTGCGAAAGCAGCGCCGCAACGGCTGAATAGACCTTTTATAGATCGAGGCCTTCCACCTGCGGGCGCAACCTTTCAATGGCCTCGTTGCTCTTGTCGTAAAGCGGATAGATGGCATGGGCTCGTTGATAAAGGTGATAGGCTGCTTTGACCTGTCCGCGTTGCTGCATGATGACACCTAGACCCATCATGGCCTGATAATGGCGCGATTCCAGACGCAACACCTCGACCAGATCAGCCATGGCGCGGGTCATGTCATCAAGTGCGAAAAAGACCATGGCGCGGTTGTTCCACCCTTCCGCCCAATGCGGACGCAGCATGATGGCGCGGTCGAGCAATTCGATCGCCAGCGCGGGATCATCTGCGGCAATGGCACCATTGGCGCGCGCCACCAGCAAATCGGCGGTATCACTGCCCGAACGAATCAACCGCCGACGGATGGCCTCGGCGACCTGTTGGGCTTGCGCAGGGGTCTGCGCCTTGGCCAACCGGTCGAACAGGCTGTCGAGCGTAGGGTCTGGCTTGTTGCGAAGCTGTGCCTGTGCTGTTGCGCCCGAGGTGCAGGCAACAGACATCAAACATCCCAAAAAGGTGCGACGTATCATCATAGGTTGATTTTAAGCGAGTTCGATCAGTCCGCAAGATGCAGTCGTTAAAAATTAAGGCCAGTTGCCCGCAATATTATCACTGTGATTGGTGCGCCGCCGCATATCTGTGCAATTGCAACAAGATCAAGGCTTGCCACACACTTGGGCTTGGTTAGCATGGGTTACGTGAAAGCCTGATGATTGCAGCAGGCTCTAGAGGGGGGCTCGAGATGAGCGATCAAATCCATCCTGTGGATCAACAATTGCCGTTTGGGCGCATGGCAGCTTTGGGCTTGCAACATGTGCTTGTGATGTATGCTGGCGCGGTCGCGGTGCCGCTTATCATTGGCCGGGCATTGAAATTGCCACCCGATCAGGTCGGTATTCTGGTGAATGCCGATTTGTTTGCTTGCGGATTGGTCACACTGATCCAGTGCATCGGTCTTGGCCCCTTCGGCATCCGCTTGCCGGTGATGATGGGGGTTACTTTTGCATCGGTGTCGCCCATGCTGGCAATGGCGGCGAATCCGGCGATCGGCTTGGGTGGTATTTATGGCGCTGTGATCATATCGGGCATTTTCGGCCTCTTGGTGGCCCCTTTTGTCAGCCGCATGCTGGCCTTCTTTCCGCCTGTTGTCACAGGTACGATTATTCTGGTGATCGGCATTTCCCTGATGAGGATCGGGGTGAATTGGGCGGCTGGTGCGGCAGCGCCGACTTTGCCCGGTTATGGAGACCCGCTGCATTTGTCGGTGGCTGCATTTACCTTGATCGTGATTTTAGGTCTGATGCGTTATGGCAAGGGCTTCATCACCAATATTGCGGTGCTGTTGGGCACTGCCATCGGCTTTGCCGTGGCCTATGCGTTGGGCAAAGTGAATTTTGATGCCGTTGCCAAGGCAGAGCCGTTCGGCCTGATCTACCCGTTCCAGTTGGCAACACCGACCTTTGACCTGTTCGCGGCCATTTCGATGTGTCTGGTGATGCTGGTGGTGATGGTGGAATCGACCGGGATGTTTTTGGCCGTTGGTGAAATGACCGAGCGGCCCGTGCATGAGGCCGATTTGAAGCGCGGACTGCTGACGGACGGTTTGGGGACTCTGATCGGCGGCATTTTCAACACCTTCCCTTACACGTCCTTCTCTCAAAATGTTGGTCTGGTTGGCGTCACAGGCGTCCGCTCGCGTTTTGTTACGGCTGCGGGTGGAGTGATCTTGCTGGCTTTGGGGCTTATTCCCAAATTAGGGGCGGAGATGACCGCTGTTCCGGTTTTCGTGCTCGGTGGTGCGGGTATTGTCATGTTCGGTATGGTTGCGGCGACCGGCGTGCGGATTCTGTCTAATGTCGATTTCAAATCCAACCGCTTCAACCTGTATATCGTTGCGGTCTCAATCGGCTTTGGTTTGATCCCATTGGTGGCGCCGACCTTTTTCTCCAAACTGCCGAAAGACCTTGAGCCGATCCTCAATTCGGGAATCGTGTTGGCCTCTGTTGCGGCCGTGATCCTCAATGCATGGTTCAACGGCGCATCGGGCAATGCCAAAGATGCCGCAAGCTCGGCCTCGGCCAGCGATCACGCCTGAGACTGATTGGGGGGAGTGAAGAGGGGGCTTCGGCCCCTTTTTTATTTGGATCAAAAAATAACAAAAAAATGCACATGAACGAATTATGAAGCGAGAGCTCAGGCGGCGTTCAGGCTGGGGCGGCTAATCTCCTTTTAACGGTCAGACGGGGAACAGAAAACCCCGGAGCTGATCGGGCAACCGGCCCTGAATATTCAGGGCATGATAAGGAGAGAGTACCATGACAAAGTCCCTGACCCGTCTCGTTTCGACCGTTACCCTGATCAGTGCTCTTGGCCTTGGCGCCGCATTCGCCCAGACGCCTGCACCCGGCAACACCGCAACACCTGCAGCCGTCACCGCGCCAGCCACTGGCAAAGCTGTCGATAGCAAAGGAAAAGCTGCCGAGCATAAGGCATCCAAAGACCATGCACTGGCCAAAACCCACGCCTTGAAATCTGATGCTGCAAAGACCGAGAAAAAGGCAGTGATCGATGCACCCCAGACCTCGGCCAAAGCTGGATCGTCAAGCACGACAGTGGCACCCAAGTCCTGAGGACCTTCTTTCTGAGGGCAAGGACAGGATGTTTCCCCCGCTCCTGTTCCTGCTTTTCTCCTCTGTCTGAACACCGCCAACTGGCGCTGGCTGCAAAGCTGGCGCCTTTTGACTTGAGGGCATATTTAAATCGCTGAATAGGGCAAATGTGCGGTGGGGCGTTGACAAGCGTTGGATCAAAGGCAAAATGCGCATATTCGAGATTGATCGACATCAGATTGAGGAGTTGTACATGAAAAAAATCGTCACTGCCGCCGTTTTGGGTCTGGCTTTAATGGGGTCTGCACAAGCGCAGACCGCGCGTGATACCCGCGAAGCGGGTGCAGCTGGTATTTCCGGTGGTGCCGCTTCAATCATCTTCTGGAACACGATGGCATCGACGACCGCTCTGGCCACCGCCGGTGTGGGGGTTGGCGTCGCTGCTGGCGTTTATGGCATTTACAAGATTTATGATCATTATATGGCCCCAGCTCCTGCTCCTGTGATGGCGCCTGCTGCAGCCAAAAAGGCCAAGAAGTAAGCTCTCTCATCCTCACATACGATTGGAATACTTGAAGGACGCTTTATTCATAAAGCGTCCTTCTTGATTCACGATGCGTGTCAGGCTGCAACTTTCCATTCATCGGTAGCGGTGTTTCTGAAGCGAAGCATCACGCTGAAACCATTAGGGCTCGAGAGAAAACGAATTTGACCTGCCAGAAGGCGGGCACGCTTGCGCATGTTCTTCAGCCCGCGTCCCAATTCCATCCGGTCAAGGGGAGCAAGCCCTTCGCCATTGTCACGGATCACGACGATTAAATGTTTGCGGTACTGGCGTAAATGTACGGTGATTTTGCTGCATTCAGCATGTTTGATCGCATTGGCGATACATTCCTGGACAATGCGGCTGGCATGCAGACATTGGGCATCAGAAATATCCTGACTGGACGCATTGAACTTTTTGTTGGGGATGAATTCCAGCTCGATGCCAAGGCCCCTCAACCGAGGGCGTTGACGTTCGAGCAGTGCACCGATCATCAATGCTGCATTGGCTGGCTTGCCGAGCGATATGCAGTCAATGATCACGCGAACGTCATCAATACAGACCTGAAACATATCAAGCACGGTAGCCTGACTTAGATCCTGCTTTTTAGCCAGTAACATGCCAGAAATCAGTTGCGAGCCTACGCCGTCATGGATTTCCATCAACAAACGTTCGCGTTCGGACTGAATCAGCCGGATGTTGTTGATGATATGTTGTTTTTGCAACACCTCGCGCAATCTTTCTTCGCTGTGTCGCAGTGCTTTGGCGATGCGGGTGGCTTCGGCCATCTGGTAATTCTGGGAGGTGCGGTAGCGTTTGAACACGATAACGCCCATCACGATCAGCAATGCCGTCATGGCAAAATCCATCAGATAGATTTCTTCAAACCATGCATGCGGGAGGGTGTCACCCAGCAAATTGTATGCATATTTGATTTGCCCCGATGCGACCAGATAATCGTGGAATGACAGAAGCAAGTTCAGCGAGGATTGGAAGATCAGCATGCGTCCTTCATTTTTGAGCAAAAGATTTTTAAGCAAGACAGGCTGGCTCAGGACGGAAATAAAATAGATGATCGCCCCGCCTATCCAGTAAATATTGAGATAATAAACACTTTCGCTGCCGAAATAGAGGCAGAGGATGCTGCCGGCAATGCCGTAGAGATTGCGCAATTTTGTACGGATCGGATTTGATTTAACCTCGGCAATGATTTTGACGAAATCGACAAAAGAGAAAATCGCTGTAGCAATAAAGGCAAATATCAATGACTGCCACAGCACATAATATTCGGCAGGTACCGACACCATCATCAGCAGGTTGAGGAACATTCCCCAGCTGAACATGGTCATGCCCGCCAGACCGATCAGCCGCTCTCGCTTGAACAAGATACTGAAACTGATCAAAAAGGCCCCCAAAGTACCAAACAACAAATTCGTGCCGTTGACGGTGGTTTTGGAGATGAACAGAAACTGCCGCATCATGTTTTCAATGATCGGCTCGCTGCCGATGTGCAACTCGCCAAGCTGAAAGAGGGGTTGATAATTGAAATATTCAAAGGCCAACACATTGGTGTCACGCACCAGATGTGTTGGAATGGCTAAGGAATAGGGTCTGAACCATAAGACCCGTTGGTGCAAATCGGAATGGATGATTTCGTCGATTTTCTCGCCATTGAGCCAGACTCTGCCCAGGCTGCTCAGAGCATTGATCATCAATTTGGCAGGGCCATGTTCGACGCTCAATTGCTCCCGACTCAGCGTGGTGGCCATCCGCATGCATCGCAGGGGTGTTTCCAAACCAATTTCCCAATGGGGCAGAGTGATCTTGCTCCATTCTGTCAGCGCATGATTGGGATTGCTGCACTGGAATTGCTGTGCTTTTCCGTCACTGATGGTGATGGGCTGCGGGCCGCTGGTACCCATCGAAAAGTAAAATATAAACATCAAGAGAATGATACCCGCCATCACAAGGCTGGACGCAAGAAAAGGATTTTTGAGGCGGTTCATCAATGGCTCCCATTGGGGAATACGCAACAACAAATGAAACAAAAAGGAAAAGGATCTTGGATGGTCAGTGGGGTGATGGTATTATTAATGCTTTGTTTTGGGGAGTGTTTTCCCCATGCGCGCCATGATGTCTGCCACGCGTTCAAGTGTGATGCCCTCGGTAACGGGTTTTGGCTCGGTTAACGTGCGATCCACCAGCCGTTGTGCGGCCCGTGCGGTTTGAGGCTTTTCAGCCAGAAATTTTTTAATCTTGTCCACGATACATAAGCTCCACCGCGAAGGGCAAAAACATAGAACAACAAACCTTATTATAACCTGTGAATGGCTTTTGGTCTATGCACCCTGTCAGGGTGATCCAGACAGGTCCAAAACGCATCAGCGTTCGTATCAACAATATGGATCAAACATCGCCACCCCCTCCAAACTGTCCTATTGTCTATTTCGATGGGAGTTGCCCTTTGTGCAGCATCGAGATTGCACATTATCAGGCCTGTCAGGGAGCCCAAGATATAGCCTTTGTTGATGTCGCGGATGCCAATGTCGCTTTGTCCGCTGATCTTGACCGCGCGCAGGCAATGGCTCGGTTTCATGTTCGCCTGCCAGATGGCTCTTTGCGATCTGGGGCCGCAGCTTTCGTTGCCTTGTGGCAGGTTTTGCCCCGCTGGCGATGGGTTGCAGGTTGGGCAGGACATCGGCGGATTTTGCCGATACTTGAGCGGCTTTATGTTCTGTTTCTGCCGTGGCGGTCGCGTATTGCGCGTTTGATGTTCAAGCAGGCCAAATCTGCCCGCCAGTCATAGGCGCTTTAACGCCTGTGGTGCTAGGCAGGCTGAGTGGCAGCCCCAATTCGGAGCGGACCGCCAAATAGCCAAAACATTGCGCCTCCAGAAAATCCCCGTCCCAGCCGATGCTTTCGACAGGGGCGACATCAACGGCCAACCGTCGCGACAGCCCTTGCATGAAATGCTGGTTATGCCGCCCGCCGCCTGCCACGAACCATTGCAAGGGCGGTGTCGGAACATGATCCAGTGCCCGGCAAGTGGCCTCGATGGTGAAGGCGGCAAGGGTCGCCAAACCATCATGAGGGGATAGGCTTTCAACAATGCGGGCGCGCTGGTGGAAGTCGTTGCGGTCCAGCGACTTTGGCGGGCGTGTGGCAAAAAAGGGATTGTCGAGGAGGCGGGCCAGTACAGTGCGATCAACCTGTCCGAGTTGGCTCAAGCGTCCACCCTCGTCATAAGCCAGGCCGAAATGTCTGCGCACCCAATCATCGCACAGGGCTGAAGCCGGACCGGTATCAAAAGCCAGAATGGTTGCGCCGTCGAGATAGGTCACATTGCCGACCCCTCCCCAATTCAGGATCATCACCGGTTGCTGCAGGCGGCTTGCCAGAGCGTGATGGTAAACGGGCACCAGCGGTGCGCCCTGGCCGCCTGCCTGCACATCGGCCAAGCGGAATTGATCGACAACCGTGATTCCGAGTTGGGCGGCCATGCGCCGCCCGTCGCCCAGTTGGCGGGTAAAGCCCAATTCGGGCCGATGGTAGACTGTCTGGCCATGCAGGCCGATCAGTTCGATATCCTTGGTATTGATTTGGTAATGCTGCATGAATTGAGTAATAGCGTTGCTGAAAGCATCAGTGACATCCTGTTCGAGCAGGGTCAACGGGTCCGACATGGCTCGACTGGGGTCATGCAGGAAATCCAGCAACCTGTTCCGTAATGGTTCCGGATAGGGCAGGGTTAGACCAACATCTGCTTCTACCAGTGTTAGCCCATCGGTGCGCAAAAGGGCAATATCGATGCCATCCATCGATGTGCCACTGATGGTTCCTATGACGGTTCTGATCTTGCTGGAGTGCATGCGGATGACCTGTCTCTGACGCCACCGTATGAGCGATAAACCAGTGAGCCAAGCCATGCAATTTCTATATTGTCGATGTGCTGTATCGCTATGCTTGCTGTGATGTCTTGCGTCTGCCAGCCGGGACTGGCATGATTGACACTAGAAAATATGGAGGAATGCTGTTGCGTATCGATCACCCAGAGTTGTCAATTGTCATCGACACACCGTTGAAGCTCGGTGAAGGCCCATGCTGGTCGGCAGCAGAAAACGCCTTGTATTTTGTGGATATTCTTGCCCCCAAACTCTATCGGCTGGATCTTGCGACCAAGGCCTTGCGTGAATGGGTGATGCCGAGCGACATCGGCAGCTTTGGTCTGGCCAAAGATGGCCGTATGGTTGTTGCTTTGCGCGACGGGGTTTATTGGTTTGATCCGGCAACCCAAGCCCTGTCTTTGCTGGTGCGTCCTGAGCCGGATCGTCCGACCAATCGCTTGAATGACGGCAAAGTGGGGCCTGACGGCCGCTTCTGGGTCGGCTCGATGGATGACCGCCCCACCAAGGAGGCGGTGGCTGCTTTGTACCGCATCGATACAGAGGGACGCTGCGACAAGATGCTGGATGGCTTGATCATCTCGAATGGTCTGGCCTGGTCACCCGATCACCGCACGATGTATCATTCCGATAGCCGTGGTCCGTTTGCGCAGGCTTTTGATTTCGATGTTCATACAGGTGATCTCTCGCGGCAGCGCATCCTGCGGATGTTGCCCGAGGCGGAAGGGCGTCCCGACGGCGCGGCTTGCGATGCCGAGGGGTATTATTGGGCTGCAGGTGTCACCGCAGGTTGCCTGAACCGGATTGCCCCAGATGGAACGCTGGATCGCAAAGTCATGCTGCCGTTTCCGGCCCCGACCATGCCCTGTTTTGCCGGACCCGATATGAAAACGCTTTATGTGACCTCTTTGGCCAAGCAGGTTGGTGGTCACGATTATACGGGCACGATTGTATCGTTTGAGGTTGATGTTCCCGGTGCGCCAGTGGCGCGCTTTGGCGAACCGCTGGCCTGATCCCCGATCCGAATTGGAGTGACGCGTTCATATGTCTGACGATCTATCCGTCAATGGTGCCTTGCAGATTGATACAATAGCTCTTCCGAAGGGAGGCAGACTGGGTTTGGTGCATTGTCCGGGACGCTGTGGCTGGGATAGCCATAGCCGTCTATGGGCGCGCAATCTCGATGAGGATTTGCAAGCGATCAAGGCTTTTGGGGCTTCGCATCTGGTTACGCTGATCGAGGAAAGCGAATTTGCACTGTACGGTGTCGAGGATCTGCCCCAACGCGTTATTGCGCATGGTCTGACGTGGCATCACTGGCCCGTTGCCGATATGGCGGTTGCAGGCAGCGTGACGCGCCAGCGTATGGCTCTTGAAGTGCCCGATCTGCTGCGTGATTTGCGCAATGATGGCGTGGTGGTCGTTCATTGCGCGGCGGGCTTGGGACGGACCGGCACCTTTGCCGCCCAGCTGCTGGTGACGTCTGGCCTCACTCCGCAAAAGGCCATTGCGGTGGTTCGTCAGGCGCGCCCGGGCACCATCGAAACCGAGGCGCAGGAACAGGCGGTCTATCAGGCTCTGTTGCCGAACTCGTAGTCAGTTGGCGTGGTCAGGCGAATTGGCCTTCCAGAGCTTTCTCGATGTCTGCCAGTTCGGGGATCGAGCTTTGCGCTCCCAGTCGCGTGCAGGCCAAACTGCCTGCCGCCACACCGCGTTGAAGTGCGCCTGTCAAACCGAAACCGCGATACAGGGCCGCTGCAAAACCCCCGCAAAAGGAATCGCCTGCTGCGGTTGTATCAATCACCTCGATCGATAGCGCGTCAATTTGCCGTCGGACGCCATCCGACCATGCCACTACGCCCCGTTCCCCCATCGTCACAATGGTCGTGATGGCGTGATTGCGATCGATCTGCATGGCGATTTCGTCGGGGTTGTTTTCCGCCATGCCGAATTGTTTGGCCAGCGAGACAATTTCGCCTTCGTTCGCAATCAAAATGTCGATATGGGCCAGCAGAGCGGGGGAGAATTGTTCCGCAGGTGCACTGTTGAGGATCACCCGCGCACCCCTTTGTTTGGCCCAACGGGCCGCGGCGAGGTTCTGTGCATCGGGCAATTCACGTTGCAACAAAACGAGATCAGAAGGTTCGAGCAAGAGGCCTGACAGCCCATCCGCTGTGGCCAGACGATTGGCGCCTGAAGCCACCGTGATGGCATTCTCACCCTCATCGCTGACCGCAATGAAGGCCGCCCCAGTGGGAGCATCAACGCGTTGGATGCAGGACAAATCAACGCCTGCATTGCCAAGCGGCGCCAGCCCCAGGTCTGCAAAAGGATCGTTGCCGACAGCGCCTACCATGCGGGTCGGTGCGCCGGCCCGCGCCGAAGCCAATGCCTGATTGCCCCCTTTGCCCCCTGCAAAGACCTGATAATCGGGACCAAGGACAGTTTCACCCGCTTGGGCAATATGGGCAACCCGGGTGACAAAATCGACGTTGATTGAACCAAATACGGTAATCATACCAAGACCTTTATCGTGGATGCACCTTGCGCCAGCTTTCGACAAAATGGTTTGCCCGCTTGCCGACCTCCCCGGCACTGACGCCAGGCTTGTAGAGAGAGGAGCCGATGCCCAGTCCTGCCAGTGGCGTCTCGCGATAGTGCTCTGAGGTATCGAGCCCGACACCTCCGACCAGAAGCAACCGGAGCGATTTTGGCAGGACTGCCGAAAGCGCGCGGATGCCTGCCGGAGACATCAGTTCGCCGGGAAACAGTTTGGCAAGATCCGCACCTGTTTCATGCGCGACAAAGGCTTCCGTGGCGGTAAAAACACCGGGGGCCGAAATCAGTCCCAATTGCTTGGTATGGGCAATCACGGCTGCATTGCAGTTGGGTGATACAATCAGCGACCCGTTATGGGCATACACAGCATTGACATCCTGCACACTCAGCACGGTACCCGCACCGATCATGGCCCGCCCTTTGAAATGGCTCGCCATCATGGCGATGCTGGTGAGCGGATCAGGTGAATTCAGCGGCACTTCGATCAGTGTGATGCCTGCCTCGACAAGAGCTTCGCCGACAGCCACGGCTTCAGGCGGGGTAATGCCCCGTAAAATCGCGATCAGCGGGCAGAGCTCGAAATGCTGGTCGAAAGCCAGCCGAAGGGTATGCGGCGTGTTCATCGCGATAGATTAGACGATGCAGCCGCGCGCCGCTACCGGCCAGTCACCGATCAATTCGTGGTCGCGGACTACGACCAGGCGGTCCACCATATTGACCACCACGCAGACATGGTTGGGTATGATGCGTACCACATCGCCGACCACCGGGCGGTCATTGCAAGCCGATAGATCGAGAAAGCCGTGTTCTTCAGCAAATTGAGAGATGCGAGCCTGAGGATGTTCGAGAATGAGGCCGAAGCCATCCAGACCGCCGCCAGTGTCGGCTGTGAGAGTTTTCGATCCTGAGTCGAGGATGCCGCGCTCGGCACCCGCGCGCGAGACGACGGTGGCATAGACGTTGAGGGCGCAATCATTCACAGTGGCGTGGCCATTGCGCATCATCATCCGGTCATTAAAAATGCAGGTTCCCGCGCGGTGTTCTGTTGCTGCTTTGATCTTGCCCAGATTCACCAAATTAGGTGTGCCGCCCGACGACACTTCGTTGATCTCGATGCCCGCTTCACGCAATCCAGCGCGAACTGTGGCGATGAAATCTTCGGTTTCAGCCATTTTGCTTTCTGGCGGATAGATCATCAATCCGGCAAAAGCCAGATGCTTGTTGGCGGCAATCTGCTTGGCCAGTTCAATAGCCTCTTGCGGGCTTTCAACTCCGGCGCGCTTGCGGCCCGTATCGCATTCCACCATCACTTCGAGCGGGCGTCCGGCAATGATACCGGCTTCGGGCAAGCCGTTAAGCACCGTCTGATTGTCACAGGCCACCCGCATTTTGACGCGTTTGAGCAACTGGCCTAGCCGGCCGATCTTTTGTTCACCAAGCAGGTTGTAGCTGATGAAAATATCGTCAATCCCGGCATCCGCCATCACTTCGGCCTCACCAAGCTTTTGACAGGTGATGCCTTTGGCGCCAGCCGCGATCTGCATTTTGGCAATGGTCGGGCTTTTGTGGGTTTTGATGTGAGGGCGGTTGGCGACGCCCACCGCATCACACATGGATTGCACGCGGGCAATATTGTTTTCTACAACATTGAGGTCGATCACCATGGCGGGAGTGCCATAGTCGCGCGCGATCTGCGCTTTCAGCTGTGACAGGCCCATAGCAATGACTCCTTTGGATCTTATGATCAGTTGCGGATCAACAGGATAGCTTCGATTTCAACCGACATGCGGTTTGGCAGTGACCCCATACCTACGGCAGAGCGGGCATGGCGTCCGGCCTCGCCCAGAACTTCAACAAACAGGTCGGAGCATCCGTTGATGACTTTGGGATGATCAGAAAAATCCGGTTCCGCATTGACCATGCCCAGCAGCTTGATCACGGCTTCAACGCGGGATAAATCACCCACGGCAGCTTTGGTGGCAGCCAGCAGGTTCAGGCCTGTGAGGCGTGCTTCCTGGTAGGCTTCCTCGATGGTGATGTCGCGACCAAGCCGCCCGATCTTGTAGGTGCCGTCCGCCCGTTTAGGGCCTTGGCCGGACAGATAAAGCAGATTTCCGGCCCAGCGGTAAGGCACATAATTGGCCACCGGAATTGGCATGTTCGGCAAAGTCAGCCCGAGGGCTTCCAGGCGTTGTTCTGGTGTCATGCTCATCGTCCTTACGCTTTGTGCCACATGGCCCCGTTGATGATGACATGGGAGGCCAGCAGACGGGTTTTGCCAGTCAGGTGCTCTCCTGTCGAGTCGACATAGTCGAATGAGCCTTCGCGCCAGTCAATCACAGTGGCATCTCCCGCGCTCCCTGCTTTGAAAGTGCCGAGATCCGGGCGGTTCAAGGCATGGGCAGCATTTTGGGTGGCCGAGCGGATCACCTCGACCAACGGCATGCCGAGTTCGATGAATTTCGACATGGTCGTCAACAGATCATAGGCTGGTCCGTCGATGCACAGCGCATGCACATCCGACGAGATGCAATCGGGCATAAAGTTGTTTTTCAGCATGGTGCGTGCGGTGGCGAAGGAGAATGAGCCCATGCCGTGCCCGATGTCGAAAATAACCCCGCGCTTGCGGGCGTCCAGCACTTCCGGGATCACACCTCCTGCGGAAGTGGCGGGAGAATTGGGGAAGGGGCGGAAGCAATGGGTCAGGATATCACCTTTGCGCAGCCGTGCCAGCACATCTGGCAGGGTTGGCGGCGGATAATCGATATGGACCATGAGTGGCATATTGACCTGGTCAGCAACCTGTCTGGCAATGTCGAGCGGCACCAGACCGGAATTGCCCGAGGCATGGAAACCGACCCGTACCTTGATGCCAGCCAGCGTATCGCGATGCACCAGCGCGACATCCACTGTGTCGAGTGGAGCCATCAGTCGCAAGTCGCCGCTTTCTCCCACCATGATCCGCTTGGAAAAACCATATATGCCGGCAAACGAGACATTCAGATAGGCAATCACCCGAATCGGTGAGGGCTTGATCACATGTTCGAGAAAGCCGGCATAGTTGCCAGGTCCTGCCGATCCGGTATCCGCCACCGTGGTGCATCCGCCTTTGCCGAGAACGACCGGATCGACACCCAGCGAGGTGCCACCCCAATAGGTGTGCGTATGCAGGTCAATCAGGCCGGGGGTGACAATTTTCCCCTCGACATCCTCGACCGTTGCAGCTTGTGCGGCCAGTCCGTCCCCTACAGCGACCACTTTTCCCGACTGAAAGGCCACATCGGTAACCCGGTCAATGGATTGTGACGGATCAATCACTCGACCGCCTGTCAGAACAAGATCAAATGCCATGAGCCTCAAACTCCTAATGCTGTGCCCATTCAGTCGAGCAGATTTTCTCTTTGTATGGAAAAAAATTACATAAAAAAACACACAAAGGTCAATAGTGCTGATTTTTGCGCTGCAATAGAGCATTAAATACCAAAATTCGCATTGACATGGGATCTGATGTCTTAATAAATTTTCATTCAAGCTACATTGGTAACAACGTGCAAAATCAAGGGGGAAATCTGATGTCGGCTTCGTTTTCTGTTCTCAAAATTCTGAACCGTCGGCATATGCTGGGCGCGCTCGGACTGGTTAGTGTGGCTGCGCTTTGCGCACCGATGCCCGCTTTCGCGCAGACCAGCGTCAACCTCGCCATGATCGGCGAACCGCAAACGCTCGATCCGATGGCGTCTACGGCCGATCTGGTCAACATCATCATGCAACATGTCTATGAGCCACTCTACACTTTTGATGACAAATGGGTTGTCAAACCGATGCTGGCCGTCGATATGCCCAAGATCAGTGCTGACGGTAAAAATTACACCATCGAAATCCGAAAGGGTGTGAAGCTGCATAATGGCCGCGATCTCGATGCCGATGATGTTGTCGCCTCCCTGAAGCGTTGGGTCGAGATGACCCCGCGCGGAAAATCTCTGGGTAAAAGCATCACGTCGATGACTGCCAAGGGCGCAACCACAATCGAGATTGCCTTGTCGGATGTGCAACCGGCATTGCTCGCCCATTTGGCTCTGCCCAATGCGATTGCCGGCATTATGGCTAAGGAATCGATTGCGACGCCACTTGTCGAATTCGTTGGGACAGGCCCTTATAAATTCCGCGAGCGAAAGCCCGATCAATTCGTCGTTCTGGTCAAGCATGATGGCTATGTCGGCCGCAGCGAGGAACCAAGCGGTTATGCGGGCAAGCGCGAGGCCAAGGTGGATGAATTGCGCTTCATTCCCGTGCCAAATGCCAATACCCGTACTGAAGGGCTGATCGCCGGTCAGTATCATTTCGCGGATCAATTGCCGGTGGAGAGCAACAAGAAAGTGTCTGCGGCCACCAATGTCAGATCCGTGCTGACTATGCCTTACGGCTTCCCCTATTTCCCGACCAATACAGTGCAGGGGCCGATGAAGGATGTGAAAATCCGTCAGGCCTTCCAGATGGCTTTGAATGACGAGGAAATTCTGCTGGCAGGTTTTGGTGATCCCAAATTCTTTGCGCTGAGCGCCGAACATTTCCCCAAAGGCTCGCCATTCTATTCCGAGGCAGGCAAGAGCCTTTACAACAAGGGTGATGCGGCAGGAGCCAAAAAACTTCTGGCAGAGGCCAAATATGACGGCACGCCCATCCGCATCCTCAATTCCAAGCAGTATGATTACCATCATCGCATGGCTCTTGTGATGGCCGAGCAATTGAAAGCGGCGGGCTTTGCCGTGACGCTGGATGTGGTTGATTGGGCCACTTTGGTGCAGCGTCGTGCCGATCCGGCGGTCTGGGATATCTATGTGACCCATTCGGCCTTCATGCCGGAACCGATGCTGTCGCCACCCCAGTTGGGGGATGGTGCGCCCGGCGGCTGGAAATCACCGGCCAAGGAAGCGTCTCTTGCTGCATTCAATACCGAACCGGATTCAGCAAAGCGAGGTGCTTTGTGGGCCAAGGTGCAGCAGGTCATTTATGATGAAGTGCCCTATGTCCGAATCGGTAATTTCGCGGCCTTGTCAGGAGCTTCAGCCAAGCTGAAAGGCTACGCGCCGATGCCATGGCCTGCGTTCTGGAATGTCAGTATCACACCCTGATCCGGCTTTGATGGTCGGGCGGCGGTCAATGCGCCGCCCGTTATTCCCTTGCTCATTTTATTGATCCATTTTCATACGGTTTTCGGCGTTGGAGTTTTGCGCAGTTGGTCGTGTTGCAGGCGAGGGGCGGAGTTCGGCGATGGGACGGTTTTTTCTACGCAGGCTGGCCGGTTTGCTGATTGTGATGGCGCTGGTCGCCACCATGGTATTCTTTCTGACCCGTCTTGCACCGGGTGATCCGGCGGCTTTGATGCTGGGTGATCAGGCGACCGTGGAGGATATTGCCAAGCTTCGTGCCACCTATGGGTTGGACCAGCCCTTGCTCGTGCAATTCGGGTTGTGGGTAAAAGAAATTCTATCGGGTAATCTCGGCCAGTCGATTTTTCTGCAACGCCCTGTCACGCAAGCGTTGAGTGAGCGGGCGGAACCCACTTTTTTTCTTGCTTTGTTTTCGGTTTCGATTGCTGCTTTGATCGGTATTCCCGCCGGTATTGCCTCGGCAGTCTGGCGGGGCCGATGGCTTGATCAATCTTTGAGCGGTTTGGCGATGGTTGCGGCCAACATTCCGAGCTTTTGGCTTGGCTTGATTTTCATCCAGTTGTTTGCGGTCAAACTGGGCTGGTTTCCGGTGGCCGGATATGGTGATCCGGGCGCGCCGTTTCTGGTGCGCCTGCAGCATCTGGTGCTTCCTGCCAGCGTGTTGGGCATTGTCAATTCGGCCTTGATCACCCGCTTCACCCGCGCCAGCATGCTCGATATTCTCAGTGAGGATTTTATCAGGACAGCCCGATCCAAAGGCTTGGTCGAGCGGGTGGTGATCTGGCGTCATGCTTTTGGAAATGCGCTGATACCGGTGGTCACCGTGGTGGGGCTGACGGCGGCTTTGCTGGTAGGGGGTGCGATTGTCACCGAGACCGTATTCGGGCTTCCCGGTATTGGCAATCTCGTGGTCTCGGCGGTGCTGCGGCGCGATTATCCGGTGATCCAGGGCGCTTTGATTGTGGTTGCTGCCGTCTATGTTCTGATCAATCTGGTGGTTGATCTGATCTATGCCCTTGCCGATCCGCGCGTGAGGGCAGGATGATGGATATCGTCACCATGTCCCGCAACAGCATGTCCCAACCCAGTCCGATCCATCTGTTTTTCAAGCGACTATTCCGGCGAAAACTGGTGTTCATCGCTACGTTGGTGTTGGGCATCATCGTGCTGGCTGCTGTGCTGGCACCTTGGGTGTCGCCGTTCAAGCCTGATGCCATACGCATGGCCCGGCGTTTGAAGCCGCCGAACGATATCAACTGGTTGGGAACGGACGAGTTTGGCCGCGATATTCTCTCGCGCATGATTTTCGGTGGGCGGGCCTCGCTCGGAATCGGTGCTGCCGTAGTGCTCTTGTCGATGAGTGTAGGAACAGTGTTTGGCTTGCTGGCTGGTTACGTGAAAGGGCTCGATGCTCTGATCATGCGGCTGGCTGATGCCATGATGGCATTGCCTGATATTTTGTTGGCGATTTTTCTGGTGGCGATTTTGGGGCCGTCCTCTGGCAATGTCGTGCTGGCTTTGTCGATTGTCTATGCCCCGAGGGTGGTGCGGGTGGTGCGCGCCTCGACATTGGTGGTCAGTGAATTGCCGTTTGTTGAGGCAGCACGTGCTTTGGGTGTTTCAACCTTCCGGATTTTGCGTGTGCATGTCCTGCTCAATGTCGCTTCGCCCATTCTGGTCCAGGCGACATTTATTTTTGCCTATGCGGTTCTGGCTGAAGCAGGTCTGTCATTTCTCGGGGCCGGGGTGCCGCCGGAGGTGCCAACTTGGGGCACAATGATCGCTTCTGGACAGCAATATGCCGATGATTCCTTCTGGGTTGTGCTGTTTCCCGGTTTGGCAATTGTGCTGGCAGCTTTGTCGTTGCAACTGATTGGCGATGGTTTGCGCGATATGCTCGATCCCAAATTGCGCAAGGCTTTGTGAGCATGACCGAAAGCAAGTCTCGACCCTTGTTGCAGATCGAAGATCTCTCGGTATCGTTTAGAACCGAAAACGGCATTGTCACGCCTGTGCGTGGTGTGTCTTTGGCCTTGCAGGCCGGCGAAACGCTGGCGGTGGTCGGGGAATCTGGCTCCGGAAAATCGGTCACCAGCCTCGCGGTCATGGGCCTGTTGCCGCGGGCCTCTGGTTTTATTTCGGCAGGCCAGATCCGTTTTCGCACCCGGCAGGATGAGGTTCTTGATCTGGGGGCGCTGGAGTTGGACCGGCTGCGGCAATTGCGCGGCACTGAAATGGCCATGATTTTCCAGGAGCCGATGACCAGCCTCAATCCAGTGCTGACGATTGGGGAACAGATTGCGGAATCAGTGCGCCTGCATCTGCAGCTTGACAGGCAGGCCACCCGCAAACGTGTCAGGGATATGCTTGATATGGTTGAAATTCCCGATGCTGGGCGGCGGATGGATGATTATCCTCACCAGATGTCGGGCGGCATGCGCCAGCGGGTGATGATCGCGCTGGCCATGTCGTGCAATCCAGCTTTGTTGATTGCTGACGAACCGACCACGGCACTGGATGTGACGATACAGGCGCAAATTCTGGCGCTCATTGACCGCCTTCGCCGTGAAACAGGCATGGCGGTACTGTTTATTACCCACAATCTCGGCGTGGTGTCGGAGATCGCCGATCGGGTGGCTGTGATGTATGGCGGGCAGGTCGTCGAGAGCGGGCTGACCGCGCCGCTGTTCCGGGCGCCGCGCCATCCCTACACCAAGGCCCTGCTGTCCTGTTTACCATCACGCGCAATCATGCGTGACGGTCGGCGGGTGATCCAGGCCATTTCGGGCCAGCCCGGTGATTTCGGTCCTGCATGCGCTTTTGCGCCGCGGTGTCCGATGGCGCAAACCCAATGCCAGCTCGCTCCACCTGTGCTTGAAACGGACAGTCTGGGCGATATCCGCTGTCTGCGCTGGAGGGAATGGGAATGACAAAGCCGCTGCTGGTTGTCTCGAATCTGAGTAAGGAATTTGTGACCAGCAAAGGCCGGTTGCGGGCGGTCGAGGATGTCAGCTTCGAGATTGCGGCGGGCGAAGCCTTTGGGTTGGTCGGTGAATCCGGCTCCGGTAAAAGCACCATCGGGCGGCTGGTCTTGCGGCTTATTGCGTCGAGCGGTGGGCAGGTGCGTTTTGACGGACAGGCGATTGATGCCCTTCCGGAGCGGAAACTGAAGCCCTTTCGTGCGCAAGCACAGATGGTGTTCCAGGACCCTTTCGCATCGCTGAATCCACGCTTGCGTGTGCGCGATATCATCGGTGAAGCCCTTGATACCCATGCCATTGCCCAGGACCGCCGTACCGAGCGGATTGGCGAATTGCTGGAGATGGTTGGGCTGCAAAAAGCCCATGCTGACCGTTTCCCGCATGAATTTTCTGGCGGACAGCGCCAGCGCATTGGTATTGCGCGTGCTTTGGCAGTCGAGCCAAAACTGATCATTGCCGATGAGCCTGTTTCGGCACTGGATGTTTCGGTGCAGGCCCAGATCATCAATCTGCTGCAGGATTTACGGGCCCGCTTCGGATTGGCCCTGCTGTTCATCTCGCATGATCTGGATATTGTCGAATTGCTGTGCGAGCGGGTAGCGGTGCTTTATCTCGGCCGTGTGATGGAAATCGGGCCGACCGAGCGTGTGATGCGCCATCCACGCCACCCTTATACCCGGGCCTTGCTTGCGGCATCGCCCAAAGCTGATCCCGATGGTCCCAAAGCGCGACGGCTGATCATGGGGGATATTCCCTCGCCTTTGGATCCTCCTTCAGGCTGTGTGTTTCGTACCCGTTGTCCCCAGGCCCAAAGCTTGTGTGCGCAAGAGCGCCCCCTGTTACGGCAGGAGCAGGAGGGGCATCAATTCGCCTGCCATTTCGATCTCGCCCGCGAGGGAGAGATTTGAATGGACACTTTGGCAAACCCGTCGTCTGCCGAGGCCCCGTTTTATTCTGATGGATTGGAGGCTCCCGATGTCTTGCGTGCCATCCGGCAGGCGATGGATGGCCTGTCGAGCGGGCAAAGGCGGATCGCTGAACTGGTGTTGGACAATCCTACCTGGGCCGTCAATACCAATGTCGAGGAATTGGCTCGCGCTGCTGAAGTCAGCGCTCCGACCATTGTGAGGTTTTGCCGAACTGTCGGCTGTGAGGGGGTAAAGGATTTTAAGCTGAAACTGGCCGGTGACCTTGCGCGCGGCACCCCTTATCTCCATCGAGGTGTCAGTCAAGGCGATAGTGCCTATGACGTGGTCCGCAATGTGGTCGGCAGTCTGACGGCTGTGCTGTCGGAATGGCAAAGGTTGATTGATCCCGCTTTTATTGAACAGGCCGCCCGGGCGATCAATCATGCGCGACGCATCGATTGTTATGGCACGGGGGCAACGTCCAATTTTCTTGCGCAGGATTTGCAGGCCCGCTTGTTCAGACTGGATTTGAACACCACGGCTTATTCCGATGCCCATTTTCAACTTGTGGCTGCCGCGACACTGACACCTGCCGACGTTGTCGTGGCGATTTCCTTTGTCGGGCGCATGCCTTCTTTGCTGGAAGTGGTGCGGTTGGCCAAAGCGCGCGGAGCAACGATCATCACCATTACTCGCGGTCACACGCCGTTGGCCGCTTTGGCCGATATCGTGTTGGCCAGTGATGTGCCGCGCGATGCCACGATGCGGGTCGGCACCGAGGCCTATGTCGTACAATTGCTGGTCATCGAAATGTTAATGGTGATGACAGGCCTGTTGCGAGGGCCTGCCGTGATCGGCCGTCTTCGTGAAATTCATGATATTTTGCAGACCCATGGGGTGGATAGTGACGATCCCTCTTTGCTGCATTGGGGCTGGCGGCCCTTGCTCAGCGAGGATGAGCCACCGCCCTAATTATTACGCCTCGTGATTTCCAATTTGAAATTTAAAAATTTGCCCTTAATCTGCCTGCATAGATGCGCTGCACCATGAGCGTTTGGCTTCGATGAGAGCAGGGATGCGATGTCGTTTTTAGCTGATTTGATTTCGAGTATTTCGCAACGGGGCCGTGCACTTGTTGAGCATGCGCAATGGGTCGGGGGGCGGCGTGATCTCCCCCCATTAGACCAGATGTGCGAAGCTTTGCTCTCAAGCCGTGGCGAAGCCTCCGGCGTGGCTCTGGCGACGATGATTCTTGATCGTTATGCTTGCATGAATGATGATGATAAATGCAGATTTCTGTGCCTGCTGGTCGATCAGTTCGGGGCTGATGAGGCTGGCTTGGCGCAAGCGATTGCCTCTTATCAGGCTCATCCCGACCATCACCATCTGATGGCCCTGCATCAGGCTGCTGAACCGCGCCGGCAGGAATTGATCCGCCGTCTCAATCTGTCCTCGGGCGGCACGCAAAGTCTGGTGCGGATGCGCGAAGATTTGTTTCGATTTGAAAAAGGCCATCCGGGATTGGCAGCACTGGATGCCGATTTCCGGCATTTGTTTTCCTCTTGGTTCAATCGCGGATTTTTGGTGCTAAGGCCGATTGATTGGCAGACGCCTGCTAATATTTTGGAGAAAATCATCCGTTACGAGGCTGTTCATGCCATCAAGAGCTGGGATGATTTGCGCAGCAGACTTGCACCGCCTGACAGGCGTTGCTTTGCCTTTTTCCATCCGCAGATTATCGATGATCCGCTGATCTTTGTCGAAGTGGCGCTGACCGCTGATATTCCCGCCTCGATCACCGATGTTCTGACAGACCAGCGGGTGCCGCTTGATCCGAAAAAGGCGACGACAGCCGTGTTCTATTCAATCTCGAATTGCCAGGAGGGGTTGCGGGGCATTTCCTTCGGTAACTTCCTGATCAAACAGGTTGTGGAGGAGCTGACCCGTCAGGGTTTTAGCCTGAAAACCTTTGTGACCTTGTCGCCTGTTCCCGGTTTTGCAGGTTGGCTCGCCCGTGAGCGCAAACAGGTTGAGTCGGATTTTGTGACGCCGGAGTTGAAACAATCCCTGGACATGCTTGACGATCCGGCCTGGGCCACAAATCCCGCCTCTGTCGAATTGCTTGCCCCGTTGCTGCACGGCTTGGCTGCGCGGTATCTGTTGCAGGCGCGGACGGTATCGGGACGGGTCATCGATCCTGTCGCCCGTTTCCATCTTGGCAATGGCGCACGATTGGAGAGGATCAATGTCATGGCCGATCCATCGCCCAAAGGACTGGCTCAGGCCCATGCGGTGATGGTCAATTATCTCTATGATCTTGACTCAATAGAGATCAATCACGAGGCCTTCACCAATAAGGGCGAAGTTGTGGCGTCAGCGGCGGTGCGGCAATTGCTGCGCCAAAAAACCGCCCGCGAGACCCGAAATAGCCATTTGTTGTAAGCTTCGCGACAAGAATAGCCGGCAGGACTGTAAAATCCAGCAAGATGACTTGCACGAACGGGCGCGCTCTGGCACACCCTGTGCCATGGCTGCACCTCCTCTCCTGCATTTGCAAAATATCCGCCTGACCTTCGGCGGCACTCCCTTGCTTGACGGCGCCGAGCTTGCTGTCGGCCTTGGAGAGCGCGTGGCCTTGGTTGGACGCAACGGCTCCGGCAAATCAACACTGCTAAAGATTGCCGCCGGACTGGTGGAATCCGATGCTGGCACTCGTTTTTTGCAGCCCGGCGCCACGGTCCGCTATCTCCCGCAAGAGCCGGATCTGTCGTCCTATGCCACTGTGCTGGCCTATGTCGAAGAAGGGCTGGCGCCAGGTGATGATCCCTATCGCGCCCAGCATCTCCTGACCCAATTGGGTTTGAATGGTGATGAAGATCCCAAACGCTTGTCCGGCGGAGAAACACGCCGTGCCGCGCTGGCACGCACGCTAGCCCCTGCGCCCGATATTTTGTTGTTGGATGAACCGACCAACCATCTCGATCTGCCGGCGATCACATGGCTGGAAGAAGAATTATCTGGATTGCGCTCGGCAATGGTCATCATCAGCCATGACCGTCGGTTTTTGCAAAACCTGTCTCGCAATACTGTTTGGCTCGATCGTGGACGCTCGCGCAGGCTGGATCAGGGTTTTGCCGCGTTCGAGGCATGGCGAGACTTGCAGATAGAGCAAGAAGAAATCGAGGCCCACAAGCTCGACCGTCAAATCGCCCGTGAAGAGGACTGGGTGCGTTACGGGGTAACGGCAAGGCGCAAACGCAATGTGCGGCGCATGGCCGATCTGGCCGATTTGCGCGAAAAGCGCAGCACCGCGCGCAAGCTGACCGGCGATGTCAAAATGGCTGCCAGTGAGGCTGACCAGTCTGGCGAACAGGTGGTGGTGCTTGATCATGTCGGCAAATCCTACGGCGAACGAACCATCGTTAAAGATCTGTCGATGCGGATCATGCGGCGTGACCGAATTGGCATTGTCGGGGCCAATGGCGCGGGCAAGACCACGCTCATTAATTTGATGACAGGCGAGCTCGCGCCTGATTCTGGCGAGGTCAGGCTAGGCACCCGCCTTGAAAAAGTTGTGCTCGATCAGCGCCGCTCTGCCCTTGATGAAAAATCCTCTGTCATGGATGTGCTGACCGGTGGGCGCGGCGACATGCTAACGGTAAACGGCATCCAACGGCATGTGATGGGCTATTTGAAGGATTTCCTGTTTTCTCCGCCACAGGCTCGCCAGCCGGTCGCCGCCTTGTCGGGTGGAGAGCGGGCAAGGCTGTTGCTGGCACGGGCGCTGGCCGCACCATCCAACCTGCTGGTGCTCGATGAGCCTACCAATGATCTCGACCTCGAAACCCTCGATCTGCTGGAAGAGCTGGTGGCCGATTATGCTGGCACCGTTCTGATCGTCAGCCATGACCGCGATTGTCTGGACCGTGTTTGTACAGCTATTCTGATGTCAGAGGGCGAAGGGCAGTGGACGCTTTATGCTGGAGGCTATTCCGATATGCTGGCCCAGCGCGGCGAGGGTGTCACGGCACGTAAATCTCATCGCTCCGGTTTGCCCTCGACCCAAAAGCACGAGGCGAGCGCTTCAAATGCCAATCGGACGGGAGCCGCTCAATCCGTGCGTAAACTGTCGTTCAAGGACAAGCATGCTTTGAGTGTGCTGCCTGAGAAAATGGCGGCTCTGGGGCGTGATATTGAAAAGTTGCAAGCCGCAATGGCCGATCCCCAGCTTTATGCCAAGGATGCCACCCGCTTTAATGCCTTGAGCCTGCGTCTGACAGAAACCCAAGTCGCCCTGATGCAGGCCGAGGAAGAATGGCTGGCGCTTGAATTGTTGCGCGAGGAAATCGAGGGAAGTTGATGTCCTGTGATCGGGATATGTGCTTCCAGAGCCGTATTTCAAACCCGGTGAACAGTCTGAAATACGGCATCAAAAGGATGGCATGGCCAAAAAGGGTTGTCCTGCCATCGGGAGCTGAGGGGGCTTTGCTGTCCCCTCAATGGCCTTAAGCAGGCATGCCTGTTTCGATCAGCTTGGCCCAATAGCTGACACCGATCGGGATTACGTGATCATCGAAATCATAGGCCGGATGATGCAGGCCGGCGGTGTCGCCGTTGCCAACGAAGATAAATGCACCGGGGCGGGCTTCCAGCATGTAGGAAAAATCTTCCGCGCCCATGGTCGGGGCAAGGTGGGTATCGACTTTGTCCTGGCCGACCACTGATCCTGCGACGCTTGCAGCAAATTGTGTCGGTTGGTCATGATTGCTGGTGACGGGATAGCCACGGGCATAATCAACGGTGGCGGTGGCACCGTGCATGGCGCAAATGCCATGAACAATCTCAGACATGCGGCGTTCGATCATATCCTGCACATTCTTGTTGAGCGTGCGGACCGTCCCCCTGAGTGTGGCGGTTTGCGGCAGGATGTTGAATGCCTCGCCTGCACGGATATAGGTGGTTGAGACCACTGCCGATTCAAGCGGGTTTACATTGCGTGCGACAATCGCTTGAAACGCGTTGATGATCTGGCCGACAATCACCACCGTGTCGATGGACCCATGAGGGTTGGCTGCATGCGCCCCAAGGCCTTGAATTTCGATGGTGAAGCGATCGGCGGCTGCCATCAGCGGACCCGTACGCAGACCGAATTGACCAACCGGCATGCCGGGCATGTTGTGCATGCCATAGACTTCGGTAATGCCGAACCGGTCCATCATGCCATCATCCACCATCGCCTTGCCGCCACCCCCGCCTTCTTCGGCGGGCTGGAAAATCACCACGGCAGTCCCTGCGAAATTGCGTGTTTCGGCCAGATATTTGGCCGCGCCCAATAGCATCGAGGTGTGCCCGTCATGCCCGCAAGCATGCATCTTGCCCGGTGTCGTTGAGGCATAGGCCTTGCCCGTTTCCTCGACGATTGGCAGGGCATCCATGTCGGCGCGCATGCCGATGACCTTGTCGCCGGGTTTGGAACCGCGGATCACCCCGACGACGCCAGTCCGGCCAATACCGGTAACCACTTCATCGCAACCGAATGCCTTGAGCTTTTCCGCGACAATACCGGCTGTGCGGTGGACATCATAATCAAGCTCGGGATGGGCATGGAGATCGTGCCGCCATTCGGCAATTTCCTCGGCAAAAGCAGCAATACGGTTGACGATGGGCATGGGGCAGACCTCTTGGATTGGGGGGTAGCGAATGGATGATGGGATATTATCCATTGGTTGAACCACCAAAGCAAATTCGCATGGATTTGGTCAATCACAAAAATTGGCCATCGCTTTCTTTATTAAAAAGGCAATTGCCCCGATTTAACCCACCAAAAGTGCAGAATTAGACTTTACGCTGAGACGTTATCGCAGCTAATCTCTGACCTACGAGTGAACAGGACGAGGCAATGACGTTTCACTCAACCTAGGGGTAAAGTGCGATGAAAATTAAAAAAGGATTTGTAGCCAAAGGATTTGTCGCTTTGGCAACCGCTGCCGTGCTGTTGAGCAGCGCGGTCTATGCGAAAACGCTGCGTTACGCCAATCAGGGAGATTTGAAGTCTCTTGATCCTTATACACTGAATGAAACAACAACGAATGCCCATCTGGCCAATGTCTATGAAGGGTTGGTCAAGCGCGATCGTAGCTTGAATGTGGTTCCTGCTCTTGCTGAGCGATGGGAAACACCGGAGCCGACCCGTTGGCGCTTTTATCTGCGCAAAGGTGTGAAGTTCCAGAACGGTGAAGATTTTACTGCCGACGATGTGATTTTCTCTGCAGATCGTCTGCGTGCACCCGGGTCCAACCACACCACCCGCGTTCCAAAGGATGCCAAATTCGTCAAGATCGACGACCATACCGTGGATGTGATTTTAGGCGTGCCCAATCCGATCCTACTGAACCAGTGGGAATATTGGATGATCGTGTCCAAGAAGTGGGCCGAAGCCAATGGCAGCGCCGCTCCGACACCTGCCAATGCCACCACGCCTTCTTATATCTCCTTGAATGCCAATGGCACGGGCCCTTTCAAGATCGAAAGCCATCAACCCGGCGTGAAAACAGTGTTCAAGCCAAATGCAGGTTGGTGGAGCAAGCCGGAACATAATCTGGATGAAATTATCTTCACCCCGATTGCATCGGATGCGACCCGCGTGGCCGCTTTGCTGTCGGGCGAAGTTGACCTGATCGAGCCTGTTCCGATTCAGGATATCCAGCGCGTCAATTCGGCATCCAATGTGCAGGTTCTGGCCGGTCCTGAGTTGCGCACCATCTATCTGGGCATGGACCAGACCCGCGATGAATTGCTCGAGTCCAGTGTGAAGGGCAAGAACCCGTTCAAGGACAAGCGCGTGCGTGAGGCTTTCTACAAGGCCATCGATATCGAAACCATCAAGACCCGCGTGATGCGCGGGCTGTCGACCCCATCGGCTTTGATGATCGCACCGGAGTTGTTCCCGCTCTCGAAAGACTTCGTCCGTCCGAAGTTCGATCCTGATGGCGCCAAGAAGTTGCTGGCCGATGCTGGTTATCCGAACGGTTTCGAAGTCGGGTTCGATTGCCCCAATGATCGTTACGTCAATGACGGCCCGATCTGTCAGGCTATTGTCGGCATGCTCGCCCGCGTCGGGATCAAGCTCAATGCTCTGATCCAGCCAAAGGCCCAGTATTTCGCCAAAGTCCTCAAGCCAAATGGTTTCAAGACCTCCTTCTATCTGCTCGGTTGGACTCCCAACACATTGGATAGCCATAACGTTCTCTATGACATCATCGGCTGCCGTGATGATGAAAAGTCGGCACGTGGTGAAACCAATCTGGGTGGTTATTGCAACAAGCAGCTTGATGGTTTGAGCGATCAAATTCTGGGTGAAACCGATGCGACCAAGCGCAATGCCATGATCAAGCAGGCATTCCAGATTGCGTATGACGACTATGCCTATATCCCGCTTCACCAGCAGGCTTTGGCATGGGGTGTGTCCAAGACCTTGAAAATGGCACAACGTGCGGACAATGCCATCACCTTTGGCTGGATCACGAAAGACTGACCCCATATCCGGTTGCGGGCTGTTCAACAGCCTGCTGCCTGGGAAGGGTGAGTATTAGCCTGTCGGGTCCGGCGCCTGTGGCGTCGGACCTCGATCCCCGATCCTGCGTTCGGGTTTTTATGAAGAGTTTATTCTGATGCTGGCATTTATTATCCGACGGATTTTGCAATCCTGCATGGTTTTGCTGACAGTCGCCTTGCTGGCCTTCACGATGTTTCGTTTTGTCGGCGATCCCGTGGCACAGATTGTCAGTCTGGATACGCCCGCCGAAGAAGTGCGCAAGGTGCGCGAAAGTCTCGGTCTGGATGATCCTGTGATCGTGCAGATGGGCCGCTATCTCTATAAGGCGGTGCAGCTTGATTTTGGCATTTCCTACCAATTCCGCCAGCCTGTGATCGAATTGCTGGCCGAACGTGCGCCGGCCACTTTGGAACTGGCGTTGATTTCCTCTTTGCTGTCGCTTGCCATCGGCATTCCGATGGGGGTCTATACCGCGTTGCGGCGCGACAGCGTTTTTGCGCGGGTTTTCCAATCCATTTCGCTGGTGGGCGTCAGCCTGCCAACCTTTCTGATCGGGATTTTGCTGATCTATCTGTTCGCTGTGACCCTAGGCTGGTTGCCATCGTTCGGGCGCGGGCAGGTCGTGACTGTATCGGGCCGCTGGAGCACGGGTTTGCTGACCGCTTCGGGGCTGAAAGCGCTGATCCTGCCCTCGATTACACTCGGTCTCTACCAGATGACCCTGATCATGCGGCTTGTGCGCGCCGAGATGCTGGAAGTTTTGCGCTCCGACCACATCAAATTCGCACGTGCACGCGGGCTGACCACGCGGGCGATCCACTTCCGGCACGCTTTGAAAAGCACACTGGTGCCGGTTATTACCATTGCCGGTTTGCAGCTTGGTTCGATCATTGCCTTTGCAGTCATTACGGAGACGGTGTTCCAATGGCCGGGGATGGGGGCCTTGTTTCTGAAGGCGGTCCAGAATGTCGATATTCCGATCATGGCAGCCTATCTGATGATCATTTCGGCTTTGTTTGTCACCATCAATATGGTGGTTGATCTGCTTTATGCATTTGTCGATCCGCGGTTGCGCGCGACCATCAAAGGATAATGGTGTGACGATCCCATCCCCCTCTACCGGACCTTCCTCGTCAGGTGACAGCCTCTGGTCGCGGATCATGGCGCATGATCTGACCTATCTGTTTTTCCGATCACCTTTGACGGTGGTGGCCGCCATTCTGTCTGTGGCCATCATCCTTGCCGCTTTGCTCGCGCCATGGTTGGCGAGTATGGATCCTTTCGATCCGGCGCAAGTGTTTCTGGCCGATGCCAATATTCCACCGGTCTGGCAGGACGGTGGTGATCCACGCTTTGTGCTGGGCACCGATGATCAGGGCCGCGACCTCTATTCGGCCATTCTGTATGGCATGAGGGTATCTCTGGTGATCGGTCTGTCCGGTGTGGCGTTGGCTGCCACTATCGGTATTACGCTGGGTCTGGTTGCTGGCTATCTCGGCGGGCGGGTCGATGCGGTCATCATGCGGGTGGCCGATGTACAGCTGACCTTTCCCGCCATTTTGATTGCCTTGCTGGTCAACGGCGTGGTTCAAGCCTTGTCCAAGGGCACCTCGCGCGAGACATGGGCCTTCGGGGTGCTGATCCTGTCGATTGGTTTAAGCTTCTGGGTGCAATATGCCCGAACCATTCGTGGCTCCACTTTGATCGAAAAGAACAAGGACTATATCCATGCCGCAAGGCTTGTCGGGCAGCCTACGCCGTTGATCCTGCTCCGGCATTTGCTGCCGAATGTGATCGGTCCTGTGCTGGTGATTCTGACCATCAATCTGGGGCTGGCGATTATCACGGAGGCGACCTTATCCTTTCTGGGGGTCGGTCTGCCGCCAACACAGCCTTCGCTGGGCACCCTGATTTCCATCGGCAACAAATATCTGTTTTCCGGCGATTGGTGGATTGTGACTTTTCCTGGCCTGACTTTGGCGATTTTTGTGCTGTCGATCAATCTGATCGGCGATTGGCTGCGTGATGCGCTGAATCCGAGGCTGCAATGACTTCTCAATCTTTAACGCCGCCGGTGCTCGAACTGCGCAATTTGGTAGTCGAATTTGTAACCCGCCATGGCACTTTACGCGCTTTGGACGGGATTTCCCTTTCCATCGCACCCGGTGAAGTGCTGGGTGTGGTCGGTGAATCTGGGGCCGGTAAATCATTGACGGGCGCGGCGGTCATCGGCCTGCTGGAACCGCCCGGCCGCATTGCCTCGGGCGAGGTCTTGCTGGCGGGCCAGCGGATCGACCATCTGCCAATGGAGGATCTGCGCCATATTCGCGGCAAGCGGATCGGTACGATTTTTCAGGATCCTCTGACCAGTCTCGATCCGCTCTATCGGGTCGGAGAACAGTTGATAGAAACCATCCGCACACATCTGCCGGTGTCCGAACAGGAGGCGCGGGCGCGCGCGATTGCGTTGCTGGCAGAGGTCGGAATTCCTGCTTCCGAAAAACGGATCGACGGTTATCCGCACGAATTTTCGGGTGGCATGCGCCAGCGCGTGGTGATTGCGTTGGCACTGGCGGCCGAACCAGAATTGATCATTGCTGATGAGCCGACCACTGCACTGGATGTATCGGTTCAAGCGCAGATTATTGCTGTTTTGAAAAAACTGTGCCGTGAACGCGGCACTGCGGTGATGCTGATCACGCATGATATGGGCGTGATCGCCGAAACCGCTGACCGGGTCGCGGTGATGTATGCTGGACGGGTCATCGAGATCGGTCCTGTGCGTGATGTCGTGAAATCTCCGAAGCATCCTTATGCCAAAGGACTGATGGGCTCGATCCCCGCGCTTGATGAGCGGCCCGAGCGCTTGCTGCAAATCGAGGGGGCGATGCCACGTCTGACGGCAATCCCGCAAGGTTGTGCCTTCCATCCCCGGTGTCCGCATGTGATGCCCAGATGCCACGAGGCGAGACCGGTTCTCGAGGCGGTCGGTGCAGGGCAGGTCGCCTGTTTTTTGCATGAGGTGGGCCAATGACCACAAAGCCGATGGTATCAGTGACCCATGCGCGCAAAGTATTCGATGTGTCGCAGCCGTGGCTGGAACGTGCCTTGTCCGGACAGGACAAGCAAATGTTGGTGGCGGTTGATGATGTGTCTTTTGCGATCAAAAAGGGCGAGACCTTTGCTTTGGTCGGGGAATCGGGATCAGGTAAATCCACAGTCGCCCGCATGGTAACCGGTTTGTTGCCGGCGACTTCCGGGACATTCGCGATTGATGATGTTCCGCTTGATCCCAAGCATGGCTATCCGCTGGCATTGCGCCGCCGGTTACAGATGATTTTTCAAGATCCCTATGCCAGCCTTGATCCGCGCTGGCGTGTTGGGCAGATCATCGCCGAACCGATGAAGGCTTTTGGATTGGCCCGCAATGAGGACGAGGAACGTGTCCGTGTCAGCCATTTGCTCAAACTGGTAGGGCTTGATCCCGCCGATGCGGTCAAGTTTCCGCACCAGTTCTCCGGCGGGCAGCGCCAGCGTATTGCGATTGCCCGCGCTCTGGCTTCTGATGCCGATGTGATTGTCTGTGACGAGCCGACGTCTGCCCTCGATGTGTCGGTTCAGGCGCAAATTCTGAATCTGATGAAAGATCTGCAACGCGACCTGAGCCTGACCTTGCTCTTTATCAGCCATAATCTCGCGGTGGTCCGCTATATGGCGGATGTGATCGGGGTGATGTATCTGGGTCGTCTGGTAGAAGTGGCCCGGGTTGAGACCCTGTTTGCCCAGCCCCGTCATCCTTACACCCGCATGCTGCTGGATGCGGTGCCCGATCTGGCAATGACAGGGCGCAGCCGCCAGCCGGTACAGGGTGAAGTGCCCAACCCTATTTCGCCGCCTTCTGGCTGTACATTCCATCCCCGCTGCCCTCTGGCCAATTCGCGCTGCCAGAAGGAAGTGCCGCTGATGATTGACGGTGTGGCCTGCCATGCGGTGCAGGAAAATCGCAAAACGTAGGGTCTAGTGGGATCTCGTCGAGATCGAGCGGGGGCGGATGGTGTGATACTGGCCCTGTTCGATGGCAAACCACATAATCACCACCAGTCCGATCAGCGTCACCCACCAGCTTTGCAAGGCCACCTGACCCAGAACGGTCAGGCTGAAAGCGCAAATCAGTGTCGCTAAGATACCCGGAGCCAGAACAGGCGCCGATTTGGAGCTGGCACGGATAATCATCAGCAGCACGATTGCCACGCCGACAACACCGAGCAGGCCAAGATCATACCATAATTCGAACAGCAGTCCGCGCGGGGCCGTAGGCTCTATCAATCCGGCAGCCTTGGCACGGGCTGTCACATCAAAGCCATGTCCGGTCATCAGGCGCAAGGGTTCGCGCTGCACCAGTCGTCCCCATGCCCGCAAGGCATCGACATTCAGATCGGTCGCCCCAAATGCCCATTTGGTCAGCGGACGCAGCACAAATGGCAAGACAGGAGCCAGCACCAGCAAGCCGATGGTCATCATCCCACTGAGCCAGCGGCACCAGGTGGCTCGCCAGACGGCAAGGCCATAAAAGACAATACCCAGTGTGAGGCTGAACAAGGCGGCATAGGCTTCATGCAAGATCAGAAAACTGCCGGTGAACACCAAGAGCATCAAGGCCCCGCCAAAGCGTTGGCGGGAGTGCAGCCAGCCGATACAGGGGAATAGCAACACCGAGGCAAACAACGGTAAGCGTTCGGTGAATAATGGATCGATCACCAGATCAGGATCATTGAGGCTCCAGATCGAGAGCCCGTTAGCCAGCACGATCGCGCCACCAAGACCGATCGCCAGCAGATGCAAATTGCTGGCGCGACTATGAACCGGCAGACTTGCCACTGTGGTCATCACCAACACGACCAGTCCGATCATATTGGCTAATCGGGCCATGGCTTCGCTTTTGAAAGGAGTCCATATCAGCGACAATCCGGCCCAAAGAAGCACGAACAAACCGGCAATGCCGCAGATTGAAACAGCCATCCGGCCAATGCTCTGCCATGGCTTATTGGTCTCGCTTTCAATCAGTGTCGCCATAATCAGCAAGATCGACCCGAACGGAACCGCAATGACGAAGCCACGACGGCTGGCCATTGACAGCAGCGGGGCGGCAGCCAGCACAAAAAAACCGACACGCCGCAACAGACGGGCCGCAGAGGCCGCCGGTTGGGGAGAGGGAGTTTTTTGCAACGGCATGGATGCGCTCGAATGGCCAATCAGAAATCGATTTTTATGATCTTAGCATTGAGATGATGCCGGAGAAATCTTTTTCCGACGCGCCAGTCTCGAGATAACGCTGATACAACTCTGTCGCCCTGGCACCCAGCGGTGTCTGCGCTCCAGCACTGTGGGCGGCATCTTGCGACAGCAAAAGATCCTTCAGCATCAAAGGTGTCGCAAATCCCGGCTGATAATCGCGATTGGCAGGGCTGGTTGGCACAGGACCAGGGACAGGGCAATAGGTGGTCAAGGACCAGCACTGGCCTGACGAGGTCGAGGCGACATCAAACAACGCCTGATGGGACAAGCCGAGCTTTTCGGCCAATGCGAAACCCTCGCAAACGGCAATCATCGAAATGCCTAAAATCATGTTGTTGCAGATTTTGGCCGCCTGTCCGGCTCCGGCCTCGCCACAATGGACAATCTTTTTGCCCATGGCTTCGAGCAACGGTTTGGCCATTGAAAATGCGAGCTCGGTGCCGCCGCACATGAAGGTGAGGGTTGCACCTTGTGCCCCGCCTACCCCGCCTGATACTGGCGCATCGAGGGCGGTCAATCCATGCTCTGTGGCAAGCCTGTGGGCAGCGTGGGCGCTTTCGACATCGATCGTCGAACAGTCAATCAGCAGAGCCCCGGGCTTGGTGGTCGAGAGGATGTCTTGCCACACGCTCAGCACATGTTTGCCGGCAGGCAGCATCGTGATGACCACATCGGCGACTTTGGCCGCCGCTTGTGCCGATGAAGCAGGGGCTACACCTTGCGCTTTGGCTTGGTCTAGATGGCTGGCCGACAGGTCAAATCCTGTGACCTGAAACCCTGCTTTGACCAGATTGGCAGCCATAGGCCCACCCATATTGCCAAGCCCGATAAATGCGATGGAGAGTGTTTTGCTCATGATCCGCTTCCTTGTCCGCGACCGACCAATTGGCGCGCAATAATGACGCGCATGATTTCGTTGGTACCTTCCAATATCTGATGCACACGGAGATCGCGCACGATCTTTTCGATGCCATAATCGGCCAGATAGCCGTAGCCGCCATGCAGTTGCAGCGCCTGATTGGCTACTTCGAAGCCGGTATCGGTGACAAAGCGCTTGGCCATGGCTGACAGGTGCGAGGCATCATGTGCCTTGGCATCGAGAGCCGACGCCGCTCTCCATAAAAAGGTGCGGGCAACTTCGAGTTCGGTTGCCATATCAGCCAGCCGGAATTGCAAAGCCTGGAAATCCTGCAATTTCTTGCCAAAGGCTTTGCGGTCGCCCATATAGGACAGGGACTTTTCAAGGGCTGATTGCGCGCCGCCAAGTGAGCAGGCTGCAATGTTGAGGCGGCCTCCATCAAGTCCCGACATGGCGATCTTGAAGCCGATACCTTCTGCGCCCAACCGGTTGGCCACCGGCACACGGCAATTGTCCATCATCACCTGACGGGTTGGTTGGGCGTTCCATCCCATTTTCTTCTCGACAGCACCAAAAGAGAGACCGGGCGTGCCTTTTTCAATCAGCAAAGTAGAGATGCCGGAAGGGCCATCGCCGCCGGTGCGCACCATCACGGCATACACATCGGCGACGCCTGCCCCGGAAATGAACTGTTTAACCCCATCGACAATATAATCATCGCCATCACGGCGAGCACGGGTTTTCAACGCTGCGGCATCCGAGCCGGATCCAGGCTCTGTCAGGCAATAGGCTGCTATCTTGTCCATAGCCACAATAGACGGCAGCCAGTGCTGGCGTTGTTCAGGTGAGCCATTCTGGTCAATCATCCACGCAACCATGTTGTGGATGGACAAATAGGCTGCAATGGTCGGGCATCCTGTGGCCAGCGCCTCAAAAATTAAAGCTGCATCCAGACGGCCAAGACCGGAGCCACCGACATCTTCGCTTACATAAATGGCGGCCATGCCGAGCTTTGCCGCTTCTCGCATCACATCCACCGGAAAATGGCTGGATTGATCCCATTCAAGGGCATGAGGCGCAAGATGGGAATCTGCGAAATCGCGGGCCATATCGCGGATAGCAATCCGATCCTCATCGAGGGCGAAAAGTTGAGCCATGTGTGAACCTCCCTTTTTGCCCAGTGAAAACAAATCAGGGGCAGCACGCTACCCCTGATTTCGTCTCATATGCACGGTGCGGGTTTAGCGCATGGTCGGGATCACGAATTCCGCCCCGTCCTTGATGCCCGAAGGCCAGCGCGAGGTGATGGTCTTGGTCTTGGTGTAGAACCGGAACGCATCCGGACCGTGCTGGTTGAGATCACCGAAGCCTGAGCGCTTCCAGCCGCCGAAGGTATAATAGGCCAGCGGAACAGGAATGGGCACATTGATACCGATCATGCCGACCTGCACTTTGGATGCAAAATCACGCGCTGCATCACCGTCACGGGTAAAAATGGCGACGCCATTGCCATATTCATGGTCATTGGCCAGCGACAAGGCTTTTTCATAATTTGGTGCACGGATCACCGACAGAACCGGCCCGAAAATTTCCTCTTTATAGATGCGCATGTCTTCGGTGACATTGTCGAACAGGCAACCGCCCATGTAGAAGCCGTTTTCATAGCCCTGCATTTTAAAGTTGCGGCCATCGACGACCAGCTTAGCGCCCTCTTTCACGCCGACATCGACGTAGTCCTTCACCTTGTCGAGATGGACTTTTGTGACCAGCGGGCCAAAATCGGCTGAGGGATCGGTGGAGGGGCCGACTTTGAGGCTTTCAACACGCGGAATCAGCTTTTCCATCAAACGGTTGGCCGTGCTTTCACCGACCGGTACCGCAACGGAAATTGCCATGCAGCGTTCACCGGCAGAGCCATAGCCTGCGCCCATCAAGGCATCGACAGCCTGATCCATATCGGCATCCGGCATGATGATCATGTGGTTCTTGGCGCCGCCGAAGCACTGCACGCGCTTACCGCTCGCGCATCCGCGGGTGTAGACATATTCGGCAATTGGGGTGGAGCCGACAAAGCCGATTGCCTTGACGTCCGGATCATCCAGCAAGGCATCCACGGCTTCTTTGTCGCCGTTGACAACATTGAGAATACCCGCAGGAAGGCCAGCCTCAAGGAACAGTTCGGCAATACGCAACGGCACGCCGACATCGCGCTCCGATGGTTTCAGGATAAAGGCATTGCCGCAGGCAATCGCAGGGGCGCATTTCCACAATGGAATCATCGCAGGGAAGTTAAACGGTGTAATGCCGGCAACCACGCCAAGTGGCTGGCGGATCGAATAAATGTCGATATTGGGGCCAGCACCGTCGGTAAATTCACCTTTCAGTAAATGCGGCGCGCCGATACAGAACTCGACCACTTCCAATCCGCGCTGGATGTCGCCTTTGGCATCAGCTACGGTTTTGCCGTGTTCTTTGGCGAGCAACAGGGCTAATTCATCATATTCTTTGTGGACGAGTTCGAGAAACTTCATGAGAACGCGGACGCGACGCTGCGGATTGGTCGCAGCCCAAGCAGGCTGGGCTGCCATGGCGTTTTCAACAGCGGCCCGCACTTCTTTGGTCGAAGCGAGCGGTACGCGCGAGGCAACTTCGCCGGTCATCGGCCAATAGGCATCCGCAAAACGTCCGGATGTGCCTTTGACATGCTTGCCGCCGATAAAATGGGTCAGTTCAGTCGCCATGGTTCTTCCTCCTCGCATCCTATTTGGTGCCGATGGTTGTTACACCGGTTACTGGAATGGCTTAACACTGCTCTTGCTACAAGGCTATGCCCAGATCGAGTAAGAGCAATGCTTTCTCTTACGATCAATAGACCGAAAGGATCACTTTCTCTCTATGACAGGCGATAAAAGCGGCTGGCATTGCCGCCCATTATCATGTCTTGCT
>CANGQA010000014.1 GCA_947455995.1 Hyphomicrobiales bacterium | reverse complement strand
GAAGCCGGTTACACGGTCAAAGATGCCGAGGATGTCTATGCCGCACCGCATTTTGCCAGCCATTACATGCGCGACAAAGAGCGTTTCAAGGCAGGCGAGATCCGGCATTTTCCCGCTTTGGCCCAAACGCTTGATCAACTCGCCCAAGCCGGGCTTGAGGATTATTATCGCGGCGATGTGGCCCGTGAAATTGCCGCCGATTTTGCCGAATTGAATGGATTTGTGACCCGCGAGGATCTGGCCCGTTTCCAGACCCATTGGCGCAAGCCCTTACAGGCACGGCTGGACAAGGTGACGCTTTATAACCATCCCCCCTCCAGTCAGGGCCTTGCCCAGCTGTTGACTCTCGGGATCTACAACCAGTTGCATCTGCGCGAGCATGACGGCTTTGCCCATACCCATGGGCTGATTGAATCGATCAAGCGCGCATGGCGCATCCGCGATGCGGTGGTAACAGATTTCGATCATCTGACGCTCGATCCCCAATCCTTCCTCACCGACGAGCGCTTTGCCCGCGAGGCGGCAGCCATTGACATGCAGCGCGCCGCCAAAGTGCCTCTGCCACCTTTCGGCGAGGGCGATACGGTGTGGATGGGTGCGATTGATGGGCAGGGCTGTGCGGTGTCCTACATCCAGTCGCTGTTCTGGGAATATGGTTCTGGCTGCGTGCTGCCCAAAACCGGTATTCTGCTGCAAAATCGCGGCACCTCGTTCTCGCTCTCTGAGCAGGCGAAAAACCCGCTGATTTCAGGCCGCCGTCCATTCCATACGCTCAACCCGCCGATGGCCGTGTTCGATGATGGCCGCGTCATGTCCTACGGCACGATGGGGGGCGATCCTCAGCCGCAAATTACCGCGCAAACCTTTATCCGCTCCGCCATGCAGGGATTGCCCGTCTCGGAGGCGATCGACCGTCCGCGTTTTATTTTTGGCCGCGCCTATAAAGCCGACCGCGCAACGGTCAAAGTCGAAAGGCGGTTCGATGCCGCTTTGGTCAAGGATCTCGAAAAAGCCGGACACGAGGTTGAATGGTTCGATGCCGATTATGTCAATCCGGTAGGCCATGCCGGTATTCTGATCCGTGATCCCCGTTCCGGCGAAATCGAGGCCGATCATGATCCGAGAGCCGATGGCGGCGCGTATGGTTGCTAAATTTCAAACCCTGTTTACCTTTCCCTTTCGTTTAACCGTATCGTCCAGAGGCCTTGCATGACCATTTCCCAAGATCCCTATCACGCCTATCTGCCTTATCCTTCAGTCGACGTTCCCCATGCCGCCACAGGGCCGCTGAGCGGGTTGTCGATTGGGGTCAAAGATATTTTCGATGTTGCAGGCTATCCCTCGGGCTGGGGCCAACCGCATGCACTTGCTTTGTCGGGGATCAAAACGAAAACCGCACCCTTTGTGCAGATGTTTCTGGATGCAGGCGCCCATTGCAACGGCAAGACGCATACTGTTGAGCTGGCCTTCTCCCTCAATGGTAAAAATGCGCATTTCGGCACGCCGATCAATCCGGCAGCACCGGACCGGATTCCGGGTGGCTCCTCCTCCGGTTCGGCGTCGGCCACCGCTGGCGGGCAATGCGATATCGGTCTTGGCTCCGATACAGGCGGCTCGGTGCGCGGGCCCGCCAGCTATTGCGGCTTGTTCGGGATCCGCCCAACGCATGATCGCCTGCCTCTCGATCTGACCATGCCTTTGGCAGCCAGTTTTGATACGCCCGGCTGGTTTACACGGGATGCCGCGACCTTCACCAAAGTGGCTGATGCGATTTTGGGGCAGGATCCGCATCCTTTACCCGCCAAGCCACGGCTGATTCTGGCCACCGATCTGGTCCAGCAAACCGATCCGGAAGCCCGCGCTCTCTTTGAAGCCCTGTTTGCCCGGATTGACAGGATGGTCTCGCCGCTGGAGCATCAGGAGATCGCCAAGCCTGATTTTGACACGCTGTTCTGGGCGTTCCGTTTCCTGCAAGGCCGCGAGGCTTGGCAGTCACACGGCGACTTCATCACCAAGCATCGTCCCGCGCTCGGACCCGGCATCGCTGAACGTTTTGCCTTTTCCAAAGGTGTGACAGCCGAGCAGGAGGCAACGAACCGGAAGGTGCGTGCCGCTTTCCGTGCCCATCTCGACCAAATTTTGGGATCCGATGGGGTGCTGCTGCTGCCGACAGTGCCGGATGTGCCGTCTTTGATGGCGGCGTCCGAGGACGAGCTGGAGTTGCAACGCAATCAATCGATGCGTCTGCTTTGCCCATCGGGCCTGAGCGGGTGCCCGCAGATCACCCTGCCGATGTTGACCAAGGCAGGAGCCCCGATGGGAATCTCCATTCTGGGCCCACGCGGTTCGGATCGCTCACTGGCGCATCTGGCGGCCGATATTTTTGCAAAAGCCCAACAGCAAATCGCCTGATCTGGGTATCAGCCAAACGGAGGGACGGTGCTCCGTTTGGCTGGTTCAAATGCTGGGGCGGGTTGGTGTCATATGTCGGTATCATACACCCCAATGCCAGAAATCATCGGCCTGCTTGGCATAGGCATCGGATAACACCATTTGATGAACCTCGGTGGCCCCATCGACCAGCCGGGCCTGACGGGCATAGCGATAGACCCATTCCAGAACAGTATCTTTGGAATAGCCGCGTGCGCCATTGATCTGGATCGCAATATCAGCGGCCTTGTGAAGCGTGTCAGCCACATGGACCTTGGCCATCGAAATGGCCTTGCGGGCAAAATCACCCTGATCCAGCATCCATGCGGCGCGCATCACCAGCAAACGGCCGATGTCGATATCCATCGCCAGCGAGCCCAGTTTCATGCGGGTCGATTCCCGATCCGCCAGCCGGATACCGAATCCGGTGCGTTCATTGGCATAGGCTGCGCCGATTTCCATGCATCGTTTTGAAAGACCAAGCCAGCGCATGCAGTGCGTCAGGCGGGCCGGGCCAAGCCTGATCTGTGTGATTTTCAAACCGTCCCCGACCTGTCCCAATATATTGTCGTCGGACACTTCCAGTCCGTCATAGGACAATTCGCAATGGCCGCCATGTTCTTCTGGTCCCATGATCTCGATGCGGCGCAGGATGTTCCAGCCCGGCTGGTCCCGGTGGTACAGAAATGCGGTCAGTCCCTTGCGCGGATCATCCGATGTGCGTGCCATGAGGATAAAATGCTCGGCCTCTTGGGCGCCGGTGATGAACCATTTATGGCCGTAGATTTTCCAGCCTTTGCCATACCGTTCCGCTCGGGTGCGGATCATGCCCGGATCCGAGCCGCCGCCCGGATGAGGCTCTGTCATCACAAAGGCCGAGCGTACCTGGCCCTCGACAATCGGTTTGAGCCAGCGTTGCTTTTGCTCGTCGGTGGCGATTTTGGACAGGACATTCATGTTGCCGTCATCGGGGGCCGCACAATTGAAGGTCACCGGACCGAAAATCGACCGGTTGGCTTCCTCGTACATGGCTGCCCAACCAACCATTGGCAGGCCCATTCCACCCCACGCCTTGGGTGCTTGCGGCGCCCACAAGCCCGCAGCCTTGGCCTTTTCGCGCAGGGCAGCAAGCGGGGCATGTTTGATATTGTCATGCTCATCCCAATGGGTGCGGTCAGCTTCGATCGGCAGGATGTGGTCCGATACAAAGGAACGTGTCGCCTTGCGGATCGCTTCAAGGTCGGGGGGAAGGGTAAAATCCATCGGGATTGTCTTTCTTTCTGAGCCGGGGATAAGAGCAGCGGTGAATTAGAGGGCGAGCGTATGACCGCCATCAATAGTCAGTGTCGTTCCGGTCATATAGCGGCCTGCATCGGAAGCCAGCAGCAGCAATGCTCCGTCAAAATCGCCCTGGCCACCGAAGCGCCGCAATGGAATATCGGGCAGCATGGCCTGACCGGCAGGAGACTCCAGATAAGCACGGTTGATGTCGGTCACCGCATAACCCGGCGCCAGCGCGTTGACCCTAATTCCGCGGCCTGCCCATTCCAGTGCCATGGCACGGGTCAGATGAATGACACCGGCTTTCGATGTGCAATAGGCGGCCACGCCCTTCTGGACGTGCTGCCCAAGGATCGAAGCGATGTTGATAATGCTGCCGGATAGCTTTGCCGCCATCATCCGTTGGGCAGCCATCTGGGCGGTGAACAAGACAGCATCGAGATTGAGAGCCATGGTGGTGGCCCATTCCGCTCGGTTGATCTCAGAAAGTTTGGCGGCTTGCGCCAGCCCTGCATTATTGACGAGAATGGTTGGCGTCCCCAAGTCGTTCTCGATCGTATCAAACAGACGAGTAATATCGTCAGGTTTTGTGAGATCGGCGGCAACAGCCATGGCATGACAGCCTTGCGCGACCAGTTCGCTTACATGCCGGTCCAGCTGGTCCTTGCGTCTGGCCACCAGCACTGTTTTTGCACCATGGCTGGCCAGTGCGTGGGCGAATTGGACGCCCAGTCCCGACGATGCGCCTGTGACAACCGCCACTTTTCCTTGCAAATCGAACAACGTCGCAGCAGCCATAGCATCCATCCCGCTTTTTGTCTTCGTGTTGACGTTATCATGACGGTTGCAGCCCGCTTGCGCTAGTAGATTTCATCATATCGGGATTGCTTGCATGCGTGGACGCTTTTCGCCATGATAGGCCCATGAGCACGCAACATCACGATCCAGATCACGATCATCCCCATGATCACCCCCATGATCACCCCCATGATCACCCGCACGATCACCCGCATGATCACGGCCATCACCATCACGGCCATCATCACGATCATGATCACGACCATGATCATGGCTCGGAATTGTCCGAGGCGGCTATTCGGGTGCGTGCGCTTGAAACCGTTTTGCTTGCCAAAGGCTATGTCGATCCCGACGCGCTTGATCTGATCGTCGAGACCTACGAGACTAAAATTGGTCCTCGCTGCGGGGCGCAGGTCGTCGCCAAGGCATGGGTTGATCCTGCCTATAAACAACGCCTGCTGGAAGACGGGACTGCGGCGGTGGCAGAACTGTCGTTTTCGGGACGGCAGGGCGAGCATTTGAAAGTGGTTGAAAACACCGACCAGATCCACAACCTCGTCGTCTGCACCTTGTGCTCGTGCTATCCGTGGCCGGTTTTGGGCCTGCCGCCGGTCTGGTATAAATCCGCGCCTTACCGCTCCAGAGCGGTGATGGATCCGCGTGGCGTCCTATCCGATTTTGGCCTGGCTTTGCCGAAGGACAAGACCATTCGTGTGTGGGATTCGACCGCTGAAATCCGCTATCTGGTGCTGCCTCAACGCCCTGCAGGCACCAAGAATTGGAGCGAGGAACGCCTTGCCGAACTGGTCACCCGCGACAGCATGATCGGCACCGGCCTGCCGCTTGCCGCAGGTGCAAGCCAATGAACGGTCCGCAGGATTTAGGCGGCATGATGGGCTTCGGGCCGGTGCGTCCAGAAGTGGACGAGCCAGTGTTTCATGCCGACTGGGAAAAGCGCGCTTTGGCGATCACTCTTGCCTCGGCTGCTCTGGGTGAATGGAACCTCGATATGGGGCGCCATGCGCGCGAAAGCCTGCCTCCCCATATCTATCTTTCGGTGTCCTATTACGAGATCTGGACCCGGGCGCTGGCCAATATGCTTGCGGAACGCGGAATGGTGACGCCCGAGGAGGTCGCAGCGGCTCGAACCCTCGTCCCGCCAGTGGCCACCAAAAAGCCTAAAGCCGATCAGTTTCAGGTTGCTGCGGCGCTGTCCAAAGGCAGCCCTTATGATCGTCCTGTCGACCATCCGGCACGTTTCGGGATTGGCGAGCGCATTGTGACCAAAGTCATGCATCCTTCCACCCATACGCGTCTGCCCCGTTATGCGCGCGGCAAGGCAGGCGAAATTGTGGCGGTGCATGGGGCCTTCGTGTTTCCGGACAGTCATGCCCATGGTCTGGGCGAGCAGCCGCACTGGTGCTATGGCGTCAAATTCTCTGGTCGCGAATTATGGGGAGCAGAGGCCGATGCCAGCCTTGAAGTGATCGTGGATTGTTGGGAACCCTATTTTCAGGATCGCGCCGCATGACCGTGCCAGCTGATATGCTGAACCTGATCCCGGCTCTGCCTTGCGATGTCGAGGGTCCGGTGTTTCGCGAGCCATGGGAGGCACAAGCCTTCGCGCTGGCGGTTGATGCCCATGCAAAAGGCCTGTTCACGTGGAGCGAATGGGCGGCAGCCCTATCGGCACAAATCAAAGTGGCGCAAATGGCGGGCGATCCCGATACAGGGGAAACCTATTATCAGCACTGGCTGGCTACGCTGGAAGGGCTGACTGTCAGCAAAGGTGCAACAAGTTTCGACCATCTCAAACAGGTTCAGTCGGCCTGGAACAGAGCAGCCAAAGCCACTCCGCATGGCCAGCCGATCATGCTGGAAAATGATCCGCTCGCCTCATAGGCCGGCAAACAGAAAGGCTGCACCCATCCACGCCACGAAGGCGGCGGCCAGCACCTCCAATCCGGTGATAACGCGTTGGCCGAGGAGACTTTCTGTTCCACCACTCATCCGAATGGCTGTATGACGGGTCAGGACAGCAAGGCAGGCCAACACGCTGGTGGTCAATGCCGTCCCCAGCCCCATGACAAGGGCTGCGGCAATTCCGACACCAAACAGGCCCTGCGCCAGGGCAAAGACCAGCACCAGAATAGCCCCCGAACAAGGGCGGATACCTGCCGCAAGAACGGCCAGCGCCATATCACGCATTCCCGCTTCTTGCGGCGCAATCGGTGCGTGGCTGTGGCCGCAACCGCAGGCCTCGCCATGGTGATGATGATGGTGATCCTGTACCACCTGGGGTGCGATCAGGGCAGCGAGCCGTCCTGCTTTACCCCAGAGCAGCCAAAGTCCGACCAAAGCAACGGCTGCAAAACTGATCTGTTCGATCCGACCGGCCATCGCTGACAGACCAGAGGCAGTGGCGCGCAGAACGATCGAGAACAGGCCGACCAGCGAGATGGCGACAAGGGCTTGCAGCAAAGCCGCTGCCACGGCCATGCCTATGCCGCGCTTCAGAGCCGTTTTGCTGGCCAGCACATAGGCCGCAATCACGGCCTTGCCATGCCCGGGCCCCGCCGCATGGACCACACCATAGATGAAACTGATCCCAAGCAGGCCCCACACTGCTTCGCTCGATTGGGAGAATTCTTTCAGCCCTGCAATAATGTGGGCTGAAAACAGGCTTTGCAGTGTCGATATCATCCCCATGATGCCGCCAGCCGCACCGGCCCCTTCGCGCATGCCAGCACCGAACGGATTTTTTCCCGCAGGTGGGACCAGTGAACCAGTAAACTGGCTTACCACGATCCCCAATCCGGTGATCAGGGCCAAAGACAACACGAAAAGTGCGATTTGCCGCCAGATGTGCGCGGCGGGGTGCTCATGGGGGTGCTCATGGGGGTGCTCATGCGTCATGGGGGAATGATCATGGACGTGGTGATGTGGCATGGCATGGAACCCTTAGGGGCAGGCAACCAGAACGCGGTTGGCATATTGTGCACCAAAATCGCCTTTGGCTGACAGGGTGTTGAAAAAGCTCTCGTTGAGGTTCTGGCTTGTTTGGGTGGGCGCCTTTGGCCGTGTGATGGTGGCCACGCATCCACTGGGACCAGATTTCAAGGAGAAGGCCTGATCACCCTCGCGGAAGGTGAAGGCAACGAAATAGGTGGGATCATACAGCTCAATCCCGCTGGTTCTGGCTATCTTGGTTGGTCCTTTCAGCGGCAAGGTGAAATGAAGGGTCAGTTTGCCATTGTCATACTCAAGCCAGTAATCGACCGGATTGGCGAAATCGAGCTTTTTCCCGTCTATTTTCAATTTGGTGAAATAGTCGAATTCACTCAGCGATTCGGTATTTTCCTTGGCAAGGTCGGCGAGTTCCGCGCGGCTGATTTTACCATCACCATTAGCATCGAGACCTTGGACGGCAAAGGCTGAATAGGCCTCGTCAAATTGCCAGTGATGCTGGAGGCCGATCACCTGACCTGTGCCCGAAAACAGCAGGCTGGCGCTGGCTTCCACTTGCACATGCGGATGCGCAACTGCTTTTGATCCGTTCAGACACAGCCCAATAACAGTCCCGAAGAGGGCATAGATCCACCATAATTTGCGCATTCAATCTCCCTGGCAGCCAACCGAATCACACAGGCACTGTCCCCAATGTTCAACTAGCAGGCAAGTGGGGCAAGACAATGGTTTCAAGACAATGGTTCCAAGACAATGGTTTCAATCGGAGGATAAAAACGGAATGCTTGACGACCTCCGTGCATTATGTCAGCTTTACTGACCTAATAAGATGAATTCTTCTTGATTAATTTTTTTGGACGTTCAGGATCGCCATAAGGTCAGGCACAGCAATCGAGCCGGCCTTCCGGTCCTTTTGCTGGATGCAAACCCCGTAAGAGGGTGGTTCAGCGGGCTTTTGCGGGCGGGGGAGATGTTATGGCGGGCGACACACAAGGCACCCAATCGACATCTGGCGGCACTGTTTTGCCGAAAGATTTTGGCGTCTCGTTGGATGATAAATTCGATCTTTCCAAACAGCGCATCTTTATGACAGGCACGCAGGCGGTTATTCGCATGATGCTGATGCAGCATGAGCGCGACACGCTGCAGGGCCGCAACACCGCCGGTTTCATTTCAGGCTATCGCGGTTCGCCGCTGGGTGCCTTGGACCAGCAGCTGCACCGTTTCCGCAAGCCGCTGGATGCAGCCCATATTGTGTTTACGCCCGGCATCAACGAGGAGCTTGCAGCCACCGCCTGTTGGGGTACCCAGCAGGCCGAGATGCGGGGCGAGGGCAAGTATGACGGTGTGTTTTCGCTCTGGTATGGCAAGGGGCCAGGGGTTGACCGCTCAGGGGATGTGTTCCGCCATGCCAATATGGCCGGCACTTCTGAATGGGGTGGCGTGCTGGCCCTGATGGGGGATGACCACACCGCCGAAAGTTCGACAACAGCCCACCAATCTGAATTCCATTTTGTCGATGTGATGATGCCGATCCTGAATCCTGCCGGCGTGCAGGAGGTGCTCGATTACGGTCTCTACGGATTTGCGATGAGCCGTTATACCGGGGCATGGGTGGCTTTGAAAGGCGTGAAAGATACGGTTGAATCGACCGCCGTCGTCGATGGCTCGATTGATCGGGTGACGATCCGTCAGCCAAGTGATTTCGCGATGCCGAGGGGCGGGCTCAATATCCGTCCACGCGATGGTATTCTGGCGATGGAAGAAAGGCTTCAAGACTATAAACGTGATGCCATGCTGGCCTTTTTGCGGGCCAATCCGATCAACCGCATCGTGATGTCGGGTGGGACTGCGCCGCGTGTCGGCATTATCACAGTCGGCAAAAGCTATTTGGATGTTCGCCAGGCTCTTGATGATTTGGGCATAGACGAGGCGCAAGCCAACAGCATTGGTTTGCGTTTGTATAAAATCGGTTGCGCTTGGCCGCTCGAACCTGTCGGACTGGCCGAATTTGTGCGCGGTCTCGAACTCGTCATTGTGGTCGAAGAAAAACGCTCACTGATCGAGGTGCAACTGCGCGAGGAGCTGTATGGCAAGCCGCACCAACCGGTTTGCATCGGCAAACGCGACGAGCAGGGTGAATGGCTGTTTCCGGTCAAAGGTGCGCTCGATCCCAATGACATTGGGATCGCCATTGGCGAACGGCTGCTGCGCTTTCACGAGAGTGAGGAGCTGCGCGCGAGGGTGCAGCGGCTCAAACAATTACAGGCCTATTTGTCCGAGGTGCAGGATGTGGGCAGCCGCGTTCCGCATTTCTGCGCGGGCTGTCCGCATAACTCCTCCACAAAAGTGCCGGAAGGCATGCGCGCTTATGCGGGCATCGGGTGCCATTACATGGTGCAATGGATGGATCGCGAAACCGAGGGCTTTACCCAGATGGGCGGTGAGGGAGCCAACTGGGTGGGCGAATCTGCTTTCTCCCACCGCACCCATGTGTTCCAGAATTTAGGCGATGGGACCTATAATCATTCCGGCTTGTTGGCGATCCGTTTTGCCGTCTCGGCCAAAACCCACATGACCTATAAAATCCTGTTCAATGATGCCGTGGCCATGACGGGGGGGCAGCATCATGAAGGAAACCTGACAGTCGATATGATCGCCCGCCAGGTTGCGGCTGAAGGCGTTTCCAAAGTGGTGGTGGTGACCGATGAGCCTGACAAATATGCACCGAATACAGACTGGCCGATTGGCCTGACCATTCACCATCGTTCGCAACTGGATGAGGTGCAGCGGATGATTGCCGATGTGCCGGGCGTGAGCGTTTTGATCTATGACCAGACCTGTGCGGCCGAAAAGCGCAGGCGGCGCAAGCGTGGCCAGTTCCCCGACCCCGATAAACGTGTGGTGATCAACGAGCTGGTTTGCGAAGGGTGCGGCGATTGCGGCGAGGTATCCAACTGCATTGCCATCCAGCCGCTGGAGACCGAATTCGGCCGCAAGCGGGTCATCGACCAGTCAGGTTGCAACAAGGATTTTTCTTGTATCGAAGGGTTTTGTCCCTCCTTTGTCACGCTGCATGGTGCCAGCATTAAAAAATCTGCACCGCTGGTTGCCGATAGCAAAGGGTTTGATCTTCCTGAGCCCATCTATGAACCGTTGTCGCGCAATTATGCCATCATTGTTACGGGTGTCGGCGGGACGGGCGTGGTGACCATCGGGGCGATTATCGGCATGGCCGCGCATCTCGAAGGCAAAGGCTGCGGAATGATCGACATGGCTGGCCTGGCGCAAAAAGGCGGGGCGGTGTTTAGTCATGTCAAATTGGCACCGCGTCCCCAGGATATCCATGCCATTCGCGTGGCGGCGGGCGAAGCCGATCTGGTCCTTGGCTGCGATCTGGTGGTTACGGGCAGCAAAAAAGTACTGGCTGGCATCCGGCAGGACGGGACGTATGTGCTTGCCAATACAGCGGAGGTGATGCCCGGGGATTTTACCCGCAATGCCGATTTTTTGCTTCCGGCTGAAAAAATAAAACGGGCTTTACGTGATGCGACTGGACCTGAAGGAACCGAATTGATTGATGCCACAAGCATCGCCATGCGTTTGCTGGGCAATGCCATTGCTGCCAATATGTTCATGCTCGGCTATGCGTTCCAGCGTGGCAAAGTGCCACTGTCATCGGCCTCGCTGATCGAGGCGATCCGGTTGAATGGCGAGGCGGTGGCGATGAATGTGGCGGCTTTCGAATGGGGGCGGCGGGCGGTGATCGATCCCCAAACCGTTCTAGACTTGGGCTCAAATCCTGCCACCTCCAATCCTGCCACCGCCAATCCTGGCCAGCCGGTCTCCCATCTGGTGCTGTCTTCGACATTGGATGAGCGGATCGAGCGGCGTGCCGCCTTTTTGAAAGACTATCAATCAAGCCGCTATGCCCGCCAGTTCACGCAGCTTGTCGAGACCGTGCGGAAGGCTGAACAGCACGTTAAACCGGACTCGACCGAGTTGACCGAGGCTGTGGTGCGTGGCCTGTTCAAGCTGATGGCAATCAAGGACGAATACGAGGTCGGGCGCTTATTCTCGGATGGACGGTTCAAGCAACAGGTTGCCCGTGATTTCGAAGGTCAGATCAGGTTCGAATTCCATCTGGCACCGCCGCTGCTAGGCCGCAAGGATCATAACGGCCATCCCGTCAAAACCAGTTACGGGCCAAAGATGATGTGGGGCTTCACGCTGTTGTCGGCCCTCCGATGGTTGCGTGGCACGCCACTTGATCTGTTCGGTTATACAAGGGAGCGGCGGATGGAAAGGCGCTTGCTGCAAGATTACCGTGCCCGTCTTGCCGATCTGGTCGCGCAGTTGACGGTGGATAATTATGCGGTGGCAGTCAAACTGGCTTGCCTGCCCGATCAAATCCGTGGTTTCGGCCATGTCCGGTTGCGCCATATTGAGGCTGTTAAGCAACAAGAGCTGGATTTCCTCAAGGAATTGAAAGGTCGTCCCCGCTTTGTGCTGCCGCAAGCCGCCGAATAGGTTGGGTGGTGCATGTTCGTCTAAGGTGTTGGTTGTGAGGCGCTCCGGACTTCCGATAGATTGCTAGGGTCAGGTCATCTGCTGTTGCCGGTTTCCTGATCCAAGAGCCTGAATGGCCTGCAATGATCAAAAGCCCGATTCATCGGGCTAGGGGAGAGGGGAGACGCTTGGTGGCCACAATGGCAACTTGCGAGGATACATTTCCGAAATTGCTGATGCGCAATGCGGTTCTCTATGGAGATCTGCCAGCCTTGCGTCATAAATATCTCGGAATCTGGCAGACATGGACCTGGGCCGAAGTGGCCGAGATTGTCCGCGCTTATGCGCAAGGGCTGCAGGATCTCGGGCTGGTCCATGGGGACACCATCGCTATTATCGGCACCAACAGGCCCAAGCTCTATTGGTCCATGATGGCTGCGCAATGTTTGGGCGCTATTCCGGTGCCGGTTTATGCTGACTCTGTGGCCGAGGAGATGGTCTATGTGCTCGAACATGCCGGCGTCACCATGGCTGCCGTGCAGGATCAGGAACAGGTTGATAAGATTTTTTCGGTAGCCGACCGGCTGCCCAAGCTCAAAGCTGTTCTTTATGATTGGGGGCGCGGCCTGCGCGATTATGACGATGACCGACTTCATGCCATCGATAGCCTGATCATAGAGGGCCGGACGCATTTTCAAAAAGATCCCCGCACTGTCACTGCGCTCAGTCACCTGATCGAGCAGGGAAAGGGCTCGGATGTCTCTGTCATTCTCTATACATCCGGCACCACCGGACGTTCAAAGGGAGTGATGTTATCAGCCGAACGCTGCATTGCTGCGGCCAAGGACAGTGTTTCCTTCGACCGTCTCGACGAGAATGATCAGGTTCTGGCCTATCTGCCCTTGGCATGGGTGGGTGATCATTACATGAATTATGCCCAAGGGTTGGTGGCAGGTTTTTGCATGGCCTGCCCTGAAAGCACCGATACGGTAGAACAGGATTTGCGCGAGATCGGACCGAGTTTCTATTTTGCTCCACCGCGCGTATTCGAGAATCTGCTGACCCGCGTCACCATTCGCATGGAAGATGCGGGAGCGTTCAAACGCTGGTTGTTCAAAACCTTTATCGGTATCGCCAAGAATTATGGCGAGGATATTTTGAACGGCAAGTCGGTGCCGCTCGGCGGGCGCTTGCTCTATGCGCTGGGGAACCTGCTGATCTATGCGCCTTTGAAAAACGTGTTGGGCTTCTCGCGGATCAGAGTGGGCTATACGGCAGGAGAGGCGATCGGGCCGGAATTGTTTTCCTTCTACCGTTCGCTCGGCATGAACCTCAAACAACTGTATGGCCAGACCGAGGCTTTTTTATACGTGACCGTTCAGCCTGACGGCGAGATCAGGGCCGATACCGTTGGTCCGCTCGCTCCTCATGTCGAGGTCAAGCTGACCGAAAGCGGCGAGGTGCTTTTCAAATCACCCGGGATGTTCCTCGGCTATTTCAGGGATGATGAGCGCACCGCTGAAACTCTGGCCGATGACGGATTTATCAAGACAGGCGATGCCGGTTTCTTCGAGCCCGAATCCGGACATCTCAAAATCATCGATCGTGCCAAGGATGTCGGAAAGCTCAAGACCGGCTCGTTGTTTCCGCCCAAATATATCGAGAACAAACTCAAATTCTTTCCCAATATCAAGGAAGCCGTATTGTTCGGTGACGGGCATGATTTTGCGACCTGTTTCATCAATATCGATTTGACGGCCGTGGGCAATTGGGCCGAACGCAACAATGTGTCCTATGCTTCCTATCAGGAATTGGCAGGACATCCTGATGTCTATGCGATGATTGCCGATCACGTCACCGATACGAACCGTTCGCTGGCACACGAACCCTTGATGGCCGGTGCGCAGATCAAGCGTTTCCTGATCCTGCATAAGGAACTGGATGCCGATGATGGCGAATTGACCCGCACACAAAAAGTCCGGCGGGGCTTTATTGCCGAACGCTATGCCACGTTGATCGAGGCTTTGTATAACGGGACCGAACTGGCCGATATTACCACCGAGGTGACTTTCGAGGATGGCCGCAAGGGGGCGATTTCAGCACGAGTCAGGATCAGCGATTGTCCTGTTTTTTCACATGAAATCGGAAAAGCGGCATGACCAGAACCAGTCAATCGATCCAGAAGGGTGAAGTGCTTCTGGCTGTGGATCAGGTCTCGCTGTCATTTGGTGGGGTTAAGGCCATCACCGATGTGTCGTTCGATATCCGCAAAGGAGAAATCCGCGCCATTATCGGCCCCAATGGTGCGGGCAAGACCTCGATGCTGAATGTCATCAATGGCTTTTACCATCCGCAACAAGGCAAAATCACGTTCAAGGGCCAGACCCGTTCCAAAATGCGGCCCTCGGTTGCGGCCGCACAAGGCATTGCACGGACCTTCCAGAACGTCGCTTTGTTTAAGGGCATGAGTACGCTCGACAACATCATGTCAGGCCGCACCTTAAAGATGAATTCCCATTTTTTCTGGCAATGCCTTCGGCATGGTCCGGCAATGGCAGAGGAAATCCGCCACCGTGAATTTGTCGAGGACATCATTGATTTTCTTGAAATCCAGGCAATCCGCAAAGTGCCGGTCGGCAAGCTGCCTTATGGCCTCCAAAAGCGCGTGGAACTGGGGCGTGCTTTGGCGATGGAGCCGGATTTGTTGCTGCTCGACGAGCCGATGGCGGGCATGAATCTTGAAGAAAAAGAAGACATGTCACGCTTCATCATCGACGTGAACACCCAATACGGCACCACGATTGCGTTGATCGAACATGATATGGGCGTGGTGATGGATCTGTCGGACCGCGTTGTCGTGCTCGAATATGGACGCAAACTCGCCGATGGTACACCCGATGAGGTGAAAGCTGATCAGAGCGTGATCGATGCCTATCTTGGTGTTGCACATTGAGGGAATGGTGATGGACATCCTGTTCAAAATCCTGATTGATCCGTTTCTTCAAATGGGCGCGATGCCTGATCTGTTTGTGCAGACCATTTGGGACGGCTTTGTCACAGGCGTGCTCTATGCGCTGATTGCGCTGGGCTTCGTATTGATTTTCAAGGCCTCCGGCGTTTTCAATTTCGCGCAAGGGATCATGGTGGTTTTTGCCGGTCTCACTTTGGTTGGCCTTTATGAAATGGGCTTGCCTGCGCCACTGGCAGTTTTGGTCACTTTGGGGGTGATGTTTGTGCTCGCGCTGGCGATCGAACGGGTGGTCTTGCGGCCCCTTGTCAATCAGCCTGATATCATTCTGTTCATGGCAACATTTGGCATCACCTATTTTCTGATCGGACTTGGAGAATTGATCTTTGGTGGCAATCCCAAGCAGATGATCACCGACCAGTTGTTTTTGCCGCGTGGAGCGATTGAAGTAAAAATGCTCGGCGGTTTCGTGCAGTTCCAAAAAATCGATATCGCCGCCGCGGTCATCGCCGTGGTGATGATTGTTGCACTTGCCGTATTTTTTCAAAAGACGCGGATCGGTCGCGCCTTGCGCGCGGTGGCCGATAGCCACAAGGCGGCTTTGTCTGTGGGCATTTCGCTCAACCAGATCTGGGTGATCGTGTGGTTTACCGCGGGCATTGTCGCCTTGGTGACAGGGATCATGTGGGGTGCGCGTTCGGATGTCTCTTTCGGCTTGCAGGTGATCGCCTTGAAGGCCCTGCCGGTGCTGATTTTGGGTGGTTTCACCTCGGTGCCTGGCGCGATTGTTGGTGGGCTCATCATTGGCATCGGCGAAAAACTTGGTGAATTCTATTGGGGGCCGCTGGTAGGCGGCGGGATCGAAAGCTGGTTAGCCTATTGCATCGCTTTGGGGTTTTTGTTGTTCCGCCCTCAAGGCCTTTTTGGCGACAAAATCATAGAGCGAATTTGAGAGAGGGTGAGCAACCGTGTTCTATCGCGAGACAGGCCAGTTCAAAACCAATTATGCCGGCGACATGGCGGTATTCCCTATTTTGCAGGACAGGATCGGTATCGCTCTGATCCTGGTTGTCGCATTTGTTCTTATTCCTTTGCTCGGCAGCGACTTTTTGCTGTCCTCGGTCATGATCCCGTTTCTGGTGTTTTCACTGGCCTCCATCGGGCTCAATATTTTAACCGGCTATACCGGTTTGATCTCGCTTGGAACCGGGGCCTTCATGGGTGTGGGGGCCTATGCCTGCTACAAACTGACAACGCTGTTTCCTGAAGTCAATATTGTGGTCTGGATTGTGACTGCAGGCTTTTTCTCGGCCTTTGTGGGGGTGCTGTTCGGCCTGCCGAGCTTGCGGATCAAAGGATTCTATCTGGCGGTTGCGACCCTGGCGGCGCAGTTCTTTTTGCAATGGTGTTTCACGCGCATTCCGTGGCTCTATAATTACAATACGTCCGGGGCCATCGAGGTTGGCCAGCGCACCTTGTTCGGTATGAATGTGACGGGACCCAAGGCATCGCTCGAAGCCCGTTATATGGTGCTGCTGACGCTGGTAACAGTCCTGACATGGGTGGCTTCCAACCTGATGCATGGTCGCATCGGTCGCTCGTTTATGGCGGTCCGCGATATGGATATCGCCGCCGAATTGATGGGGATCGATCTGCTGAAAACAAAGCTGCTGGCCTTTGCCGTTTCGTCTTTTTATGCAGGCGTGGCTGGCGCTGCCATGATGTTCTTGTGGTATGGCGGTGGCGAGGCCAACGATGCCTTCAATATCAACCAGAGCTTTCTGATCTTGTTCATGGTGATCATCGGCGGGCTTGGGTCGATGATAGGCTCGTTTTTTGGTGCAGCCTTTATTTCGATGCTCCCGACAATGCTGAAATTCGGCTTGCCCGCTTTGGGCATTCCGCTGGCAGGCGCAACCGCAGAACATCTGACTTATATTCTGGTCGGCAGCCTGATCATCTTTTTTCTGATCGTCGAGCCGCATGGCTTGGCGCGATTGTGGCAGATCGGCAAACAGAAACTACGCATGTGGCCTTTTCCGTATTGAGGGCACAGAGAGGTGCCGCGCGCGGAGTGTGCCGCGCTCGGTTTTTTGAGAGGATCACGACTCGAACGCAGAACATTTTGCGGCGGGTCATAACACCGGAGGAAATACAGATGTCTAAACGTTTGACGGTTTTGGGACTGGCAGCCAGCGTCATGGCGTCATCCCTGATCATGGCGGCACCGCAGGCGGCGGCCCAGGAATCCGTTTATGTGCCGTTGTTCACCTATCGCACCGGTCCGTTTGCCGGATCGGGTATTCCGATTGCCGACGGGATGCACGATTACTTGCAGATGCTGAACGAGCGGGACGGCGGAATCGGCGGCGTCAAGATCGCGCTTGATGAATGCGAGACCGGCTACGACACCAAAAAGGGCCTTGAGTGCTACGACGCGGTCAAGCCAAAAAATCCCGTCATGGTCAATCCATGGTCGACAGGCATTTCACTCTCGTTGATCCCCAAGGCCTCTGTGGACAAGATTCCCGTCCTCTCAATGGCCTATGGCCTATCGGCTTCGGCACGCGGCGATATTTTCCCGTGGGTCTTTAACCCGCCTGCCACCTATTGGGACGGTTTGGCGATGATCATCCGTTATATTGGTACCGAATCCGGCGGTCTTGATAAACTCAAAGGGAAAAAGATCGGCTATATCTATTTCGACGGCGGCTTCGGCAAGGAACCGATTCCACTGTTTGAGCAGATGGCCAAGGAAATGGGCTTCGAGTTGAAGCTCTATCCGGTGCCGCCGGGAGAAATGCAGAACCAGTCTTCGCAATGGCTGTCGGTGCGTCGCGACCGCCCCGATTTCATGGTCATGTATGGCTGGGGTGCAATGAATCCAACTGCGATCAAGGAAGCGGTTAAGATCAACTATCCGATGGATAAATTCGTTTCGATCTGGTGGCCCGGTGAAAACGACATCAACGGCACCGAAGGTGCCAAGGGCTTCAAGATGCTTAACTGGCATGGCATCGGCACTGATTATCCCGCCCTCAAAGACATCCAGAAGTTGGTTGTCGACAAGGGCTTGAGCAAATCCCCCAAAGAGAAGGTTGGCGAATTGCTCTATAATCGCGGCGTCTATAACGCGATCCTGATCGCAGAAGGTATTGCACAGGCCCAAAAAATCACCGGAAAGAAGGTGGTTGACGGGTCGGATGTGCGCCGTGGCCTGGAAAATATCAATCTGGATGAAGCCCGTTTCAAAGCCATTGGCCTGCCCGGTTTTGCAGGGAATTTGCAGCTGACATGCAAGGACCACAATGGCCATCGTGCGGCGTTCATCCAGCAATGGGATGGCGCTAAATGGGTGAAGATGACCGAATTCATCGAGCCGCTGCCAGAGAAGGTCAAGCCTGCCTTGGACGAAGCAGCAAAGGAATATGGCGAAAAGAATGCCGGTTGGCCCAAGCGTTCTGAAGCCTGCGACAAATCCTGATGACTGATTGACAATCGGCGGGCCGCCCTGAGGGGCGGCCCGATAGGATAAATGGACAGGACGGATCTGGACAGGAGAACAACAAGATGAGCGCACTCGGTGTATCTGCGGAGACTGCGGACCCCAGTGGGGACATGCCGGGCTCTGAGGCGATCTTGTCGGTCAATAATATCGAGGTGATCTATGATCACGTCATCCTTGTGCTCAAAGGGGTATCCCTGACTGTCCCCAAATGCGGCATTGTGGCTTTGCTCGGGGCCAACGGGGCAGGCAAGACCACAACACTCAAAGCCATTTCCAATTTGCTGAGTGCCGAACGCGGCGATGTGACCAAAGGCTCTATCCATTTCGCGGGTGACCGGATCGACCGGCTGTCGCCCAGCGAACTGGTGCGGCGTGGCTGCATCCAGGTGATGGAAGGCCGCCATTGTTTCGGCCATCTTACGATCGAGGAAAACCTGCTGACAGGGGCTTTTACGCGCCGTGACGGATCGGCGGCAATCAAACACGATATGGAGATCATCTACAATTATTTCCCGCGTCTGCGCCAACGCAAGAATTCTATGGCGGGCTACACATCGGGAGGCGAGCAGCAAATGTGCGCCATTGGCCGCGCAATGATGTCCCGGCCGCGGATGATCTTGCTGGACGAGCCCTCGATGGGGCTGGCTCCGCAGGTCACTGAAGAGATTTTTGATATTGTGCGCGACCTCAATCAAAAAGAGGGGGTCTCGTTTCTGTTGGCCGAGCAGAATACCAATATCGCCCTCAAATATGCCACCTACGGTTATATTCTTGAAACCGGGAGAGTGGTGATGGATGGCGAGGCCAAGGCCTTGCGTGAGAACGAGGATGTGAAGGAATTCTATCTCGGGGTGGCAGGGGCTGATCGAAAGAGTTTCAAAGATGTCAAAAGCTACAAGCGCCGCAAACGCTGGCTTTCCTGAAATCATCAGGACTTATTGGGAGAAGGGCAATCAGATGGCTGATTATTTCGATACACTGGAAACGCGCACCCCCGAGGCGCGTCGGCAGGCGCAGGGATCTGTTCTGCCGAAGGTGATCGAAGCGGCTCTGGCTTTGCCTGCGTGGCGGCAGCATTTGGGCTCGGTTGATCCTGCCAGCATCACCTCTCTTGAGGCGCTGTCGCAGTTGCCGGTGCTTCGCAAGGCGCAATTGCCGGTGATGCAGAAGGCCGATGCCCCGTTTGCCGGGCTTGTTGCGCATGATCCCGCCTTGTTTGGACGCTATTTTACGTCTCCTGGTCCAATTTTCGAACCTGAACGGCGTGGCGATGATGTCTGGCACACGGCTCGTGCCATGTTTGCTGCGGGTTTTCGGGCCGGTGACGTTGTCCTCAATACGTTCAGCTATCACCTGACACCTGGCGGCTTTATCATGGATTCCGGAATTCGCGCTTTGGGCGGTGTGGCCATTCCCGCTGGTCCCGGACAGACCGAGCAACAACTCGATGTGATCGAGCACCTGCGTCCGGTGGCCTATACGGGCACGCCGGATTTTCTGAAAATCATTCTCGATAAAGCAGATGAGCTGGGTCGCGATGTCTCGTCAATCCAAAAGGCGCTGGTGTCGGGTGCGGCTTTTCCCCCCTCCTTGCGTGATGAATTGCTAAGGCGTGGCGTTGCGGCCTATCAGGCATTTGCTGTCGCCGATTTCGGTGTCATTGCCTATGAAACCGCTGCGCGGGATGGCTTGGTGGTGAGCGAGGATGTCATTCTCGAAGTGGTGCGCGTCGGCACCGGTGATCCGGTCGCCACCGGTCAGATCGGAGAGATTGGCGAGGTTGGCGAGATCGTCATTACCTCGCTTGATCCGCACCATCCTGTGATCCGCTTGGCTCTGGGTGATCTGACCGCTGTGATGCGCACGCCATCACCTTGCGGGCGCACCAACCAGCGCATCAAGGGCTGGATGGGGCGTGCCGACCAGACGGCCAAAATCAAGGGTATGTTTGTCCGGCCCGAGCAGGTCGCAGACATTGGCCGCCGCCACCCCGCCATTGCGCGACTGCGCGTGGTGGTGCGGCGCGACAATGAACAAGATCTGATGATTGTTATGGCAGAGGCCGCACGTCAGGACGAGACACTGGCCCGGACAGTCAGGGAGATCACCAAACTCGGTGCAACAATCGAATGGCACCCGATCGGCTCGTTGCCTAATGACGGCAAAGTGATTGCCGATGAACGTCCGATCGGATGATTGTTCGATGAGAAGTCTGGATCAGCCCCAGACTTCTTTGGCGACCGAGACGATCATTTCCAGCTTGGCCCATTGTTCGTCGCCAGCCAGGACATTGCCTTCTTCTGTAGAGGCAAAGCCGCATTGTGGCGAAAGGCACAGCTGATCCAGCGGCGCAAACTTGGCTGCTTCCTCGATCCTGCGTAGCAACGCATCGCGGCTTTCCAGCACGCCGGTTTTCGAGGTTACCAAACCCAGCACCACTGACTTGCCCTTGGGCAGGAAGCGAAGAGGTTCAAAGCCGCCCGCGCGGTCGCTGTCCCATTCCATAAAATAGGCATCAACATTGACTTCATTGAACAGCAATTCGGCAATCGGCTCGTAGCCGCCCGAGGCAATGAAGGTCGAACGGAAATTCCCACGGCACAGATGCATGGAAATCACCATGTCGGACGGACGGTCACGGATCGCCCGATTGATCATGCTGGCGTAGATATGCGGCTGCTTGACCGGATCATCACCGCGCTCGGTCAACATCTGGCGTTGTTCGGGATCACACAAATAGGCGAAGCTGACATCGTCGAGCTGCAGATAGCGGCAACCGGCATCGGCGAAGTCTTTGACCGCTCCTGCATAGGCAGTGCCAAGATCATCATAAAAGCCGTCCATCTCCGGATAGACACCCATATTGATCACCTTGCGGCCACCACGATAATGCAGCATTGAGGGGGAGGGTATGGTCATTTTGGCGGTCTTGTTGGTGACGCTTTTGAGATAGCGGAAATGATCGACCATCGGATGTGGCTTGTAATGGACTTTGCCCGTTACCCTCACACCTGTCGCTTTGGTCTGAACGCCTTTGAACTGGATGCCCTGATCGGATTCAAAGGTTTCAACACCACCCAATCCTCCGAGAAAATCAAAATGCCAGAAGGCACGGCGGAACTCGCCATCGCTGATGCTGTCGAGCCCGATGCTTTCCTGCTTTTTGACCAGAGCCAGAATCTCGACATCCTCGATTGCCTTCAGGCCTGCTGCATCCAGCTCCCCTTTGGCAAAAGCAGTGCGCGCATTTTTAAGAGGTTCGCTGCGCAGGAGACTGCCTACCTGATCGGCGCGGAAAGGTGGCTTGTTACGTTGCATGGCTGGTTCCTTTATGGGGTGTGTGATGGATGGGGTGCGGTCTTGCCGACGGCACCGAGATGCTGGTCCAGAATAGCCTGATCAAGCAGCAGCTCAGAGCTTGGGGCATGGTGAACAACAGTGCCGCGATCCAGAATGATGGCATCATCGGTGAAACCGAGAATTTTCTGGGCCTTTTGCTCGACGATAATCATCGAAAGGCCTTCGTCCCGGGCAAGCCGTCGTAATGCCCGCAACACTTCATCGACAATGATCGGTGCAAGGCCCTCGGTTGGCTCGTCCAGCAAAAGCAGGCGCGGATTGAGGACCAGGGCACGCCCGATCGCCAGCATCTGCTGCTCGCCGCCCGATAGTTGATTGCCGAGATTGCGCCGGCGTTCTTTCAGGCGCGGAAACATCTCGTAGACCCGGGCCACCGTCCATGGCCCTGCACAGGCCACCGCCGTCATATTTTCTTCGACCGTGAGCGATTTGAAAATATTACGTTCTTGAGGCACCCAGCCGATGCCGCTATGGGCGCGCTGCTCGGCAGGCATGGCAGTGATGTCCCGCCCTCCGAACCAGATATGCCCACCCTGCCAAGTGGTCAGGCCGATCAGTGAATTAATCAGCGTGGTTTTTCCGGTGCCGTTGCGGCCGAGCAAAGCCAGGGAACGGCCATCCTTGAGCGAGAGTGACAGGCCGTTGAGCACGCGTGCCTCGCCATAGCCTGCGGCCAGATGATCAAGGGTCAGAAGATCCGGCGAGCGAGGATCGGGGCTTGCAGGCTCACTCATGGCCGGATTCTCCCAAATACACCGCACGCACTTGTGGATCACGCGCGATCTCGTCGACCCCGCCCTCGGTCAGTAAAGCTCCATTGACCAGCACCGAGATCCGATCGGCAAAACTGAACACCAGATCCATATCATGCTCGATCAGCACCACAGTCACATCTTTGGGGAGGTCGGCTAGAATATCGATAATTTCATGGCGTTCTTCTTCCGGCACGCCCGCGGCAGGCTCATCGAGCAGCAATACGCGCGGCTTGCAGGCAATGGCCAAAGCGATTTCAAGCAGACGTTGTTTGCCATAGGGCAAGAAACGGGTTTGTTGCATCATCACATCGCTCAGCCCGAAGCGGGTCAGAATATCTTCGGCCTCGTCGACAAAGGATTTGTTGGATCCCGCAACATGCCACCAGTCACGGCCCTGCTGGTGGCGCTCGGACACCGCCAGACACAGCGACTGAAGCGGGCTCATATCGGCAAACAGCTGGTTGATCTGGAAGGTTCGGACCAGCCCCCGCTGCACCCGCGCATGCTGGCTGAGGCGGGTGATGTTGGTGCCTTCCAGCATGATGGTGCCCTGCGAAGGTGTCAGAACACCTGTCAACAGATTGATCAATGTGGTTTTCCCCGCGCCGTTCGGTCCGATCAAAGCGTGGCGGGCACCGGTATGGATGGTGAGGGACACATGATCAGTGGCCCGCAAGCCACCAAAGTTTTTCACAAGTTCATGCGTGGCCAGTGCGATGCTCATGCCGCACCCCCTTTGCCGCTGACGCGTGCTGTGATGGATTGGAAGCCGGTCTTGATCCGGTCATGGCCGACCAGAACCAGACAGACCAGCACAAGCCCGATCCAGAATTCCCAATATTGCGGGGTGATGCCAGCCAGCCAATCCTGCATCAGGGTAAACATGATCGCACCGATGATACCGCCATAGAGCCAGCCGACCCCGCCGATCACCAGCACAAGCATCACGTCCGCCGAGCGATGGAAGTCCAGCACATCCAGCGAGACAAGCTGGGTCGTCTGTGCCGAAAGCGCGCCAGCAATGCCTGCAATAGCAGCTGAAAGCGTGTAGATGGCCACCAGCCTGCTCGAGGCCGAAATGCCGATCGCGCCAGCGCGCAAGATATTGCCTTTGACTGCGCGCAAGGACAGGCCAAATGTCGAATGGACAATTTTTCTGGAAAGCAGAAACAGCACGAACAGAACCGCTAGCGAATAGAGATAGGCGGTCTTGCCAAACAGATCGAAACTGAACAGGCCGAGGACCGGACCGACCATCATGCCCTGCAAGCCATCGGCTCCGCCGGTAATGGATGCCATACGATTGGCCAGTTCGAACAACATCAGCGCAATGCCCAAGGTCACCATCAGTCGTGTCAGATCACTGCCGCGCAACAGCAGGAAACTGGTCAGCCAGCCGATGCAGGCGGCCACACAAGCGGCTACCGCGAGTCCAAGCAACGGATCGCCTAAACCATGTTTGGCCATCAGCCCTGCCGCATAGGCGCCGACACCGAAAAAGGCGGCATGGCCGAGCGAGACAATGCCGCCATAGCCGAGAATCAGATCAAGCGACAAAGCGAACAGGCCCATAATGGCAATCTGGCTGAACAACAGAGCTTTTGACGGAAAAACGAACAATACGAGAACACTCAAGATCCAGAACAGGCTCTCGCTCCAGCGCCAGCGTGCCTGTTCAAGCATCATGTCATGGGTGGACGCGGTCATGCTCATTTTCCCCTGCTCCGGCTGAACAAGCCTTGAGGGCGGATGATCAGCACAACCACCATCAAGGCATAGATGATGAAGGCGCCGATTTGTGGCACGTAATATTTACCGCCAACATCGGCAATGCCGAGGATCAGTGATGCAAAAAAGGCTCCCATGATACCGCTGGTCCCTCCGACCGTCACCACGATCAGAAAATAGATCATGAATTTGATCGGGAAGGTCGGATCCATTCCGAGAATATCGGTTCCCAAGGCGCCGCCCAGCCCAGCCAGTCCCGAGCCAACGGCAAACGTAATGGCAAATACCGTGTTGACATTGATGCCCATGCCGCGCGCCACCCGCGGATCATCAACAGCAGCACGCAGCTGGCTGCCGAACCTTGTCTTGACCAGCAACATCTGGATGGTCGCAGCCAAGCAACCGCACAATACAATGATGAACACACGATAGAGGCCAATGCTGCCGCCAAAAATATCGATGCGGCCTTTTAGCATGTCTGGCAATTTGACGGTTTGTTGCTGCGAGCCAATCACATAGTCAACAGCGGCCACCGCCATGAAGACAATGCCGATGGTGAATAAGACCTGATCAAGATGGCTGCGTGCATAAAGCCGACGATAGAGCGTGCGCTCGAGAAGCATGCCGAGCGCAGCTGAAAAGATAAATGCCAAAGGCAGGCAGAGAAGAAATGGCAGGCCCCAGCGGTTGATGAGAAATGCCGTGATATAGCCGCCCGCCATCGAAAAAACGCCATGCGACAGGTTGATAAAATTCATCAGGCCCATGGTTACGCTGAGCCCGCAAGCCAGCACGAACAGGAGCATCCCGTAAGCTATGCCATCAAAGAGGATCGTCAGCATGGGAGGAGTCTTTTCATGTCGTCGGCTTCGGGATCAAAGCAATCGGAAAAGCTTGTTTGAATAACGGGGGGACGAAACGGCTTCATTCTTACCGTTCTCGCCCCCCCTCGTGATGCAGTTGCGCCTCTTTTATGAAAACGCGATATTATTTCTTGGCGGCCTTGAAAGGATCCTTGACCGCTTCAATGGTCGCAAATTCCTGATTGTAGAGTTCGTTGCCAACCTTTTCGACCTTGCGCACATAGATGTTCTGGACGATGTCGCGCGTGTCGGGATCAATCGAGACAGGGCCGCGTACCGAGGTCCAGCTCATCCCTTTCATGGCGGCAATCAGGGTTTCGCCATCTGTATTGCCTTTGGTCTTTTCCAGTGACTTGTAGATCAGCTGCATGCCGTCATAGGCACCAACGGCCATAAAGTTGGGGCGCATATTGTTGTTGGCTTTGCGGAATGCCTCCACAAAAACCTTGTTTTCGGGCGAGGCATGTGACGCCGAATAGTGATGGGTGTTGACGACCCCAAGGGCAGGATCACCGATTTCCTGTAACAGATCGTCATCGGTCACATCGCCGGTGGCAATCAGCTTGATGCCGGCTTTGTCGAAGCCGCGTTCAACAAATTGTTTCATGAAAGCTGCACCAAAGCCCGAGGGCACAAATACAAAGACAGCATCAGGCGAGGCATCTTTGACGCGTTGCAGGAAGGGTGCAAAATCGGGATTGCGCAAAGGGACACGCAGATTTTCTACAACCGTTCCGCCGCCTTTGGTCATGGTGTCACTGAACCATTTTTCAGCATCAAGGCCGGGGCCGTAGTCTGTGACCAGTGTCACCACTTTCTTGATGTTGTTTTTCAGGCTCCATTCCGCCATCGGCACCGATGCCTGTGGCAGTGTGAAGCTGGTGCGCACGATGAAAGGCGATTGTTCGGTAATCATCGCGGTTGCTGCCGCAGTCACGATCTGTGGCACCTTGGCTTGCGTTGCAAGCGGAGCAACAGACAGTGCGAGAGGTGTCAAGCCGAACCCAAGCAGCACGCTGACCTTATCATTGACAATCAGTTCCTGCGCCAGACGCTTGGTCACATCAGGAGCGCCGGTGTCGTCCTTGACGATCAGTTCGATTTTCTTGCCGGCAACAGTTGCGCCATTTTGCTGGATAAACAATTTGGCGGCTGCTTCCTGTTGCCGTCCCGTCGAGCTGGAGGGACCGGTCATGGGCAGGATCATGCCGATTTTAACCGTCTCTTGCGCCGATGCCGGCTGCGACAGCTGAGGGGCCAGCAGGCCCAAGCCAGCCACCACAGAGGCGGTCAGCAAGACGCGTTTGGAAAATGGATGTTTGCTCATCGGTGTCCCTCTCTTGTGATCGGTTCTGCATGTGGTTTGTTCATCATGCGAACGTTTTTTCATATTGCGAACATTTTACCGTCTTGTCGGCACGAGCGTCAAGGCAACGGCCTCACGCCCGCGCGAAATCTGGTCTGATCTCGTTTCTTGTTGAGACTGCTGTTCAATCTGTACCATTCGGCACTGCATAGGGTGACAGCGCACGTTTGAGGAAACGGCCTGAGCCAGGTTTGCCGAGGACTTTGCCATCTTCAAACACGATATTTCCGCGCAGAATGGTTTTGACCGGCCAACCTTTGACCTCGTAACCTTCCCAAGGTGTGTAGTCCGAGCCGTGATGCAGCAGCGATTGCGAGATTGTCACTGTGCGGTTTGCATCCCACAGAACCAGATCGGCATCCGCTCCCACGGCAATCGAGCCCTTTTGCGGGTAGAGGCCATAAATCTTGGCATGGTTGGTCGAGGTCAGTGCAACAAATTGTTCCAGCGTGATGCGGCCTTTGGATACCCCTTCCGAGAACAGGATCGGCAAGCGTGTTTCAACACCTGGAATACCATTGGGGACATAGCGGAACGATTGTTTGCCCTTGGGGTTGAGCTTGCCCTCCGGGCTGTCATAAATAAAGGGGCAATGATCGGATGAGAACGTCTGGAAAACGCCGGTGCGTAAACCTTCCCAGATCGCATCCCAACCTGCGCTGTCACGCGGGGGTGGGGAGCAGACATATTTGCCGCCTGTTTCGTCGAAATTATTCCCCTTCATATCCTCTTCGGTAAGAGAAATATATTGTGGGCAGGTTTCGCCATAGACTTTAAGTCCGCGCTGTTGCGCCCAGCGGATTTGCTCCATTGCCTGGCGGCCCGATACATGCACGATCATGATCGGCACATCGACCAGTTCGGCATGGCTGATGGCACGATGGGCAGCCTCGCGCTCGACCAGTTCGGGGCGGGATTTGCCATGATAGTAGGGCGCGGTGCGGCCTGCCGCTTCTAGCCTTTCGGTCATGAATTTGATGGAATCATAGCCCTCACAATGGACCATCACCAAGGCCTTCTCTCGCCGTGCGACATCGAACACATCAAGCAACTGGCGATCATTGAGAACCATATCGTCATAGGTCATGAACACTTTGAACGAGGTATAGCCATCGGCGACCAGAGCGGGTAATTCCTGTCCCAAAATGGACGGTGTCGGATCGGTGATAATCAGATGGATGCCGTAGTCGGCAATACAATTTCCTTCCGCGAGTTTTTGATACTGTGTCACGCTGTCGCGCAAGGAGGCACCGCGCGGTTGGGTGGCAAAGGGTATGATGGTGGTGTTGCCCCCGGCAACGGCCGCCATCGAACCGGAGACAAAATCATCGGCCATTCTAATGCCGGGGCTGTTCTGGCACAGATGCACGTGGCTATCGATGCCGCCTGGCATGACCAGAAGTCCGGTGGCGTCGATCTCTGACATGGCCCCTGAGATGCTATCCGCAAGCGCGGTGATGCGGCCGTCCTTGATGCCGATATCGCATTGCATCACATCTGAAGCCGTCACCACCGTGCCGCCCCTGATCGCTACATCAAAATCACCCATAAGAGCCTCTCCTTTACAGAATACACCATCAAATTTTCGGATAAATGCAGATCAATTCAAGATATTTCGACTGTATTTATCAGGATTTATGGTTTGTTTTTGCCTTATTGTTGAGCTGGTCTTGCTCGATCATTTCCCAAGCCTGTTCGGCGGTCTCGGCGTAATGGATCAAATCGAGATCGGATTGGCTGATCATGCCATAACTGACCAAAGCGTCAAAATTGACGACGCTTGACCAATAGGTTTTGTCGAACAGCACAAACCGGCTTTTCGTTGATTTTCCGGTCTGGCTGAGAGTGAGCAATTCAAACAATTCATCAAATGTACCGAACCCGCCCGGAAAGGCGACTATGGCACATGCGCGCATGGCAAAATGCATTTTCCGCATGGCGAAATAATGGAAATTCATGGTCAATTCCGGTGTCATATAGGGATTGGGGCATTGTTCATGCGGCAAGGTGATATTGAGCCCGATCGAAGGGGCCCCAACCTCGAAAGCACCGCGATTGGCCGCTTCCATGATACCGGGTCCTCCGCCCGTACAAATGACATTGTGACGCTCCCCGGTGACCGGGTCGGGGTCGGTGCCATGGGCCGAACACATGCTGGCGAAGCGGCGGGCCTCGTGATACCAGAAGGGTTGACGGCCCGGCCCGTCCTCGCGCACCCGTGCGCTGCCGAACACCACCACAGTGGACATGATCTTCCATGCCCGCATGATCTCCTCGGTTTTTTCGTATTCCAGCATAAACCGCATCCCGCGCTGGGAGTCGCTCAACAGAAAATCCTGATCGAGAATTGGCAGACGATAGGTGGGAGAGGCAAGTTGTTGGTCTGAGGACAGTTTGGGATGGGACGGTGCCGACAATTCGACCGAAGGCTCGCTTGCAGAAAGTTGCGCCACCAGTTTGTGCTGTTTGTCGTCGGCCATCAAATCAGTCCTTATGCGATGCTGGTCAGTAAGGCAGTCCGACATAGTTTTCTGCAAGTGCAGTCATCGCTGCGCGGGAAGAGAACAGATAAGCCAGTTCGGCCTGCTGAATTTTGGTTTCGAAAACAGGCTGATCCGGGAATTGGTGCAGCATGGTGGTCATCCACCACGAAAACCGCTCGGCTTTCCATACCCGCGCCAAGGCTTTTACAGCGTAACCATCAAGCCCCTCGGTCTGTCTGTGATGATAGAATTCTTTCAATCCCTGCCAAAGATAATAGACATCAGAGGCCGCAAGATTGAGGCCTTTGGCTCCTGTCGGCGGGACGATATGGGCAGCGTCTCCGGCTAGAAACAACTGGCCATAGCGCATGGGCTCGGCCACAAAACTGCGCAAAGGTGCAATACTCTTCTCGATGGAAGGCCCGCGCACCAGACGGGCTTGATGGGTAGCAGGCAGTCGTTCCTGCAAAGCATCCCAGAACCGCTCGTCTGACCAATCCTCAATTTTCTCGTCCAAACCACATTGCAAATAATAGCGTGAACGGCTGTGCGAGCGCATCGAACACAGCGCAAAGCCGCGTCGATCATTGATATAGATCAGCTCGTCATCGACAGGGGGGGTATCGGAGAGCAGTCCAAGCCAGCCAAATGGGTAGACACGCTCATAGGTTTTCAAAACATTGGCTGGAATCGAACGGCGGCTTACGCCATGAAAACCATCACAGCCGGCAATAAAATCACACCTGATCTGATGTTCCATTCTGTCTTTGCGATAGCGAACGATCGGATTCTCGGTGTCGAGACCGGAGAAACTGACATCTTCGGCCTCATAGATGGTGGGGGCGCCGCATGCCGCGCGCGCAGCCATAAGGTCGCGTGTCACCTCGGTCTGGCCATAGACAAGAACGCTTGATCCCGTCAGATCCTGAAAGTCGATACGGTGCATCTGTCCTTTGACCATCAGAGCAGTGCCATGATGGACAAGCCCTTCTTTGTCCATCCGCTCGGCGCATCCGGCCTGGCGCATCAGCGACACCGTCCCTTGTTCGAGCACACCGGCGCGGATCCGGCCCAATACATAATCGGGGCTGCGTTGTTCGAGAATCAGGGTCTCGATTCCCGATGTCTGGAGTAATTGCCCCAGCAGCAAACCCGCCGGACCGGCGCCGATAATCACAACAGATACGGATTTCATACCTTTTATCCCGCTCGCTTGAACCCGATTGACGTCCCTTGGGGAGCCAATGGGTCGAATATTCGTATTATTGTTAGCCTAGACCATGCCGAGGTCAAAATAATATAGGTGCCGGAACAGCAAAATGCTCTATTTTTGATCAGGACGGCTCGTGTCTTTAATAAGGAATAGACAAAGGATGCCTTTCTGGCCTTAAATAAGGGGTGTCAGGAATTCAGCACCCGAGAATCGGGGCGAAGTGTGGAGGAAATGATGACAAATTTTACACGGCGCAGTTTTACGTCGGCTTTGGCTTTAGGTGTTGCAGCTCCTGCATTCTTGCGGAACGCATCGGCGCAGTCTGCGACAATCAAAATCGGTCAGGTTGTTCCCATCACGGGACCAGCTGCAGAAGCTGGCAAATATGCCATGGCCGGTGCAAAAATTGCACTGGATGAGATCAACAAAAAAGGCGGCATCCTCGGTAAACAGGTTGAAATCATCACGGAAGATGACCAGACAACCAATCCGGGCGCCGTGCTGGCTTTCTCGAAACTGGCAACAAATCCAGATATCGTCGCCTTTGTGACCTCGATCCGGTCGACGCAGGTGCATGCGATGGCGCCCGATATCGCCAAAATCGCCAAGCCGACCATGTTCGGCGGGACCGATCCGACACTGACCAAACTCGGCAATCCATGGCTGTTCCGTTGCCGCCCGAATGATACCTTCTCCGGTAAGGTCATTGCAGAATTCGGTGTGAAGGAACTGGGTTTGAAAAAGTGGGGCATTGTGCACTCCACCGACGCGTTCGGTACCAATGGCATGAAAGCCTTGGAAGCATCCTTGCTCGCTTTGGGTGTCACACCAGTGGCGATCCAGGGCTATGCCAACCAGTCGCAGGATTTCACGCCCGTCGTTCTGGCTTTGAAACAGGCCGGTATTGATATCATCTCGTCCTATTTCACCTTCGAGAATGATCTGGGTATTTTTGCCCGCCAGTTGCGCCAGCTTGGCGTGAATGCGCCTTGGGTCGGCTCGCCTTCTATCGTCAACACCACGGCGATCAAGCTGGCCGGCGCCGCGCTCAATAACACCTATGGCGTGGCCGATTACGCCGAAGAATCCTCGCCGGAAGCCAAGGCCTTTGCCGACACCTACCGCGCGATGATGAAGGTTGCACCCGATAACCAGTCCTCCTGGACCTTTGACGGCATGCATTTGCTGGCAATGGCCATCAACAAGGCTGGCAAGACCGATCCGGACGCCGTGCGCGCCGCGATGTTGTCGATCAAAGGCTACAAGGGTGCTGAAGGCGAATATAATTTTGATGCCAATGGTGATGGTCTGCACGGCTACAATGTCGTGAAGAATGTCGGCGGCAAGATCGAATTTGCCAAGCATATCGAATTTCCGGCCTAATCCGGTTTCGCTATAAAAGGGTCGCCCCCCCTTGCCGGTTTGGCAGGAGGGGCGGTTTCCTCCGGTTGCAGCTTGTCTGTTTCCAGCCTGTTATTATGACCTTCCGGTGATCTTATGGACATTGTTTTTCAACTCCTCTTTCAGGGGATTGGCATTGGTTCGGTCTACGCGCTTGTGGCGCTGGGCTTTGTGCTGATTTTTCGTGCCACCAATGTCGTCAATTTCGCACAAGGCGAATTCTCGATGGTGGCGGCTTTCTTGATGGTGATCTTTTCCGTCGATCTGGAATGGCCATACTGGATCTCGTTTATCCTGTCGCTCGGCGGCATGGCGATTTACGGGGCCTTGTTCAATCTGGGGGTCTATTTCCCCTTGCGCCATCGCACCTATTTGCCGGTGATCATTTCCACGATCGGGGCATCGATTCTGGTGTCCAATTCGACATTGGCGCTATATGGCCCCCAGCCCCAGGTGCTGTCGAACCTTCTTGATTTTCCGGGTTTCAATATTGGTACCGTCTATCTGGATACCCAATACTTGCTGATCATCGGCGTCACGGTGGTGCTGGTGGCTTTCCAATATTGGTTTTTCGAGCACACTTTGCTGGGCAAGAAGCTGCAAGCAACCTCGCAGGATAAGGAAATGGCCTCATTGTTGGGCATTCCGGTGGCGACAATGATCATGGTAACCTTCGTCTACAGCGCGATGATCGGTGGTCTGGCGGGGATTTTGGTGGCTCCTATCCTGTTCGTGTCGATCCATATGGGAGGCACAATCGCCTTGAAAGCCTTTGCTGCCACGATTATCGGCGGGTTCGGCGATGTGGCGGGGGCGATTATCGGCGGCTTGGCTTTGGGGGTGATTGAAACCTTCGGCGCGGCCTATGTCTCTGTTCCCTATAAGGACGGCTTTGCTTTCTTGGTGTTGGTGGCCTTCCTTGTGTTCCGGCCGCAAGGCATTTTTGGTGAACGTGTGGCGGAAAAAGCATGAGCAGCATGATTGATATTTATCGCGCTTCCGCTCAACGGAAGCAGCGTGGACTTCTCGCTTATATCGCGTTGATTGCGGTGTTGGTCTATGTGGCCGCGACCACCACATTCGACGGATATATTACCAATATTCTGATGCAGGCCGTGACCTATTCGGTGGCTGTGATGGGGCTGACCGTTGTGTTGGGCCTTTGCGGACAGATCAACCTGGCGCAAGCGGCCTTTTTCGGGCTTGGTGCCTATGCGGTTGGTCTCGGCACGGTGGATTATGGCCTGTCCTACTGGATCTGCCTTGGTCTGGGACTGGCTGTGGTGTTTGGCTTCGGTGCTTTTCTGGGCACGTCGACGATCCGGTTGGGCGGGCACTATCTGGCGATGGTGACGATCTCCTTCCAGCAAATACTGACCCTGGTCATGATCAACTGGATACCGGTGACGCATGGCCCCGATGGGGTATCGAGGATTTTGAAGCCGAGCCTGTTCAACACACCGCAAAGCTATCTGGCGTTCTGTGTGGTGGTGCTGGCTGTGGTGGGCTATCTGGTGTGGCAATTGCCTTCAACCAAATTGGGCCGCGCCATGCGCGCAGTGCGGGACAACGAGCTGGCCGCTGGTGTGACCGGCATCGATATCCAGCGCACGAAGGTGACAGCTTTTGCCATTTGCGCCTTGTTGGGCGGTTTGGGCGGAGGCTTGTTTGCCGGTGGCTTCTCCTATGTCAGTCCGGACCAGTTTTCGTTTGCTGAATCCATCGTGTTCCTGACCATGGTGTTGTTGGGTGGTGTTGCCTCGCCAATTGGCGCTGTGATTGGCACCGGCCTTCTGATTCTGATTCCTGAATGGCTGCGTTTTCTTAAATCAATCCCCGGTCTGTATCTGGCCATTTATGGTCTGGCGGTGATTTTGATCGTGCTGTTTATGCCTGACGGGATCTGGGGTTTTGTGGTGCAGCGGTTGAAAAGCCTTCGCGGCTCCTTGCGCTTCTCTGCGGAATTGCCGGAGCTGACCTTGGTGCAGACCCAGGCGCATGCCGATGAAGTGTTGGTGGTCAACAATCTTGCCAAGCATTTCGGTGGTTTGAAGGCGGTGGATGATATTTCTTTTGTCGTCAAACGCGGCAGTGTGCATGCGCTGATCGGGCCGAACGGATCCGGAAAAACCACCACACTCAATGTGTTGTCGGGTCTTTATACTCCGACGGCGGGTGCGGTGAAGCTGGATGGTCAGGACATCACCCATTTCGCTCCGCATGAGCGCACGGCCTATGGCTTGGGTCGGACCTTCCAGAATATCCGGTTGTTCCGGTCGATGACGGCATTGGAAAATGTGATCATCGGGGTGGAGCGTCCGGGCAATCCGGTTGACCACGCACCGATCGCACTGGAAGGACGCGCCCGTGCTGCTCTCAATTTCGTGGGGCTTGGGGATCGCGCCGATGAATTGGTGACCTCTTTCTCTTACGGCCATCAACGCCTGATCGAAATTGCCCGCGCATTGGCTGGCAATCCGACCCTGCTTTTGCTGGATGAACCGGCTGCCGGTCTCAATTCAACCGAAAAGATGGAATTGCGTGACCTCCTGAAACGGATTGCCGCCAAGGGGCTGACCATTCTGATCATCGACCATGATATGACGCTGGTCAGTGAAGTCGCCGAGCATATAACCGTGCTCAATTTTGGTCGCCGCATTGCGGATGGCGATCCCGTTTCGGTGCTCAACCATCCCGATGTTGTGACCGCCTATTTGGGGAGCGATGCCAATGCCGCTCATTGAGCTTAAAAACGTCTCTGTTCGCTATGGCGAAATCGAAGCTTTGCGCGGGGTTTCTCTGTCTGTGGAAGCTGGCGAGGTGGTGACACTGCTGGGCGGCAACGGGGCCGGGAAATCCACCACCCTGCGTGCCATTTCGGGGCTGACCAAACCTGCCTCAGGCGAAATCATCTTCGAGGGTCAATCACTGACAGGATTGGGTCCGGAAGAGATTGTCCGTCTGGGTATTGCACATGTGCCTGAAGGACGGCGGGTGTTTCCCGGGCTGACGGCGCATGAAAATATTATGCTCGGTGCTTCCAACCGGAGTGGCGTATCCAAGGCGCAGATCGATCAGGAAGCGGATGCGATGTTCGACCTGTTTTCCGATATCCGTCCGTTCCAGCATGTGCTGGGGTGGACCCTGTCGGGCGGTCAGCAGCAGATGGTGGCGGTGGCGCGCGGATTGATGGCCAAGCCGAAACTGTTGTTGCTGGACGAGCCTTCGCTGGGGCTTGCACCGGTGATCGTGTCCAAAGTGTTCGAAATCATCAAGGAGATCCGGCGGCGCGGAACAACCGTTTTGCTGGTTGAGCAGAATGCCCGTATGGGCCTGTCTGTTGCCGATCGTGGCTATGTGCTCGAAACAGGGCGTCTGGTTGTGACGGGCAAACCTGACGAGTTGTGGAACAACGAGGATGTCCGTGCCGCCTATCTGGGCGGACATGCACGGACAGCAGCCAAAACCTGATTGCGGGTTCTGCCTTCTTTGAAAGGATTGAGAGTGATGGATCGTGACCGGTTATACAATCGCTTTGCGGTTGTAACGGGTGGCTCGCGCGGGATCGGGCGGGCAGTGGCCGAACGTTTCGTAGCGGAAGGCGCAGTGGTCGCGATCAATCATCCCGGTGACGAACAGGCTGCACAAGAAACACTCGCCGCTTTGAACGCCATCGACGAAGCGTCAGGCCGCAGCAAGCGCAATCACCTCGCTATCAAGGCCGATGTGGCTGATGATCAGGCAGTCGCGGCAATGGTGCGGCAGGTGGTGACGCAATGGGGGCGGCTGGATTGCATGGTCTGCAATGCCGGTATTCAGAGCGTAACCGAAGGGCACGATTTCGATACCGGGACCTTCCAACGGATATTGGATGTGAACCTGAATGGTGCGGCCTATTGCGCGCGCGAGGCCATTGCCCATTTTCTGACCCGCGAGGGGGGTGGCTCGGTTATCGCAACATCCAGTGTGCATCAGATCATCCCGAAGCCGACCTATCTGGCCTATGCGGCCAGCAAGGGGGCCTTGGCACAGATGGTGCGCACTCTTGCGCTCGAATATGCTGAACATGGGATCCGTGTGAATGCGGTGGCTCCGGGGGCTGTCACCACTGATATCAATGCGGCATGGATCCATGATCCCAAAGCACGTGCCGATGTGGAACGCCATATCCCGATGGGTTTTGCCGCCGATGCCGCACAAATCACCCCGCTTTACGCTTTTTTAGCGTCGCAGGATGCGGTCTATGTGACGGGGCAGACGCTTTATGCCTGCGGTGGGTTGACCTTGTATGGCGAGTTTAAGCAAAACTGGTCTTCCTGACGCTAATGGATGATACGCTTTATGCCGAATTGGTTTTCTGGATGGATTAAGCGGATCGGCTCTGGGTTCGGTCACTTTGTCACGCATCGTGATCAACGCATGGCCTATGGCAATCTTGTCGCTGTTCTGGTGGGCAGTAACCAGCCGCTTTTTCCTCTTACCCTTTATGTCGTGTTGGGCGAAGCCGCCCGCCCGAGTCTGTGGGGGATGGTCTCGACACTGGTTTTTTGTGTGGTGCCAATGGTCGCCCGTTCCCATGTCCTCGCCGCCAAGCTGTTGTTAAGCCTTTATGCCAGCCTCCATACGGCAGGTTATGTCATGGTGATGGGGCAGGGTGCAGGGTTTGAACTGTTTTTCCTGCCATGCATTTTGCTCTCCGCCTTGCTGTTCCCAGCCCGGCAACGGCTGCTGGGCTGGGCCTTGTGCGCAGTCCCTTTTTTGTTGTTTTTTGCCGTGCAACGGCTGGCAGGACACGCCAATCACTTCGGGGCCGAGGCACTGTCCTCACTTTGGCAGATCAATGCCATCAGCGTAGCCTGCCTGACTGCGATGATGGGTATGCTTGCGCCTGCGCCCAGAGATCGGTATCCATAAAAACACATTCATAAAATGAGGCTCGGATATGGCACTTGATGCGGCAATGACGGCAATTTTGGAACGGGCTAAAAACAATCCGGTTCCGCCCTATCAAACCATGCCCATCAACGAGGCGCGGACCACCTTTATCCGTCTGGCGGGATACTGGAACCAGTCTCCCGAGCCTTTGGCACAGGTTGAGGATCTGCTCATCCAGACCCCTGAATGCGCCATTCCGGCCCGTCTCTACACACCTGAAGGGGTGCAGGTCGATGGTCCGGTGCTGATTTATGTCCACGGCGGCGGCTGGACCTTCGGTTCGGTTGAAACCCATGATTGCGCGGTGCGCCGTCTGGCCGTTGAATCGCGCATTCATATTCTGAGTATCGATTATCGACTGGCTCCCGAACATGCTTTTCCATCAAGCCATACTGATGTGCTGGAAACGATCCGGTTTGTCGAAAATGGCGGGTTGGGACGCTCGATTCCCGCCAATCACATTGCCTTGTCGGGTGATTCCGCCGGTGCCAATCTGGCTTTGGGTGCGATGATGGCGCGTCCGCTCAAGGGACTGCCGCAGATCGGCACGGCTGCATTGCTCTATGGCTGCTACGCGCCCGACCATGAAACGGCCAGCCATCGCCGTTTTGGCGATGGCAGCTATTTGCTGAGCACCGAGCGGATGCGCTGGTTCTGGTCGAATTTTCTAGGTCAGGAGAGTCACGAGAACCCCGGTCTGGCTGCCCCGCTCTATGCCTCTGACGAGGACCTGTCCGGGCTGCCACCCCTCTATATGAATGCCGCGGGGCTTGATCCTTTGCTGGATGACAGCCTGTTGCTGGCCACGCGTCTCGCCCATGTCGGCGTAACGTTCCGCTTCGATGTCATTCCCAATGTCGTTCATGGCTTCATGCAGATGAGCGCTGAACTGGTGCAGGCGCGCGAGGCCCAGCAAAAAGCCGGTGAATGGCTGCGCGGGCATTTCGGCTTGTAACCTCTTCTTGCCCCTTCCATAAAAACAGCGCCGAAACGGCGCTGTTTTCGTTATTGAAGAAGAAAAATTCAGCCGGCAAAGCTGTAGGATGTTTTCACGGTTGTGAAGAATTCCTTCGCATAGGCGCCTTGCTCGCGCGGGCCGTAGCTCGAACCTTTGCGGCCACCGAACGGGACATGATAGTCAACACCGGCGGTCGGCAGATTGACCATCACCATGCCTGCCTCAGCATTGCGCTTGAAATGGGTGGCATATTTGAGGCTGCCCGTGCAAATGCCTGCTGACAGACCAAATTCGGTGTCGTTGGCGAGAGCAAGGGCTTCTTCGTAATTGGCCACGCGCTGAACTGTTGCAATGGGGCCGAAAATTTCTTCGCGTGCCACACGCATTGTCTGTCCGACATGGGTAAACAAAGCCGGTTGCAGATAGAAGCCCGGATTGTCGCGGCTTAATACCTCGCCGCCCCAATGCAAAGTGGCCCCTTCATCACGGCCGATTTGCAGGTATTTCAAATTCTGATCGAGCTGGCTTTGATCGACGACGGGGCCGATATGGGTGCCTGCCTTCAAGGCATCATCAATGACCAGACCCTTGAGGCGTTCGGTCACGGCATCGACGAAGGCATCGTGGATGCCGGCAGTGACGATGAAGCGCGAGGAGGCGGTGCAACGCTGTCCGGTCGAGAAAAACGCACCATTGACGGCCGCTTCCACAGCGGTTTTAAGATCTGCATCATCGAGAATGATCAGCGGGTTTTTCCCGCCCATTTCCAGCTGCACCTTTTTCATCGGTGTGGCGTTGACGCAAGCGGCTGCCACTTTGCGGCCCGTCGACACCGAGCCGGTAAAGGTAATGGCTGTGACATCCTTGTGTTCCAGCAAAGCCTGACCGACTTCCGAGCCGCGACCCATGACCAGATTCAGCACTCCAGCTGGCAGACCAGCCCGGACCAGAATATCCACCAATGCCCACGCCGAACCGGGCACAAGATCTGCCGGTTTAAAGACGACCGTATTGCCATAGGCCAATGCGGGCGCAATTTTCCATGCCGGGATGGCAATCGGGAAATTCCAGGGAGTGATCATGCCGATCACGCCCAGTGGATCACGGGTGATGTCTACGCCGACCCCCGGGCGTACGCTTGGAACGGTTTCGCCCGTCAGGCGCAGACATTCACCAGCAAAGAAAGCGAAAATCTGGCCTGCGCGGCCTGCTTCGCCAATCCCTTCCGGCAGAGTCTTGCCTTCTTCGCGGGCCAGTAAACGGCCCAACTCGTCCTTGCGTGCCAGAATTTCATCAGACGCCTTTTTCAAAATCTCGTAGCGTTCCTGCGGTGTGGTCCGCGACCACGTTGGAAAAGCCGCCTTGGCAGCCGCAATGGCTTCTTCGGCCTGTGCGCGGGAAGCGCGGGCATAATGACCAACCACATCCTTGGTGTTGGATGGATTGATGTTGTCGTTGATGCTGGTGCCGTCGACCCACTGGCCGCCAATATGGTTCTTGAATTGAGCTGACATGAATTTTCCTTGGGAGTTCAGGGTTATTATTCTGATTGTGTCGCACAGTTTACGGGCTTAAGCGATGGTTTTGAACCCCTCACCGTGCATTTATCCTGCGCTGCATGATATCCCCCTCTTTGGGGTTTGCATGGATCGGTTCCCCCAGGGGAGTTGCAAGATGCTCCGATGCTGCCACAATGCTTTGCAAGATGGTCCGCCAAGGAGTTTTTTCTTATGCTTTTTGTTCGTTGCGGTGTCGTGCTTGGGACAATCGGGATGCTGGCAGCACAGCCCGTTTTCGCCCAAATGCCGATGGAGAAACACGGATCTTGTCCGTCTGGCTATCACCAGAGCGGTAATTATTGCACGCCATCGTCGGGCAGCTCCCGACCGGCCTTGCCCAAAATCGGTTCTTGCCCGTCTGGATATCACCAGAGTGGTGATTATTGCCTGGCCAGCAGCGACAGTTCGAAACCGGCCATGCCCAAATCGGGGTCCTGCCCTTCGGGTTATCACCAGAGTGGCGATTATTGCCTGAAAAGTTGATTGTCGGCCAGCCATTGAAAAAAGCGATAAAACAAGTCAAAACAACCAATAGTGCTTGATCCGTTGAACCCCCGATTTCGTTCTCACCGCCAAGGATATCCGAAATGACCAAATTGAAGATTACTGCTGGGCCTTATACTTTCATAGGCAAGCTCGAGGAAGAAGCCGCTCCCAAAACGTGTGCAGCGTTTTTGTCGCGTCTGCCTTTCGAAAGCCAGGTCGTGCATGTGCGCTGGAGCGGTGAAGGCGTTTGGATTCCGCTGGGCGATTATGATTTCGGGGTCGATTACGAAAATCACACCAGCTATCCCGCGCCCGGCCAATTCATCCTCTATCCCGGTGGTATCAGCGAGACCGAAATTCTGTTGGCCTATGGCGGGGTGCATTTCGCCAGCAAGATGGGCCAGTTGGCAGGAAACCATTTTCTGACCATCATCGAGGGCAACGAGAATGTGGCGGCCCTTGGCAAATCGACCCTATGGAAGGGCGCGCAGAACATCCGCTTCGAACGCGCCTGAGCGAGACGGAATGCCGGGGCCATCGCCATGATTGTTGTGTGTGGCGAAGCATTGATGGATGTGTTTGTTACCCATAGCCAGGATCGGCTCGATTCCGAACTGGTGGCAGGTGGCTCAGCCTTCAATACGGCCCGCGCTCTTGCTGCTTTGGGCCAGCCGGTCTGTCTACTGGCTGGTCTTTCTTATGACCGCTTCGGGCTTTATTTGCGCGAGATTCTGGCACGTGAAGGTGTGGGCCTTGCTTATGCGGTCTCCAGTGAAAAGCGCACCACGCTTGCCATTGTCCAGCAGGACAAATCGGGCGAACACAGTTTCAGCTTTTACGGGGATGGGGCTGACGTGCATGTCGGCATTCATGACCTGCCCAGCCGTTTTCCCGATGAAGTCACAGCCTTGGTGATGGGGTCTTATGCGCTGATCATGCCCACGATCGGCCAAGCACTGGCTCACTTGATGGCGCGTGAAAGTCGATCGCGGCTGATCAGCATAGACCTTAATTACCGTCCCTCGATCGTCGGTCCACTGGCGCAATGGCAGGGTCAGTTTGATCATGCGCTGGCCCATGCCCATATTGCCAAAGCCAGTCTGGAGGATTTGCAGCTTGCCTATGGGCCGGATGTTGATCCTCAGGCCATCGCCCGTATCTGGAGTGGGTGCGGCGTGAAGCTGGTGCTGATCACTTTGGGTGCAGAAGGCGCTGTGTGCTTCACTCAGGGGCAGGTTGTGACAGCCAAGGGGGTTTGTGTCGAGGTCATGGATACTGTAGGGGCAGGG
>CANGQA010000013.1 GCA_947455995.1 Hyphomicrobiales bacterium | reverse complement strand
CACTACACACATAATCTTTTTCCCTGTTTGAAATACAGCATCCTTGAACAGATGCGGTCTATTATTGATTGCTGATAAGGATTATCAGCTCTCATGATGCTTTGATACCAATATTTTATTGTTATAGTTCGCAAGTTCATATTTTCCAGTGCCAATATAATCTAATAAAGGGCATAAATTAGCAAGTCTATTGATCAATTCGGTTCCAGCTTGGCAAGTGTATCGCCGGTGCTGTTTTATCCGAGGTTCTGCTGCTTTGCTCTTAGGGATTTTGGGTTCTATAATGGCCTCAAATTCAAGCCCTCTGCAAATTCAAGCCCTCTGAAAGAGAGATGTCATGCAACGTGCCACCCGTATCGTACGCAAGCCTGCCGTGAAACATGACCAAGTGGTTGATCAGGTCACGCTCGATCATGAGGGGCGCCACAAACGACGGATTGTGTTGCAAGGCGATCAGGGTACAGGCTTCTTGCTCGATCTCGACAAGGCCACCGTGCTGAATGATGGCGATGCGCTCAAGCTTGAGGATGGAGGGCTGGTTATTGTCAAAGCAGCGCCGGAATCATTGCTGGAAATCAAGGCGGACAATCCGCTGCGCCTGTTGAAAATGGCCTGGCATATTGGCAACCGCCATACCCCCGCCGAAATCACACCAGAGGCGATCTATATTCAGGATGATCATGTTTTGGCGGAAATGGTTCGCGGACAGGGCTGCCAAGTCCATCATGTGACGCGCCCTTTCCAACCCGAAGCAGGGGCCTATGACCATAGCGGCCATGACCATAGCGGCCATGACCATAGCGGACATGACCATAGCAAACATGACCATGCCGGACATGCGCACGGCCCCGATTGCGGTTGTGGACATGATCATTCCCATGATCAAAACCATTCCCACACCCACATGCATGACCATAGTCATTCACACGACCATGCACATACCCATAGCCACGACCATGTTCATTCCCATTCGCATGCTCATGATCACAGCCACGGGGCTGATTGCGGCCATGATCACCATCACACGCATGATCATGACCATGACCATGCGCATGGTCATACGCATGATCACAGCCACAAGCACGGTTGAGGGGTGGCGGTTGGGATTCAGCCGAGTTCTTTGGCGATTGCCGCAATGACCTTTGTGTCATTGGGGGGCGTCATGGTGCTGAAAACGCTGGCGATCTGGCCGTCTCGACCGATCAGGTATTTGTGGAAATTCCAGCGCGGCAGATCATTCGGTTTTTGGACAGCAGCCCATTTGAAAAAGGGGTGGGCCTCTTCGCCCTTCACATGCTGTTTGGTGGTCAGAGGAAATCGGGTGCCGTGGCCCTGTTCGGCTTGATGCATGATTTCTTCGGGGTTGTCGGCTTCCTGCCCGCCGAAATCACCTGAGGGCACACCGATCACCACGAGGCCGCGCGGACCGTAGCGGGTTGCCAACTGTTCCAGCCCTTCAAGCTGTGAGGCAAATCCACAAAAACTCGCGGTATTGCTGATCAGGATTGGCTTGTTGGCAAAGGCGGCAAGACGGATCTCGCCTCCTTTGATCGCGGGAAAACTAAACCGCCACGCATTCAGTACATTTCCTGTGCCAGCCTGACTGGACTGCGCCTGACTAGGCGAAGAACAAAGACCGGCAGCCAATGCTGCAAGCATAGCGCGGCGGTTCATCGGATTACGACCACTGGATCGGTTGCAGACGGAAGCCATCGCCGTCACGCCAGATATGGCCTGTCGCCGGGAATGGCGCATGATAGAATGCCACCTGCATCTTGTCGCTTGCCAGCTGATCAAGAACGCGACGGCGCGAAAGACGGGCCATTTCCGCATCCATGTCATACATCACAGCCCAATCAGGACGGCGCACGAACAGACCGGGATGGTTGGTGATGTCGGACACCAGCATCAGGCTGCTGGAGCCGGACGTCACTGCAAAAATCATGTGGCCAGGTGAATGGCCAAAAGCGGCTTGCGCGATAACGCCAGGGGCAACTTCATCGCCGGGCTTATAGAATTTCAGGTTTTTGGCGATGGGATCGAAAACCCGATGCACGTTTTTGAATGCTCCCTTCATGGCCTCGGGGGCATTGTTCATGCGGCCATCATCAATCCAGAAGTCCCATTCCTGCTGACCGACCCATATTTCGGCATTGGGGAATTGGGCGGTGCCGTCTTTCAAACGCAGACCATTGATATGGTCGCCATGAAAATGACTGATCACCACGCGGTCTACTTTGGCAGGATCAAAACCTGCCGCCTTGAAATTAGCCATCCAGCGGCCCGTGGTGGCCGGACCCAGATCACCGATGCCGGTGTCGAACAGCACGAGCTTGCCGCCTGTTTCTACAACCGTGGTCGTGAAGGTGACGCGCACGGAATCTTTGGGAAAGAACTGCTCTTCAGCCAGTTTGCGGACATCGTCGAGTGAGGCGTTTTTAACGAAATTCTCGATCGGAACCTGATTATAGCCTTCGTGAATGGCGGTCAGTTTGAGATCACCAACGGTATAGCGATAGAAAGCAGGCGATTGCAGAGCGGACGCAGGCGGTGTTTGAGCATTCACGGGATCAACCAATTTCGAGGCTACACCGGCAAGAGCGACGCCGGCGAGCATGTTGCGACGGGAGAGGGACAGGTGAGAGTCGGACATGATGGTCTCCATCAGGGGAATGTGATGCGGGCCAAACAAATGGACCATCACTGTTTCAGCTTACGGATCATCACCCTAATCAGATCAATGGGCAACTCCCTGCTTGACACTTTTTGTGACTGTGCGAATGTTGGTTCATCCGAGGGGTGCCCCGTCAAGGGGCTGAGATGCACTGGTGGCAACACGCGTGCAAACCCTTTGAACCTGATCCGGTTTGTACCGGCGGAGGGACGGGATTTGCTCGGCAACGTGATTTGCCCCAAAGCATGAACGACTCTTCCGCTTCCTTTGATCAAGCGAGGAGATAATTTATGGACCTTCCCAATCCCGTTGATGCGCTGCATGTCACAACAGGCCCGCTGCCTGGCTCGTCCAAAATCTATATCGGAGGGGCTATCTATCCCGATCTGAAGGTGGGTATGCGTGAAATCAGCCTGTCTGAAGGTTCAGGCGAAGCCCCTTTGCGCGTATATGATCCGTCGGGCCCCTATACCGATGCAAAAGCGTCCATCAATATCCGGCGCGGTCTGCCCGAATTGCGCCGAAACTGGATCGAGGGGCGCGGTGATGTCGAGACCTATCAGGGCCGTGATGTGCGGCCCGAGGATAACGGTATGAAACCCCACGAAATGGGCAAGCTCGATGCGCTGTTCGAGCGTGGTGCCCGCCAGCCTCTGCGTGCAAGAAAGAATGCCGTGCCGACCCAGCTTGCCTATGCAAGGGCTGGTCTGATCACGCCAGAGATGGAATATGTGGCCATTCGTGAAAATTTGGGCCGCGCCGAGGCCCGCGAGGCCTTGTTGCGTGATGGCGAGAGCTTCGGTGCGGAATTGCCTGATCAGGTCACGCCCGAATTTGTGCGGGACGAAATCGCCAAAGGCCGTGCGATCATTCCGGCCAATATCAACCATACCGAATTGGAGCCGATGATTATCGGCCGTAATTTTCTGGTAAAAATCAACGCCAATATCGGCAATTCGGCTGTGACATCGTCGATCGGAGAGGAGGTCGAAAAGCTGGTCTGGGCCACCCGTTGGGGGGCTGATACGGTCATGGACCTGTCCACCGGAAAAAATATTCACACCACCAGGGAATGGATTTTGCGCAATTCTCCCGTGCCGATTGGGACGGTGCCTATCTATCAGGCTTTGGAAAAGGTTGGCGGCGTTCCCGAAAAGCTCACCTGGGAGATTTTCCGCGATACGCTGATCGAGCAGGCCGAACAGGGTGTCGATTATTTTACCATTCATGCCGGTGTCAGGCTGGCCTATATTCCACTCACGGCCAAGCGGGTCACCGGCATCGTGTCGCGCGGCGGGTCGATCATGGCCAAATGGTGCCTTGCCCATCATCAGGAGAACTTTCTATACACCCATTTCAAAGAGATCTGCGAGATCATGCAGGCCTATGATGTATCCTTCTCGCTCGGGGATGGCTTGCGGCCCGGCTCGATTGCCGATGCCAATGATGCAGCCCAGTTTGCCGAACTCGAAACCCTTGGCGAATTGACCAAAGTGGCATGGGATTATGATGTGCAGGTGATGATCGAGGGGCCCGGTCATGTGCCGATGCACAAGATCAAGGTCAATATGGATAAGCAGTTGAAGGCCTGCGGCGAAGCACCGTTTTATACGCTCGGACCGTTAACCACCGATATTGCTCCCGGTTATGACCACATCACTTCGGGGATCGGGGCTGCGATGATCGGCTGGTTCGGTTGCGCCATGCTGTGTTACGTCACCCCCAAGGAACATCTGGGCTTGCCAAACCGCGATGACGTAAAAACTGGGGTGATCACTTACAAGATTGCCGCTCATGCGGCCGATCTGGCGAAGGGACATCCTGCCGCTCAACGCCGTGATGATGCCTTGTCCCGGGCCCGCTTCGAGTTCCGCTGGCATGACCAGTTCAATCTTGGGCTTGATCCAGATACCGCACGCCTCTATCACGATGAGACGCTCCCTGCGGAAGGAGCCAAAGTCGCGCATTTCTGCTCAATGTGTGGGCCCAAATTCTGCTCGATGAAAATCTCGCAGGATGTCCGTGAGGCCGCTGCCGGCATGGAGGCCATGGCCAAAACCTTCCGCGAGACCGGGGGCGAGATTTACCGTCCCATCGAGGTTGGTTCATCGAACCGTGCCCTGGATGCCGCAGAATAATGGGAACATCGCGTATGCTATCAAGACGCCATCTTCTTCGTGCCGCCACGGGGGCAGGGGCAGTGTCTCTTGCTGCCCCATCCGTGCAGGCGCAAAGCGTTATCCGCTGGCGGATGGCAACCTCATGGCCAAAAAATCTGGTCGGACCGGCAGATTCCGCCCGTCGCCTGGCCCTTCGGATCGAGGGCATGAGCCAAGGCCGCATCAAGATTGATGTCTTTTCTGCCAATGAGATTGTTCCGGCCTTTGCAGTGTTCGATGCCGTTGCCAATGGCACGGTCGATCTCGGACATTCAGCCTCGTTTTTCATTGGGGGCAAAATTCCTGCGGCGGTTTTTTTCACCACTGTACCGTTCGGCATGGGGCCTGTGGGTTCGCAAGCATGGCTGGAGGCAGGCGGAGGCAAAGCGCTATGGGATCGCCTTTATGCCGAGCATGGCGTCAAGCCTTTCCTGGGTGGGAATACCGGCCCTTCCTTGGGAGGGTGGTTTCGCAAACCCTTGCAAAGCATTGAAGATGTGAAAGGTTTGCGTTTGCGTGTTACAGGCCTTGGCGGCGAGGTCTACCGCCGTTTGGGCGCCGTGCCGCAGGCGATCCCGCCTGGTGATGTCTATCCGGCTTTGGAGCGTGGTACGATCGATGCGGTAGAATTGCTGGGTCCGATGAATGATGCCGATCTTGGTCTGTCGCGCATTGCCCCGCATGTGCTGATGCCCGGCTTCAACAAGCCCAATGGTGCATCCGAATTGTTGCTCTCCCAGGCCACATGGCAGGCCTTGCCGATGGATTTACAGGCAGTGGTCGAGAATGCCTGTCTGGCCGAGCATAGTGCAGCCTTGGCTCAGTCGCAGATTTTGCAGGCTCAGGCTTTGGCCGATATTGCCCGCAATGGGGCGCAATTCATGCCAGTGCCCAAAGACTTGCTTGAACAGGCCCGCAAGATTGCTCAGGACGTGCTGGCCGAAACGGCAGCCAAAAGCCCTTTGGCAGCATCAATCTATGACAGCTACAAAGCGGCGCAATTGACCATGCAACCATGGGAGAGACTGACCTATCTCCCGCAGGACAAGGCTTAAGACCACAAAGGTTTAGCCGCGTGATTTAAGAGCGGTATCAACAGCTTGTCGTAACTGGCGTGCAGCGGTTTGCGGGTCATCGGCTTTGAGCACCGCACCGATCAGAGCGATTCCATCAGCACCCTGTGCGATGACATCGCCCAGATTATCCGCATCAATGCCGGCAATCGCCCCGACAACCAGTTGCGGTTTTATGCTTTTGATCAGACGACACAGCTCAGAAAGGCCATTCAAGCCGATCGGTGCATCTGGATTATCTTTGTGGATGGTGCCGAAGACCCCGCCGCAGGTTGCATAATCAACAGGCTCGTCTTTCAAAGCCTTGGCATGGCCCTGATGTTTAATGGTGCGGCCAATAATGGCAGAGGGGCCTAAAATGCTTCTGGCATCGTGTGGCGACAGATCGCTTTGGCCAAGATGCACACCCTGCGCACCGCTGACCTTGGCCACATCAACCCGATCATTGATCAAAAGCGGGGGATGCTTGTCACCCATCGCCTCGCTTAAAGCAGCCAAAATCATTCGGGCGGTGTCCGCCATCATGCCGCCATCAGCGTGTTTGTCACGATATTGTAACAAAGTAGCGCCACCGATAGCGCTTTGTACAGCAAGTCCGGGCAGGCGGTTGCGATCGACCGCAACAGGGTCAAGTAAAACATAGAGACGGTGGTCGACGGGTATCATGGGCGATCCTCGATCCGCATGGACAGATCATAGGCCAGCCGCTCCGGGGTCAGATTGGCCAGTTCATCAAGCAGGCGCACGGCAAAACTGCCCGGACCCTCGGCATCGCGCGCAGCAATATCCTGTGCAAGTCCATAGGCGGCAAAACCAGTGGCTGCAGCGAGGACAGGACTGTCAGTGAGAGCCGCCAGCGCGGCCATTATGGCTGAAAGAGCACACCCGCCCCCTGTAATCATGCTGCCATAGGCATGGCCATGCATCAGAAAGATGCGCCCTTGGGCAGCCTCGACGCGGTCCTCTACCCCCGATATCGCCAATACATTGTGCTGAAGCCCCAGCATCTCCGCCTCTGTTTGGTTGGCGCGGATGATGGCAGGTGCCAGAGCCAAAAGCTCCCTCGCATAGGCCAGCCGATGCGGTGCGCGGTCGATCATCACCGGATCAAGGACCCATGATTTCCCGGCCGCATTGATCAACGGAATCGCTGTGGTGATGGCGTGGCGGCGTTCGGCGTCCAATGTTCCGAGATTGACCAGCAAGGCATCAGCCGAGCGGCTGAAATCGGCAATTTCGTTTGCATCCGTGGTCATCGAAGGCACGGCTCCGACCGCCAGCAGGGCGTTGGCCGTCAGATTTTGCACCACCGAATTGGTGATGCAATGAACCCGCGGATTTTGCGTTTTCAGTTTGGCCCAAAGATCGGCAAGGCTTCGGGCGGTGATGGTGCGGGAGAGACTGTTTTGAGCCATCACGTCACTTCCTACCTGTTCAGGCGGTGCCGAACACCCGTTTGAAGATGGTGTCGACATGCTTCAAATGATAAGCCAGATCGAATTTTTCTTCGATTTCAGCATTGCTGAGAGCGGCCGTTACCTCCGGATCCGCTTTGAGCAGTGTCATGAAGTCGCCTTCACCCCGCCAGACCGGCATGGCATTGCGCTGAACCAGGCGATAGGAATCCTCGCGGCTGATGCCTTTTTGTGTCAAAGCCAGCATCACACGCTGCGAATGCACCAGACCGCCCAGACGGTCGAGATTTTTCTGCATATTTTCGGGATACACCACCAGCTTGTCTATAACTCCAGTCAAACGGGCTAACGCAAAATCAAGCGTGATTGTGGCATCGGGCCCAATCATCCGTTCAACCGATGAGTGTGAAATATCACGCTCGTGCCACAAAGCGACATTTTCCATGGCTGGTATGGCAAAGGCGCGCACCATGCGTGCCAGTCCCGTCAGGTTTTCGGTCAGCACCGGATTGCGCTTGTGCGGCATGGCTGAGGAGCCCTTCTGGCCGGGCGAGAAATACTCTTCCGCCTCCAGCACCTCAGAACGCTGTAAATGGCGGATTTCGGTTGCTAGGCGCTCGATCGAGGAGGCAATTACACCGAGAGTGGCGAAATACATGGCGTGGCGATCACGCGGGATCACCTGTGTCGAGACCGGTTCTACATTCAGGCCCATGGCTTTGGCCACATGCTCTTCGACGCTGGGGTCGATATTGGCAAAAGTGCCGACAGCACCTGAAATCGCACAGGTGGCGATTTCGGCGCGTGCCGCTTTCAATCGGTCACGGCAGCGGTCGAATTCGGCATAGGCCAAGGCCAGTTTGATGCCGAAAGTGGTGGGTTCGGCATGGATTCCGTGCGAACGGCCAATGGTTGGCGTCATCTTATGTTCAAAGGCGCGGCGCTTCAGAGCAGCCAGTAAGGCATCCAGATCGGCGAGCATCAGATCGGAGGCCCGCATCAATTGCACATTGAAGCAGGTATCGAGCACATCGGAAGAGGTCATGCCCTGATGCACGAAACGGGAGTCTGGGCCGATAAACTCGCCCAGATGGGTCAGAAAAGCGATCACATCATGCTTGACCTCGCGCTCGATGGCATCGATCTTCTCGACGTCGAACACAGCACTGCCGCCTTTTTCCCAGATGGTTTTGGCGCTTTCCTTGGGGATGACCCCAATGGCTGCCAAGGCATCGCAGGCATGGGCCTCAATCTCGAACCAGATGCGGAACTTGGTTTCGGGTGACCAGATGGCGACCATTTCGGGGCGGCTGTAACGCGGGATCATCAGTTGTCCTTACAGTGTGGGGCTGGGCCAATCGAAAGCGGAATGATTATTGTGCTGCCTCGGCAGCCTGTCTGATACTGGCGATCTCGTGCCTGTAGCCAGCCTCGTTGCCGGCCTTGAAGACGGCGGACCCGGCAACCAGCACATGCGCACCGGCTTTGGCACAGAGCGGCGCTGTAGCAACGGTTACGCCGCCATCGACCTCCAGCATGATGTCCCGATCTCCGATCAGATCACGCACGCGCTCGATCTTCTCGATGACCGGATGGATGAAAGCCTGTCCACCGAAACCAGGGTTCACAGTCATCAGCAAGACCACATCAATGATCTCCAGCACAGGTTTGATCACAGCAACGGGGGTGCCGGGGTTCAAAGCCAATCCGGCTTTAAGCCCGAGTGCCCGAATGGTCTGCAAGGAACGATAGGTGTGGGCTCCCGCTTCGGCATGAATAGTGATGATATCTGCGCCTGCTCTGGCAAATTGTTCCAGATAGGGATCGACCGGCGCAACCATCAGATGCACATCGAACACCGATTGGGACAAAGGCCGCAAGGCGCGGATCACATCGGCGCCATAAGATATATTCGGCACAAAATGTCCGTCCATGACATCCAGATGGATCCAATCGGCTCCAGCGCGGTCAACAGCCTGCAATTCGGCACCAAGTCGGGCGAAATCGGCAGCCAGCAGGGAAGGGGCAATCAAAATCGGTTTTGTCATACAGTAGGGCGTTAACATTGCTGGCCTTTTGATGCAACGCGATCTGTTCATTCTTCCCCGATATTCGGTGGATGGCATTGGATGGTTGCTTTTGATGTTGGCTTGGCGTTTTGTGGATTGTAAGGGCTTTGAAGGCGGTTTCGGCAATCCTGTCCGGCATCGTGAGGCTTGCGGCTTGCGCTTGAAGTGTCTATGGCCAAAATAGGGGCTTAAATAGGAGTCGTCCGCTATGCAGAAGTCGTTTGATTGTATTGTACTGGGTGCAGGTGTTGTCGGAATTGCCACCGCTTTGCAGATTCAGGATAAGGGTCGCTCGGTTCTGCTGCTTGATAAAGGTGAGGCAGGAGCAGCCACCAGCTATGGCAATGCGGGTATTATCGAAAGCTCGTCGATTTTTCCCCACGCTTTTCCTCAAGACCTCAAGGAAATATTCACAGTCACGGGCAATCGGCGTCTTGACGTCCGGTTCCACTGGAATGCGCTTATGGACGCGGCGCCGTTTTTGTATCGATATTGGCGGGCCTCAACGCCCGAGCGGCATCTGCAATCTGCCAAGGCAGCCTATCCGCTGATCCAGAATTGCCTGATCGAGCATATGAAACTGGTCAATGCCGCTGGTGCCCAGCATCTGATCCGCAATGATGGCTGGATCAAGCTTTATCGCAACGAGGCCAAATTTGCGCAAGCTGTCAAAGATCTTGATAAAATCAAGCCGTTCGGCGTCAAGGTTGAGGTGCTGGACGCGCAACAATTTGCTGCAAAAGAGCCCCATATCAAGCAAACGATTGCTGGAGCCATCCATCTGCTCGATCCTGCCAATGTGACGGATCCCCAGGAACTGTCACGCGCCTATTTGCGGCTGTTTGAACAGCGCGGCGGGCTGTTCGTGAAGGGGGACGCCCGCAGTCTGGACCAGAACACGCAGGGCGGCTGGCGGGTCGATACAGTCGAAGGGGCTATAACGGGACGTGATGTTGTGGTGGCGATGGGGCCATGGGCAGCCGAAATGGCTAAAACCCTCGGTTATTATGTCCCGCTGGGCATTAAACGCGGCTATCATCGCCACTATAAACCCGTTGGGAATGCCGTCCTGAACCATACATTGTATGACGCTGACTATTCCTATTGTGCTGCTCCGATGCTGAAAGGAATCCGGATCACCACCGGTGCGGAATTCGCCTTCCGTGATGCGCCACCGACGCCGGACCAGATGAACGAGATCGAGCCGCTGGCCCGTGAGACTTTTCCGCTTGGCGAGTCAGTCGAGGTCGAACCTTGGGTTGGTTCCCGGCCCTGCACACCCGATATGTTGCCGGTGATCAGCCGTGGGGACAAGCACAAGGGGCTTTGGTTTGCCTTTGGCCATTCGCATCATGGCTTGACCCATGCCGCTGTCACAGGCCGTTTGCTGGCCGAGATGATGACGGGCGAACAGACTTTGTGTGATCCCGCGCCCTATACGATCAACAGGTTCTGATCAGGGCCCGAAGCGGCTGTGGTAATCGGTCAACGCATGTCCAAATGGCAAAGCACGTGCCAGATAGACGCCGCGTGCAATGGCGCGGGCTAGCACATCTGCCGCACTCGAGCATAAGTCTGCCAAACTTGCAGCATCCAATGGTGCTTCATCGGGTTTGGCGGTCGAGGCGGCAAAGACGATATCGCCATCCATCGGAGAATGGGCGGGCCGGATTGCGCGTCCCAATCCGTCTTGTGCAGCATGTGCGACCCGTTTGCACTGGGCCTTTGTCAAAGGCGCATCGGTGGCAATGGCGGCAATGGTCGTGTTTTGGCCGATGAACCGATCCGTAGGCTCGCGGCCCTTGAATTGGGGCACCAACATGGCCGGCGCGATGGAGGCGGGCATGCCATGACCGCCGAATTCCTTGCCCTGTTCGTAGGGTGCGGCCCAGAAATGTCTGCTCTGGCCCATGGTCACTTGTCCTACGGCGTTGACCACCACCACTGCCCCAACCGTAAAGCCGTTGGGTAGCCGTGCCGAGGTTGATCCTATCCCGCCTTTGAGATCTGCCAGTGTCGCGCCGATTCCTGCACCATGGCTTCCCAGCTGCATGTCTTTTCCCGCCCGCTTTGTGGCGCGAAGTCCCATGTCGAAATAGGGGTGGAAGGAGGTGGTCTGCCCGTTGGCAAAGCTCTTGTCGCCGCCATTCAACAGATCGAAAATGATGGCTTGCGGTACGATGGGCACTCTGACAGCGCCAACCTGAAAGCCGCGCCCTTTCTGGGCCAGCCCCGCCATGACGCCGCCTGCCGCATCCAGCCCGAAGGCTGAGCCGCCGGACAAGGCAATCGCGTCAATGCGCTCGACTGTCATTTCAGGTTCCAGCAAGGCGGTATCGCGTGTACCCGGTGCACCACCCATGATCGAAATCGAGGCGATTGCAGGGGTTTCAAACAGGACAACGCTGACGCCGGAGGCAATCGCGTGATTGTCCGCCTGACCAAAATAGACACCGGGAACATCGGTTATCAGATTGCGCATGCTCTACAGTGCAGGGGATCAGCTTTGCTTGCAAGAGGGAGATAAGTAAATGGGGTATGCGAGGGACTAAGATTGCTATTGCGCCGGGCAGGCCTTCTCATCCCTGAGGTGATAGGGTAAAGCAGACCCATGAATGATGTATCCATCCCCGCAGTGTTTTTGGCCGGTATTCTCAGTTTTTTGAGCCCTTGTGTCCTGCCGCTCGTCCCCCCCTATCTGACCTATCTGGCAGGACAAACGGCCGAGGAATTGATCAATAAGGGCACTAAAAAGGCCCAAAAAGAGTTGTTTTTTGCGGCTTTGCTGTTTGTGCTCGGATTTTCTACCGTGTTCATCGGCTTGGGCGCGACAGCATCGGCTTTCGGCCAGGTGTTGCGGGCCAATCTCGAATGGCTTTCGGCGCTGGCTGGTCTTGCGATCATGGGGATGGGTTTGCACTTTCTCGGCCTGTTCAAACTCGCTTGGCTCTATCGGGAAAAGCGCCTGCATATCAACAAACCGCTTGGTCTTTGGGGCGGCTATGTCATGGGGCTGGCTTTTGCCTTTGGCTGGACGCCCTGCATCGGCCCGGTTCTGGCGGCGATTTTGGCGGTGGCAGGATCCGAAGAAACGGTCTGGCGCGGAGCCGCCTTGCTTGCAGTCTATTCGGCGGGACTTGGTGTACCGTTTTTGCTGGCAGCAACAGCACTGGAAGGTTTTACCCGCCTTGCCCAGCGCTTCCGGCATGCCATGCCGATTGTCGAGCGGCTGACGGGAGTGGCATTGGTGGTCACGGGGATTGCCTTTTTGACCGGTGGTTTTTCCGAATTGTCCTATTGGTTGATCGAAACTTTCCCAGCTTTGGCCAAATTGGGCTGAATTCAAGCGCTTCGGCTTTATTCAGGCATAAAAAAGGGGCAGCGAGCTGCCCCTTTCTCGTTAAGCATCCGGATGCTTACTTGTTTTCGACATAAGTGATTTTGCCGTTGACGTTCTTCCATGTGTACATGGTGTAGTCAGGACGGGTAATGTCACCTTTCTTGTCATAAGCGATATCGCCGATGACGGTCTTGAAGGCCTTGCCGGAATGCATGACTTCGGCAACCTTCTTCGGGTCAAGCGACTTGGCTTGTTCGGCAGCCTGCTTGAGGATTTCAACCGCTGCATAGCTATAAAGCGTATAGGCTTCAGGGTTGAACTTCTTGGCTTCGAACTTGGCAACAATGGCCTTTGCCTGTGGACGATCACGGGGATCGGGTGGGAAGGTCATCAGAGTGCCAACAACGCCTGGACCGCCAATGGAGGCGAACTCGTCAGATGTAATACCGTCTCCCGACATCATCACAGCAGTAACGCCCTGATCACGCATCTGGCGCACGATCAGACCACCTTCTGTGTGAAGGCCGCCCCAATAGACGACATCAGCGCCTGATGCCTTGATCTTGGAGACCAGAGCCGAGAAATCTTTTTCACCGGTGTTGATGCCTTCATAAAGTACTTCTTTGACTTTCTTGGCATTCATGGCTTTTTTGGTTTCGTCAGCCAGACCCTGACCATAGGTGGTCTTGTCATGAATAACGGCTACTTTTTTGCCAGCCAGTTTGGTCGCGATATATTCGGCAGCAACGGCACCTTGCTGGTCATCACGGCCGCAGGTGCGGAACACGTTCCACATGTTGCGTTCGGTCAGCTTTGGATTGGTGGCTGATGGCGTGACTACGATCATGCCATTTTCCTGATAGACTTCGGAAGCGGGAATGGTCACACCGGAATTGAAGTGGCCAACCACAAATTTAACGCCGTCACCAACGAATTTATTGGCAACCGATACGCCCTGTTTTGGATCGGACACGTCGTCACCGATGGACACAGTGATTTTCTGACCGAGAATGCCGCCTGCGGCATTGATGTCTTCAACGGCCTGTTCAACACCGTTCTTCAATTGTGCACCAAAGGCCGCATTCGGGCCAGTGATGGGACCTGCAACGCCGAGTTTGATCTGTGCATTTGCAAAACCAGCCGAAGCCATCAGGGCTGCGACGGCAATGCCTGTCATCATTGTCTTTTTCATCAAAATCTCCCCTTCATATAATGGATCATGTCGATCCCGCGACATGGCATAAACTCCTTGGATGATGATTGACATAATCCTTGGGGAGTTCATGCCCTGTTGGTGGTTGGATGATTGCGCTTTTTCGTCAGCCTGTCACGGTCAAAAATGGTGCAGATTATCGTCAAACACCACAAATTTTACGAAAAGCCCTCATCCAGTTGTTTCTATCCCTCCTGTGAGGCCTGATCGCGCTGTGCCCATGAAAAGGGCCCGGTGCGGACATAGAGCCAGCGATATTGGCGGGTCATCTGGCCTGCTCTGGTATAGCGGAAGCCCATGAGCCCGATCACAATCAGAACCAGCGTGTCTGCCAGATAATAATGCAGCGAAAACAGGTTTTCCTGAAAAAGCGCGAAGTGGATAAAGCGTACGGCTAACCCCAAGCCAAACAGCGAGACCACAAGCATCGGCCATTCATGCCAATTATTGGCCATCGCTTTGCCCGTGGCATAGGCGCCGCTGCCGCCCAGAAACACGGTGACCAGCAAAAAGACAAACAGTCCGCCTTCATCAAATAAAATCGTGTGCATCATGACCTCAATGGTGTCCGCCTTCGAGATAGGCCGCACGAACTTGCGGGTCGGCCAGCAATTCCTTGCCGCTGCCCTGCATGGTAATGGAGCCGTTGACCATCACATAACCGCGATGGGCGAGTTTGAGAGCGTGGTAGGCATTCTGTTCAACCAGAAACACCGTCAGCCCTTCAGTCTCGTTGAGATTTTTGATGGCCTCGAAAATCTGCTTGGTGATCAGCGGAGCCAGCCCCAACGAGGGCTCGTCGAGCAACAACAATCGGGGACGTGACATCAGGGCTCTGGCGATCGCCAGCATTTGCTGCTCACCACCCGACAAAGTGCCGCCTCGTTGGTCGATGCGCTCTTTGAGTCGGGGGAACAGCGCAAAGATTTTAGGTAAATCCTCGGCAAAATGCCGTTCCTGATCCACCGATGCACCCATTTGCAGATTTTCCATGACCGTCATGCGCGGAAAGATTCGCCGCCCCTCGGGGGATTGGGCAATCTTCAGGCGGGCAATCTCATGGGTCGGCAAAGTGGTAATATCGCGTCCGTCGAACAGGATCTGCCCTTCGCGTGCTTGTGGCTTGCCGAAAATGGTCATCATCAGTGTCGATTTTCCCGCGCCATTGGCGCCAATCATCGTCACGATCTCACCTTGGCGCACATTGATGTCGACCCCGCGCAGGGCAACGATCTTGCCATAATAGGTTTTGACACCACGCACTTCGAGCAGTGGGGGACTCATTGTTTCGCTCATAACCCGACCTCCGCTTCGACAGCCGCAACCTCGTCATCATCGACGCCGAGATAGGCGGCAATCACACGAGGATCGTTGCGGACCTCCTCAGGAGCGCCATCGGAAATTTTGACCCCGTAATCGAGCACGACAACATGGTCCGAAATCGCCATCACAACCGACATGTCGTGTTCGATGAGCAGGAGGGATGTTTGCCCGTCGGCCCTGATGCTGGTCAGCAATGCGTTCAATTCGAGACTTTCACGCGGGTTCAGTCCCGCTGCAGGCTCGTCGAGGCACAACAGGACCGGATCGGTGCACATGGCACGGGCAATTTCAAGCCGTCGCTGATCGCCATAGGGCAGATCACCGGCAGGATCGTCGGCCCGTTCGATCAGGTTAATCCGCTCAAGCCAGCCAACAGCCTTGTCCAAAGCGGCCTTCTCGCTTCTGGCGTAGGATTTTGACCCTAAAAGTCCAAGAATACTGTAGCCAGAGGCCAGCATCAGAGGATTATGCTGGGCAACAAGCAGATTCTCCAGAACCGTCATCCCCTGAAACAGACGGATGTTCTGGAATGTGCGGGCTACCTTGGCCTTCCAGTTGATATGGTGGTCGGGCAGGCGTTCCAGCAGATAGGTTTGGTTGTCGGGATGTTTCAGACTTAACCGTCCTTCGGTGGGCTTGTAAAAACCGGTTATGCAATTGAAAACCGTGGTTTTTCCTGCACCGTTGGGACCAATCAGCGCGGTAATTTCGCCGCGATGGACGTCAAAGCTCAGGTCGTTGACAGCCACAAGGCCGCCAAATCGCATGGTCAAATGTTCGATTGTGAGCAAGGGCATTGTCATCAGCCGTGCCCTTCCTGAACCATCGAGCCGGAAATGGCCTTGCGTTCTTTATAAATCATCGAAGGATCGCGCGTTGAAATCAGGCCACGCGGTTTCCACAGCATCATCAGCACCATGGCCACTCCAAAAACCAGCATCCGATATTGCGACGGATCGAAAGTCGGGCCGAACACTTCTTTGAGGAAGTCCAATTCGCGCAGGATTTCAATGCCGCCAACCAGCGCAATCGAGGCCACGACAACCCCGAAAAGGCTGCCCATGCCGCCCAACACCACGATGGCAAGAATTTGCGCCGACTCGTGAAACACAAAGCTTTCAGGGCTGATAAATCCCTGTCGTGCCGCAAAGAAACATCCTGCAAAGCCGCCAAACATCGCGCCAATTGCAAAAGCCGTCAGTTTTGTAATGGTGGTGTTGATGCCAAGCGAGCGGCAGGCAATTTCATCCTCGCGCAGCGCTTCCCATGCCCGCCCGACAGGCAACCGCCGCAGTTTTAGCGTCACATATGCGGTCATCAGCGAGAGCACCAGGATCACATAATAGAGGAATATGGTGCGATAGATCGGGCTGAATTCCAGATTGAACACGGCCGCAAAGCCTGTATCGGAGGCATTGAAGGGAATGCCGAAGAAGCTTGGACGCGGAATCGAGGACAGGCCTGCATAGCCGTTGGAGAAATCGACCCAGTTGATCAGGACCAGACGGATGATTTCACCGAAGGCCAGCGTGACAATCGCCAGATAATCGCCGCGTAACCGCAAAACCGGAAACCCGAGCAAAATCCCCCATAAAGCGGCCAGCAATCCGCTGATCGGCAGACAAATCCAGAAGGCCCAAACACCGAGAAACGGAAAGGTCTCGGGGATTACCTTTGTGGCAATCAAGGCATAGGAATAGGCGCCAACTGCATAAAATGCCACATAACCCAGATCCAGCAGACCTGCCAGACCGACAACAATGTTCAGTCCCCAGCCCAGCATCACGTAGATGAGGATCTGGATACCGAAATTGTCGATCCATTTGATCGATCCGCCCGGCCCATGCATGGCCAGCATGACCAGAGGGTAGATGGTAATGAAGCCGAAACCGAGAGGGGCAAGAAAGGGTTTGATCTGCTCCAGAATACCAGCAAATGCCGCAGATTTCTGGTGTGCATGGTCGTTTCGGCGCGAATGCTGGTGCAGGGAAAACAGCAACCGCGACACAATCACGAGACCGGTAATGACCAGAGCCATCCACCATCTTTGCTGCAAGACCAGCTTGTTGGCCATGTCCTGTTCGGCGCGAAAGGCAACAATCGGCACACACAGGCCGAAGGTAACCATGCCTGCAAAACCTGCATCCTTTAGGGCTTGCACAAGATTGAAAGCGTCGGAGGAGGGGGAATGAGTGGCTTGTTTCATCGCTCAGACCTTCTCGACTTCAGGACGACCCAACAAGCCGGTGGGCAGGAACACCAATGTAATGGCCAGAATGGAGAAAGCGGCTACATCCTTATAGTCGATCGAGAAATAGGCCGACCACATCGTCTCGATCAAGCCGATCAGCAATCCGCCGATCACTGCACCCGGAAGCGAGCCGATGCCACCCAGAACCGCAGCGGTAAAGGCTTTGACGCCTGGCACGAAACCGTCCGAGAAGTTGATAACGCCGTAATACATAATGTACATCACGCCCGCGACCGCCGCCAAAGCCGCCCCGAGCACGAAGGTAAGCGAAATGGTTTTGTCCACGTCAATGCCCAGCAAGGCCGCCATTTTCTGGTCCTGCTCGCAAGCCCGTTGGGCGCGACCCAGCGGGGTCTTTTGCACAATATACCAGAACATGCCGAGCAGCACGGCAGTCACCACCATGATCACAATCTGCTTGTAGCCGATGCCTACGGTATAGCCATTCTCCTCGAAAAGCGGCAGCACCTGCGTAAACATTGGCGGGACAGGCTTGTTGCGTGGTCCCTGAATGACCTGAATAAGGTTGGATAAAAGGATCGACATGCCAATGGCCGAAATCAGCGGCGCGAGCCGGAATGATCCGCGTAAAGGCCGATAGGCCGTGCGCTCGATGGTCCAGTTCCATAGTCCTGTGATCAGCATTCCGAGCACCAGAACCAGAAACAGTGCTGGAACAATCCCGAAACCAAACAGGGTTGTTGCCACGATAAACAGCAGCAGGGCTATGAAAGCACTCACCATAAAAACATCGCCATGGGCGAAGTTCACCATGCCGATAATCCCGAATACCATCGTATAACCGATTGCAATCAGGCCATAAATGGACCCGAGCGTGAGCCCGTTGATGAGTTGTTGGATAAAGATGGCCATCCTTTTGGTCTCTCCCCCTGGACGATGATCTTGTTGGTTTTGGTTGCTTGTCCAATAACAACATCTGAATTTAGCAAGGGTTGTGCAAGCTCAATTTGCACAACTTTCGACATATTGAACTGACGCAACCAAAACACGCATGGCTTCCACACCTGATACACACTCAAATGTGCTCCTGATGATTGATGGTGCTTTCAAAGGACCAAGCAAAGGACATGCCGCTTTTATTTTTCGGGACGGTGATGTCTGCCTGACAATCAAACATCACTTTCATAGCAAGGCTTTTTCGATCTGCCAACAGGTCAACGCCCCTATGCACAGTTTGCATAGCCATGCATCCATCAAGAAAGCGGTGGACAGGGCATAGGAACTGATTAGGATTTCGGCTCTAATGTGCTGGATACGGATAAACCAGACTGCTCAAAGGAGACTGACTGATGGCAATGACAATGACGGGGGAGGCTATTCTGCCTGCTTTGCAAGCCGATGTGTGGGCCAAACTGAATGACCCTGCCGTTCTCAAAGCCTGTATCCCTGGCTGTCAGAGCCTAGAAACAACCGACGACAACGGGTTTGTTGCCGTTGCCAAGGTCAAACTTGGTCCGGTCAGCGCGACCTTCAAGGGCAAGGTTGTTTTGAGCGATATTGACGCCCCCAACAGCTACAAGATTTCGGGTGAAGGCGAGGGCGGTGTGGCTGGTTTTGCCAAGGGCGGCGCAGTCGTACGGCTGGAAACTGTCGCAGAGGGGACCAAGCTGTCCTATGATGTCGAAGCTCAGATCGGCGGCAAGCTGGCCCAGCTTGGCGGCCGTCTGATCAATGGCGTCGCCAAGAAAATGGCCGATGAATTTTTCGCCAATTTCGCCAAGGAAGTCGGAGGCACGCCTGCCTGATCGCATATTCGGGTGCAAGGTCTTTTGATGGGGGATCGTGTCCTTCCCGTCAAAAATAAGGGTGAAAATGTGCATAAATATGCGGAAATATTATGATCGGCAGCACGATTAAGGATACGAGATGGCTTGACCAGCTCAGATCCTCGTTTCACAATCATCCCCAACGCAATTGGGTTATAACAGTGAATGATAAAAAACGTGCTTGTCGTGTCAGTGATTTCTGAGCCACACTACGGCCGGAGTGGCAGACGATTCAGCGTGGTTGTGCGTCAGCCAGGTTGATGACTGGTCAAGAACGAGAATTCGGCAATTCAGGGAGGTTTTCGATGATTTCTGTCTCGATGACAGTAAATGGCAAGGCGGTTTCGGCAAAGATTGATCCGCGCACCTTACTCGTTCAGTTTTTGCGCGAAAATTTATTGCTGACCGGTACCCATGTCGGTTGCGATACGAGCCAATGCGGAGCATGTGTCGTCCATGTCGACGGCAAGGCGATCAAGAGTTGTACAACGCTGGCTGCAACCTGTGACGGTGCATCGGTGGTGACAATCGAAGGTTTGGCCCATGATGGCGCGTTGCATCCGATGCAGGAAGCCTTCCGCGAGAATCATGGTCTGCAATGCGGCTTCTGCACCCCTGGTATGATCATGTCTGCCATCGATATCGTGAACCGAAAGGGCCATGATCTCGACGAGCATACAATCCGCGAGGAGCTGGAAGGCAATATTTGCCGCTGCACAGGCTATCACAACATTGTGAAGTCGGTTGCTGCTGGTGCCCATGCCATGGCGCCCAAATAGTTTGATTGAGGCCCGATCCGTTGCTTTCGTATGTTGGCTGACAGGGATATTTGCCAGGCAACATCGGATGCAATGCCCTTGATTTTTTGACTTTCCCATAACGACCATTGGATCAACCAGGGCTTATTAGGAGGATAAACGGATGTCAGCGACCGGTATTGGCGCTCCTGTGCGCCGCAAGGAAGATTTCAGGTTCATTACGGGCAAGGGCCAATATACCGATGACATCAACAGGCCCGGACAGACGCATGCCGCATTTTTGCGCTCTCCCCATGCCCACGCCACCATCAAAAAGCTTGATATTTCACAAGCCCAGCAGGCCGAAGGGGTCATTGCCGTCCTGACGGGCGATGATCTTGCTAAAGACGGCATCGGTGGTCTGATTTGCGGCTGGATGATCCATTCCAAAGATGGCTCGCCCATGAAAGCGGGCAGCCATCCTGCACTGGCGCAAGGCAAGGTCCGTTATGTGGGCGACCATATTGCCGTAGTGATTGCTGAGACTTTGTCACAGGCGCGCGATGCTGTCGAAAAAATCCATGTCGATTACGAGTTGCTCAAGCCTGTGATCGATATGGCGCATGCCACCGATAGCGGCTCCCCCGTTATTCATGATGTGTCCCCCAACAATCAGGTTTATGACTGGCATCTGGGCGACAAAGGCGCGACAGAGTCTGCTTTTGCCAAGGCAAAGCATGTCACCAGGCTCGATATCGTCAATAACCGTCTGATTCCCAATGCGATGGAGCCTCGTGCGGCAATCGGCGATTATGATTCCGGTCAGGATGCCTTCACGCTCTATACCACCAGCCAGAATCCGCATGTCGCACGTCTGGTGCTGTCGGCCTTTATAGGCATTGCGCCGGAACATAAGTTGCGCGTGATCGCGCCGGATGTGGGTGGCGGTTTCGGCTCGAAAATCTTCATCTATGCCGAAGAAACCGTTTGCGTCTGGGCTGCTAAAAAAGTGGGCCGTCCGGTAAAATGGACCGGCGACCGTACCGAGGCTTTTTTGGCCGATGCGCATGGCCGCGACCACATCACCCATGCCGAAATGGCCATGGATGACAAAGGACATATTCTCGGTTTGCGGGTAAAAACCAAAGCCAATCTTGGCGCCTACCTCTCCACATTCTCCAGCTGCGTACCAACCTATCTTTATGCGCCGCTGCTGTCTGGCCAATACAATATCCCGGCCATTTATGTCGAAGTGGAAGGGCTTTATACCAATACAGCACCCGTTGATGCCTATCGCGGCGCAGGCCGTCCCGAGGCAACTTTCGTAATCGAACGTATGGTTGAAGTGGCTGCACGCGAAATGGGGCAGGATCCCGCTGCCTTCCGCCGCAGGAACTTTATCAAGAGTTTCCCGCACCAGACACCCGTGATCATGGCCTATGATACCGGTAACTACGGAGCGTCGATGGATCTGGCGCTTGAAATGGCCGATTATAAAAACTTCGGCAAGCGCAAGCGTGACAGTGCCAAAAAAGGCATGCTGCGCGGCATCGGCTTCTCGGCCTATATCGAGGCCTGCGGCATAGCGCCGTCAGCGGCTGTCGGCTCGCTCGGTGCGGGCGTCGGTTTGTGGGAGTCGGCAGAGGTGCGGGTCAATCCTGTCGGTACCGTCGAAGTCTTGACCGGTTCGCACAGCCACGGGCAGGGTCACGAGACCACTTTCGCACAATTGGTGTCCGACCGGTTGGGAATCAGCATCGATCAGGTGGCGATTGTGCATGGTGATACCGATAAAGTGCAATTCGGCATGGGCACTTATGGCTCGCGTTCGGGTGCGGTTGGCATGTCGGCCATTTCCAAGGCGCTTGATAAGGTTGTGGCCAAGGCCAAAAAGGTTGCGGCCTATGCGCTTGAAGCCTCCGAAGGGGACATCGAATTCAAGGATGGCCGTTTCTCGGTTGCGGGTACCGACCGCTCGCTGGCCTTTGGTGAGGTGGCATTGCAGGCTTATATTGCCCATAAATTCTCTGGTCAGGAGCTTGAACCAGGCCTGAAGGAAGGGGCATTTTATGATCCGACTAATTTCACATTCCCCTCCGGCGTGCATATTTGCGAGTTGGAAATCGACCCTGATACCGGCGTCACCCGGATTGATCGCTGGACGGCAGTTGATGATTTTGGCAACATTATCAACCCGATGATCGTTGAGGGGCAGGTGCATGGCGGGATCGCGCAAGGTGTCGGTCAGGCCTTGCTGGAAGGTGCACATTATGATGCCAATGGCCAGTTGGTGACGGCAAGCTATATGGATTATTGCATGCCGCGCGCCGATGATCTGCCGAGCTTCGACATCGGTATGACCACAACCCCTTGCACCACCAATCCTTTGGGAATCAAGGGCTGTGGCGAGGCTGGCGCGATTGCCGCACCTCCGGCGGTTATCAATGCCATTACCGATGCGCTGGGCCATGAACAGATTGCAATGCCGGCTTCGCCGCAAGCCGTCTGGCGGGCTGCACAGAAGTCTTTGCACAAGCTCGCTGCTGAATAAGGCGATCATCGAGATATTTGGCCCCAAACGGGCTTAGAGGAATTGGGAGATTTAAAATGTACGCTTTCGCCTATCAACGTCCTACCACCGTCCGTCAGGTGCAATCGGCACTCGGCAAGCATGATGATGCCAAACTTCTTGCTGGCGGCCAGACCCTGCTGCCAACCATGAAACAGCGCCTCGCTTCTCCTTCGGCTGTGATTGATCTTGGTCATGTGGCCGGTCTGTCAGCCATTGAAAAGAAGGGCCGCAATATCGTCATTGGTGCGATGGTTCGTCATGCCGATGTTGCAACATCCGATCTGGTGCGCGAGGCCATTCCGGCCCTGGCAGCATTGGCGGGTGGGATTGGTGATCCGGCTGTCCGCAACCGGGGAACGATTGGCGGTTCGGTCGCCAATAATGATCCCTCCGCGGATTATCCTGCTGCCTTGCTGGCTTTGGGAGCCACCATTGTCACCAACAAGCGCAAGATTGCCGCCGACGATTTCTTCCAGGGCATGTTTACAACCGCGCTGGACGATGGCGAGATCATCACCAAAGTATCCTTTCCGGTTCCTGCCAAGGCAGCCTATGTGAAATTCCCCAATCCGGCCTCGCGCTATGCGATGGTTGGTGTTTTCGTGTCCAAAAAGGGTTCGGATGTGAAAGTGGCTGTCACAGGTGCGAGCAATGAAGGCGTGTTCCGTGCCGCAGGTCTTGAAGCCGCTTTGAAAGCCAAATTCAATGCAAAAGCGGTTGAAGGTGTCGCCGTTGATGGCAGCAACTTCATCTCCGACATTCACGGTACGGCTGATTATCGTGCCAATCTGGTCAATGTCATGACCAAGCGGGCAGTCACCAAGGCGCTTGGCAAATAATTGCTTCGCGCCACCGGGATCTGCAGGCGCGCCGTTTCGGGTTTGCCTGCCGGTCCAAAACTGTTCAAATGATACCTTGGTGCGCCAGTGCCAAGGTATTTTGTTTTGCTAATGACCATATCCGACAAGACATTTTGTCCGGAAGATTTGAGTAAGGAGCCGCCTGCATGATCCGTGCTGTCCCAGCCTCGATCGACGACACCCAAAGCATGTTGTTGAACACCGGCTATGTTGCAGACCGTTCCTTGGCAACTGTTGTCTATCTGGCTCTTAAAATGGGTCGTCCTTTATTGCTGGAGGGCGAGGCGGGGGTTGGCAAAACCGAAATAGCCAAATCACTGTCCAGCATGTTGGGCCGTAAGCTGATCCGCATGCAATGCTATGAGGGACTGGATGTTGCCTCGGCTGTGTATGAATGGAACTATGCCGGACAGATGATGGCGATCCGGCTTGCCGAAGTGGAGGGCGCTACGGATCGGGCGCGTCTGGAATCCGATCTGTTTTCCGCACGCTATCTGATCAAGCGGCCTTTGTTGCAGGCTCTGGAGCCCGATCCCCAAGGCCCTCCTGTGTTGCTGATCGACGAGCTGGATCGGACCGATGAGGCCTTTGAAGCATTTTTGCTTGAAATTCTCTCTGATTATCAGGTTTCGGTGCCCGAATTTGGCACGGTTAAGGCCGAACATCCGCCGATTGTCATCGTCACCTCAAACCGCACGCGTGAAATCCACGATGCGTTGAAACGGCGTTGCCTTTATCACTGGGTTGACTATCCCGATGCAGAGCGTGAGTTGGCAATTCTCCGAGCCAAAGCGCCTCAAGCGCCCGAATTGCTGACAAAGCAGATTGTCGGTTTCGTTCAGGCCCTGCGCAAGCAGGACTTGTTCAAGGTGCCTGGCGTGGCCGAAGCACTCGATTGGGCCTCAGCGCTGGTTGAACTTGATGCCGTTGCACTCGATCCCAAGCTGGTGTCCGATACGCTCGGTGTATTGTTGAAATATCAGGACGATATCCAGAAAATGCAGGGCTCAGACATTGCCAAAATGTTGAGCGAGATCGGCAAGGGATAGGTTCAGTCGATGTCGGGCCGTCTTGCAGACAACATCACCTATTTTGCCCGCGCCCTGCGCGAGGCGGGGATGCGGATTGGGCCTGGGTCGGTGCTGGATGCTGTCGAGGCGCTCACAGTGGCGGATCCGCACAGTAAAAAGGATTTTTATTGGGTTCTTCATTCGGTTTTCGTGAAAAAACATGAAGATTCTGGGCTTTTCGAGCAGGCATTTGCCATTTTTTTCCGTCGCCGGGCCTTCATCGACAAGCTGATTGCCACTATGTCGCCGCGCGCGCCGGCAGCCCCCGATGATCCCGATCGCAAACCCGATGCGGGGGCTTTACGGGTCGCAGAGGCCTTGTTGCCCAAAGCCAGGAATGACGAACCGCCTGTTGAAGACAAAAAAGAATTATCGGCCCGGCTGACGATCTCTGATCGGGAGATTCTGCAATCGCGTGATTTTGCGCAAATGACCGCGTCCGAAATTCTTCATGCCAAACAGTTGATCGACCGGATGGTTCTGCCTGATGATCGGGTCCGGGCGCGCCGCTTTGTCGCGGTTCACAAAGGCGGGGTGATTGATCCCCGCCGGACCCTGCGCAATTCGCTGAGAGCAGGCGGGGCGACCATTGATCTTGCCTTTCGCGATCATTCGCAGCGGCATCCGCCCATTGTTGCGTTATGTGACATTTCGGGCTCGATGGCCGAATATGCGCCGCTTTTTTTGCATTTTTTGCATGCTTTAACCGATAAGCGCCGCCGTGTTGAAACATTTTTGTTCGGAACACGGTTGACCAATGTGACCCGCTCCTTGCGCAAACGCGATCCCGACGAGGCCTTGGCACTGTGCGGTGCGCAGGTGGAGGATTGGTCGGGCGGCACCCGGATAGGCGCGAGCCTGCATCGCTTCAACCGTGATTGGTCGCGCCGCGTTCTGGGGCAAGGGGCTGTCGTGCTCTTATTCACTGATGGCCTTGAACGTGATGATCTGGATAGCCTGCAAGCGGAAATGGCCCGCTTGCACCGCTCGTCGCGCCGTCTGGTCTGGGTTAATCCCTTGCTGCGTTTCGGTGGCTTCGAGGCCAAAGCGCAGGGGATTCGCACAATGTTGCCATTGGTCGATGATTTCAGACCTATTCATTCACTGGCGGCGATGGCCGATCTGGTCAAAGTTCTGTCCGCAGAACCATCGCGCCATCATGATCCGAAAACATGGTTGAAATTGGCAGGGTGAGCGGGTTGTTCATGACAGGCCAGTAAAATCAGCCTATTCTGGCAAAACAGGATCAAGGGAGTGCGTGATGGCATTGGCGAGTGACAGCGACATTCTTGAGCAGGCAGAGGCTTGGCATCGGGCCGGCCGCGGCGTGGCAATCGCGACTGTGGTTGAGACTTGGGGGTCGGCCCCGCGCCCTGTCGGCAGCCATCTGGTGATTGACGAGGAAGGGCATTTTCTCGGCTCGGTGTCTGGTGGATGTGTGGAAGGGGCTGTGGTCAGTGAAGCGATTGATGTGATCGGTTCCGGGGCGCCGCGCCTGCTCGAATTTGGCGTGGCTGATGAAACCGCCTGGCAGGTTGGTCTGTCTTGCGGGGGCAAGATTGCTGTTTATGTCGAGAAGGTCGTGTCATGAAGGCGGCATTCCTGCAGGGTATGAATACTGAGCGGGCGGCCCGTCGCGCCTGCGTGCTCGTGACCGATCTGGCGCATGGAGCACAGCGTCTGGTGCTGGCGGATGCGATAGCCGCCGATCCTCTGCATGTGGAGATTGAAACCGCATTGCGGATGGGCAAAAGCGGGATGATCGAGCATGACACAGGCCGTTTTTTCCTGACTGTTCAGGCTCCCCCTTTGCGGATTGTGGTGGTCGGGGCCGTGCATGTGTCGCAGGCTCTGGCCTCGATGGCGCATCTGCTGGGGCATCGGGTGATCGTTGTTGATCCACGCACCGCCTTTGCGTCCAAGGATCGCTTTCCAGATGCCGATTTGTTGGCCCAATGGCCCGACGAAGCTTTGCCTGTTGTCGGGATTGACCGTTACACAGCCTTTGTTGCGCTGACTCATGATCCAAAAATCGATGATCCCGGACTGTTGGCTGCCTTGAAATCGGATTGTTTCTATATCGGGGCTTTGGGGTCACGCAAAACCCATGCAAAGCGGCTGGAGCGCTTGGGTGCGGCAGGTGTTTCAGCTGATCGTCTTGCCCGTATCCATGCACCGATCGGCCTTGATATTGGGGCCGTCAGTCCGGCAGAAATTGCTTTGTCGATCCTGGCAGAAATTACCGCTGCGCAACGCAAAAAGCCCGAAGGTTCCGCAGGTTTGTGATGATATTTGCCGATGTTCCCTTGTCGCAGGCCGAAGGGGCCATTGCTGCCCATTCCATCCGGCTGGGCGATCTTGTGATCAAAAAAGGCGTGGTGTTGACGGCGCAGCATTTGAAGGGGCTTGCTGCCCTTGCGATTGACCGTGTCACCATTGCGCGGCTTGAAGCCGACGATACGGACGAAAATACGGCGGCAGCGCGCTTGGCGCAATCGCTTCTGGGCGACAATGTCATGGCACATGGTCCAGCCACGGGGCGCGCCAATCTGTTTGCGACAGCCGATGGCCTATTGCAGGTCGATGCCAACCGTATCGACGCTATGAATATGGTGGATGAGGCCCTGACAGTGGCCACTTTGCCCCATTGGCGGGTGGTTCAGCGCGGCGAGATGGTCGCTACCGTGAAAATCATTCCTTTCGCTGTTCCTTCGGCGCTGGTTGAGCGCAGTTTCTCGGCGGCCGGAGCGCAGTCGCCGGTGTCGATTGCGGCCTTCAAACCTTTGCGTGCCGGCTTGATTGCAACCAGTCTGCCGGGGCTAAAACCTGCTGTGATCCGCAAAACATCCGATGTCTTAGCCAAACGGTTGCAGTTGGGGCATGCCAGTCTGGTGAGTGAAGTGCTGGTGGCGCACAAAAGTGCGGATGTCGCCGATGCGATGGTCCGGATGGGGGGCGAGGTTGATCTTATGGTGCTGTTCGGCGCCTCGGCGATGACGGATCGGCGGGATGTTCTTCCGGTCGCCATCGAGCAGGCGGGTGGCTCGATCATCCATTTCGGGTTGCCGGTTGATCCGGGTAATTTGCTGCTGCTTGGGCAGTGGACCCGTCCCGATGGTCGGACCATTCCGGTGATCGGGGCGCCCGGCTGTGCACGCAGTCCGAAAGAGAATGGTTTTGACTGGGTGTTGCAACGCTTTATGGCAGGCCTTCAGGTCACCCGCAGCGATATGATGCGGATGGGACATGGAGGCTTGCTCATGGAGATTGTCCAGCGTGGCCAACTGCGTGCCGATTTGGGCGCAGTGGAATGAACTGGGCTGCTGTTATTCTCGCTGCGGGCCGTTCGAGCCGGATGGGTAATTCTCATAAATTGCTTGAAGAGTTGTGCGGTAAGACATTGATAAAGCATGTCATTGATTCCGCAGTTGAGGCGAGGCTATCACCGCTTTTACTCGTGACAGGATATCGACAGGCCGAGGTGGAAGCTGCCGCATCTCATCAAAGCGTTCAAGCGGTGTTCAATCCAGATTATGCGTCAGGCATGATGTCATCGGTGATTTGCGGATTGCGTTCGGTTCCCGATCATTGCGAGGGGGCTGTCATTCTGCTTGGCGATATGCCGATGATTACAGCGCGACATATCCGTGTCACCATTGCCGCTTTGCAGGACCACCCTGATCGGTTGGCGGCAGTGCCGGTCTATCGCCAGCAATGGGGTCATCCTGTGGTGATGAGGCGGGCTCTGTTCGGGGCCGTGATGGCTTTGTCGGGAGATCACGGCGCTCGCGCATTACTCAAAGCCAATCAGGCGCAAGTTGTCGAAGTCCCGATTGATGATCCGGCTATCATGCTTGATCTCGATACTCCTGAAGCGCTGGCTCTTGCCCGACAAAGCGGGCCCGGTCGTATCACGCTTTAAGGTTGCGGGCTGCCGAGCCCTGTTTGCCAGTGCGACAGCGGTCTGAACAAAAGCGGACATCATCCCAAACACGCGCCCATTTTTTGCGCCAAGTGAAGGGCAGGCCGCAGGTCTGGCAAGGTTTGGTGGGCAAATCGGCCTTTTTGCGCATTTTTGCCATACCATCCTCCTCGTGTCTGTCCGATCCAAATGCTGCTGTCTCTCGTAGTATACGCAGATGAAGCGTCAGGAGATGTGTGGAATGGCTCGCAATCATGTGATTTTTGGCGGTTATGGCGGGGTCGGTCTGGCTATTGCCAAGCGTTTGGTGGGCGCGGGGGATCATGTGCATCTGATCGGACGCCATCAGGGCCGGCTGCAATCCGCTGCTACATCCTTGGGCGCCACAAGCAGCCTGTGTGACGTAATGGTTCCTGAACAGATCACGCAAGCACTCGCAGAAGCGCAAAGTCACGGACCGATCCATGGTCTGTGCTACGCCGTTGGGACAATCAATCTGAAGCCATTGGCGCGTTTGGCTGTTGCGGACTTCGAACAAGATTTTCGTGTCAACGCGCTTGGAGCCGCGCTGGCCATTCAGGCCGCCGTTGCTGGCTTGAAAGCATCCGAAGGCATTGCCTCTGTGTTGCTGTTTTCGTCGGTTGCTGTAGCGCAAGGCTTTCCGGCTCATGCCTCGATTGCCATGGCCAAAGGGGCTGTTGAAGCTCTGACCCGTTCCTTGGCTACCGAATTGGCCCCTAAAATTCGTATCAACTGCATTGCTCCGTCCTTGACGCGGACCCCACTCGCGGCAGGACTGACCGGTAACGAGGCGATGGCTGCGGCCATTGCCGGGATGCATGCAAGCCAGCGTTTAGGTGAAGTCGAGGACATCGCGCCGCTCGCCTGTTTGTTGCTGGGTGAAGAATCCGGCTGGATGACAGGACAGGTCATTGGCGTCGATGGCGGGCGTTCGACCCTTCGCGTGAAAGGCTGATTGCACGCCTAGAAGCGGCGTGAGGTCATGATGGCGGTATAAAGCCCGCGATGGGCAAGACTGTCGCTTTCATATCCAAGGGCAAGGTGATAATCGCCTCCCAGCATTTTGATGCCGCTTATTGCGGTGCCCAGTCGCTGGCGCTGGAATGAGCGATCCCGATAGATGGAGATTTCGGGGCCGATCATCATCTCCTTTTGCAAAGGCACCATGAGTGAACTTTTATATGTGGCGGCGCGCAGCAGGGTATCGACATCCAGCTGCAACGACAAAACCACTTCATTGCTCCAGCGCTCGATCATCGTAGCCTCGATTGTGGCAGTCTGGCTTTGCTCGAATACAATAGTTTTGGCCTGATTGGTGCGCTGGCTCCATTGCCGGCCAACCGATACCGCATAATAGCTGTCGGCCCTTACCATCTCCCATCCGATGGTGAAGGCATTGAGTGTGTTGCGATCCTGATGGGCTGTGAAGGTGGCATTGAGATCATCGCGCCCATTATGGGGTGTGATGATGATACCGCGCTTGGCCATGACAAACCCGCCGCCCCATTCCTCATCACCCCGCATGGATAGTTTAAGGCTGGTGGTTATAAAGCGTTGAGCGGGCGAGGTGTCGAGTTGGTTGAATATCACCAGCCCATCATCCTTCATTCCGCGCGCGCTGATCAGGACATTTGCTCGCGGCTCGCACAGTGCAAAGCCACCAACCATCTCGCAGGTATGGGCCCAGCGGGTACCCGATAGCAGGATCATACCCAGAACAAGCCACCTATCAGGCTTAAGCCCAAAACGCATCCGACATCATCCGAATCGGTCAAAGAGACGAGGAAAATCGAATTTTGGGAGATAGCCATTCACCTGAACCTGTCGAAAGTGACAGGGGGGCGAAGGACTAGATCAGCCCCAAGCCCTTTAAGCTGGCATGGCCATTGCGGCCTACAATGATGTGATCATGCAGCATGATGCCCAATGGCTTGGCAATATCGGCAATCTCGCGGGTCATCGCAATATCGGCTTGGGACGGTGTTGGGTCACCCGATGGATGGTTGTGCACAAGGATCAGAGCGGATGCATTCAATTCAAGCCCTCGCCGCACCACCTCGCGCGGATAAACGGGTGTATGATCGACCGTGCCGGTCTGTTGCAGTTCGTCCGCCAGCAGGCCGTTGCGCTTGTCGAGAAACAGGATGCGGAATTGCTCGACCTCTGCAAAAGCCATGGCTGCACGACAATATTCGATCACCGAGGACCATGAGGACAGTACTTCTCGCTTGGTTACGGCCCCTTTGGCCAGCGTCAGCCCTGCGGCCTCGATAATTTTGATATCGAGAGCAGTCTGTTCCCCCAAGCCTTTGATGGACAACAGACGCGTCATCGGCGCACCGATCACCTCGGCGACCGAGCCGAATTGGCTGATCAGCAATTTGGCAAGCGGTTTGACATCCCGCTGGGGTATTGACCGAAATAAAACCAATTCGAGCAATTCATAATCCTGCAACCCGTTGGCGCCAACGCGTGCAAAACGTTTTCTCAACCTCTGGCGGTGGCCGTGGCGGTGGTCCTCCTCGCTCTGGTCTTGGGGGCGGGGAGGATCATCGGTCATTGGCAGGGCTTTCAGCGTTCAGGAAGGCCGGGTTGGAAGCCTTCGAGGCCACGTGGTGAATAGGTGAAAACTTCGCAACCGGTCTCGGTCACGCCAAGCGTGTGCTCGAATTGGGCCGAGAGCGATCTGTCGCGGGTTACGGCTGTCCAGCCATCGTTGAGCACTTTGACCTGTGGTCGGCCCAGATTGATCATCGGCTCGATGGTAAAGAACATACCGTGTTTAAGCGCTACTCCTTCGCCCGGGCTGCCATAATGCAGGATATTGGGCTCGTCATGGAATAATTGGCCGAGGCCATGCCCGCAGAAATCGCGCACCACCGAGCAGCGCTCTGCTTCGGCATATCGCTGGATGGCATGGCCGATATCACCGGTTGTCGCGCCCGGTTTAACCGCGGCAATACCGCGCACCAGCGATTCATAAGTGACTTCCACCAGGCGTTCAGCCCGCCGTGGTAAGACACCAACCGCATACATCCGGCTGGAATCACCATGCCAGCCATCGACAATCAGCGTCACATCAACATTGATGATGTCGCCTTCGCGCAATGGTTTATCATTGGGGATGCCATGACAGACCACATGGTTGACCGAGGTGCAGATGGCGCGGCGATAGCCACGATACATCAATGGAGCGGGATAGGCACCATGATCCATCGCGAATTGGAAGCACAGACTGTCGAGATCGTCTGTCGTCACACCAGGGCGAACGGCATCATAGACCAGATCAAGTGCCTCCGCAGCCAAGCGACCGGCCTTACGCATACCCTCGAAGGCTTGCGGGCCGTGAATCTTGATTTTGCCAGGCTGTCGGCGCTGGGATGAGTGAGCTTCAATAAAGGTCATAATTGTCATTGGTTCAAACGGCGCCCAAAGGCAAGCCCGTTGTGTCTTTTAATCTGACGATTTTGGTTGATGACTGGGGTTTATTCCTGCGATCAGGCTTGAGAATAATGTTTCAAACTGATCTATTCCAGCCCCGAAAGCGAGGCATATCATGTCAGACACATCTCTTGTCACAGCGGCCATTCTGGTGATCGGTGACGAAATCCTCTCCGGTCGCACCAAAGACAAGAATATTGGCTATATCGCCGAATATCTTACCGCCGTCGGGATTGATGTGCGCGAGGTGCGGATTGTGCCTGATGACGAGGACGAAATCGTTACCGCTGTGCGTGTACTGTCGGGGCGCTACACCTATCTGTTAACAACCGGCGGGATTGGCCCGACCCATGATGATATCACTGCCGATTGCATCGCCAAAGCGGCTGGCGTTGGGATCGATCACGATCCGCGAGCCGTGGCCATGCTGCGCGAGCGCTTTCCCAACCCCGCCGATTTGAATGAGGCCCGTTTGCGGATGGCCCGCATTCCGTTCGGGGCCGAATTGATCGATAATCCCATTTCACGGGCGCCGGGTTTTATGCTTGGCAATATTATCGTGATGGCGGGCGTGCCCGCTATCATGCAGGCAATGCTGGAGAATGTGCTGCCGCGCCTTAAAACGGGGACGAAATTACTGGCTCGGTCGATTGATTCCGGCGGGCGCCCAGAAGGAGCCTATGCCACCGGCCTCGGTGCTGTCCAAAAGGCATTTGAGGGCGTCATCATCGGCTCCTATCCGAGTTTTGATGGCAAGCGTTTCCAAAACCAGATTGTCGTGCGCGCGCGAGATGAAGCATTGCTGAATGCGGCGGCAGAAGCGGTACAGGCCATGCTTGACGGTTTGCCATCGCACGCATGACCACCACGATAGAATTGTTACTTGCAAGGTCTGATCAATTCAAAGGAAGCCATCATGGCCAATCTCGCTAATCCCAAAGCTTTCCCTGTGTCTTGGGACCAGTTTCATCGCGATGCGCGCGCTCTGGCATGGCGACTGGCAGGGGCAGGTCCGTTTTCTGCGCTTGTCTGCATCACGCGCGGCGGGCTTGTGCCTGCAGCCATTGTGGCACGGGAACTGGAGTTGCGGATGATAGAGACCATCTGCATTGCGAGCTATCATGATTATAAATCGCAAGGCGAATTGCAGGTTCTCAAGCCGATTACTGACCAGATTTTGAAAATGTCACCCGATGGAAGCGGGATTTTGGTGATTGACGATTTGGTCGATACCGGCAAAACCGCCAAAATCGTGCGTGATATGCTGCCTAATGCCCATATTGCGACCGTTTATGCCAAACCGGCTGGCCGGCCGTTGGTGGATACTTTCGTCACCGAAGTGTCCCAGGATACCTGGATTTACTTCCCCTGGGATATGGGTCTGTCCTATCAGGAACCGATTGCCAACGCGCCTTCGTATTGACTTCATGTGTTTATTTTCTGTTTTTTTGCATTTTCTCTTTGCAGGCTGTCGATAAATGACTAACCTCAATACTATACAATAGTATAAGGGCCAAAAAATGCCTGATTTGAGGGTGGAGCAGACACTATTCGGGGCCCTGCTGGGGGCGCGCGATAAATTCGGCGGTCAAACGCTGGCGATTGAAGATCCTGAACGCTCTCCTTTGAGCTATAACCGCTTGATTCTTGGCGCGCTTGTGCTCGGCAAGGCTTTTGCCCGCGAGACGGAGCGGGGCGAAACTGTTGGCATCCTGCTGCCCAGCGTGAATGCCGCTGCTGTGACTATTTTCGGTTTATCGGCTTACGGGCGGGTGGCTTCGCCGTTGAATTTTACCGCGGGGCTCAAAAACCTGCGCTCGGCTGTCAATTCGGCAGAGATTTCCACCATCATCACTTCGCATAAATTCATAGAACTTGCCAAGCTGGACGAGATTGTGTCGGGCTTGTCCGCGGACGGCAAGATCCGTTTTCTTTACCTCGAAGATGTGCGCAAGGCCCTGACATCGGCTGACAAGGTGATGGGCGTTTTCAAGGCGCAACTGGCACGCTTTTATCACAACCGGCACGCGCTGGGTGCGCATGAGGCGGCGGTGGTGCTCTATACGTCGGGCTCCGAGGGCGAACCCAAGGGTGTGGTGCTGACCAATGCCAATCTGATTGCCAATGTCGATCAGGTGCGCCAGCATATGGGGCCAACACTGGCAACAGGGCAAATCCTGTTGAATCCCTTGCCGATTTTCCACTCCTATGGCCTGTTGGGCGGTCTCTTGCTGGGTCTTTACACGGGCATGCGGATTGTCATGTTTCCCAGCCCGATCCAGTATCGGCAAGTAGCCAAACTGGTGCGTGAAACCAAGGCGACGATTTTGCTTGGTACCGACACATTTTTGCAAGGCTGGTGGCGTGCCGGTGACGCCGGCGATTTCGACACGGTCAAATTTGTCGTCGCAGGCGCGGAGCGGGTGAAAGAGGAAACCCGCCGCATGTGGTCCAAAGCAGGTACAATCCTGTTGGAAGGCTATGGCGTCACCGAATGTGCGCCAGTGGTGTCACTGAATACGATCGAAGAAAACCGCCCCGGCACGGTAGGCCGCATGGTGCCGGAGCAGGAATACCGCCTTGATCCGGTCGAAGGCATTGCCGAGGGTGGACGTCTTTATATCCGCGGTCCCAATGTGATGGCGGGATATATCTTCGCCAGCGAACCCGGTGTTCTGGTGCCACCCGATGGCGGCTGGCATGATACCGGCGATATTGTGACGGTGGATCAGGACGGCTTTATCACCATCAAGGGCCGCGCCAAACGCTTTGCCAAGATTGGCGGCGAAATGATCTCGCTTGGCGCGGTCGAAAGCCTTGCCGCCAGCCTCTGGCCAGATGCCACCCATGTGGCAGTGACCTTGCCGGATACCAAAAAAGGCGAGCAGATCATTCTGGTATCCGATATGGCCAGCGCGGATCGCCTGGCACTGCTGGCCCATGCCCAGAAACAAGGCTACCCCGAATTATGGGTGCCGCGCGCGATTTTGGTGACGCAATCCATCCCGATTCTCGGTTCCGGCAAAATCGACGTGGTGGCCACACTGGAACTCGCCCGCTCGATGCGCTCGATGTTGAGTTGATCGATATCGGTTGATTTTTGGTTTTACGGATAAAACTGGTGCCGGTGGCGGGAATCGAACCCGCACTGTAACGATTTTAAGTCGTCTACCTCTACCGTTGGGTTACACCGGCACAACGCCCATCTGGTCAGTTAAAGCCAAGATCTTACCAAAGCCAAGATCTCACCAAAGCCAAGATCTCACCAAAGCCAAGATCTTTCCAGAGCCAAGATCTTTCCAATCAAGGGCAACCCTTCTTGGCTAGCTTGCCCGGGATGAATCGGCAAGTCTGATCTGTGCAATTTGTCGACTGTGTGGATAATCCATCCACCGGAACTGTATTATCCCGATCCCATCCCTCACGTGATGGCAGACACATAAAACCCCACGCAAACACCCCCGCCAATGCAGGGCATGGCGGGGGTGTTGTCAGGGCAAGACCGCCGAAGGCGTTTAAGCCTTCGGGGACGTATGATTAGGAGCAGCCAGTGGTTGAACCGCAGGTGTCGCATTTCAGGCAGGTGCCGTTACGGACCAGCGTGAAATTGGCACATTCGGGGCAGCTTTCGCCGACATAGCCCTTCATGCGTGCTTCAGTGCGCTTGTCCATGCCGCCGGATGTTTTCGCCGCAGCGGCTTTGGGGGCAGGGGCTGCAAAGCCCAAACCAGCCAATTCGGCTTCGCCGACCAGTGTTTCTGTCTGTTCGTCGAGATCACCCTTCAAAGCCGTGGCGCCGATGCTGACATAGCCCGAAGCCGAGGACGAGGAACCATCGGCCGCACGGGCCTCGAACGATACGCCGCCTTCAATCGACATCAGATTGGTCGGCTTTCCGCGCACCAGACCTTTGGAGACAATCCGGTTGGCATTATAGGAGGCTGGCGCCTTGCCCTCGTCTTCACCCTTGCCGATCGTATCAAAACCGATGGCATCGGGGGAGACATGAGCCAGATCGTTGCGGCCAAGATAGGAGATCGCCAATTCACGGAACACGTAATCGAGGACCGATGTCGCATTCTTGATCGCATCATTGCCCTGCACAAATCCTGCGGGCTCGAAACGGGTGAAGGTGAAAGCCTCGACGAATTCTTCCAAAGGCACGCCATATTGCAAGCCGAGCGAGATGGCGATGGCGAAATTGTTCATCAGCGAGCGGAAGGCCGCGCCTTCCTTGTGCATGTCGATGAAGATTTCGCCGATACGGCCATCCTCGTATTCGCCCGTACGCAGATAGACCTTGTGGCCACCGACAACGGCCTTTTGGGTGTAACCCTTGCGGCGGTCAGGGAGACGGTCACGGTCGCGCACCCGCTCGATACGCTCGACGACCCGTTCGACGATCTTTTCGGCCATGGCGGTGGCGCGTGCTGCCGCAGGTTGGTTGAGCAGAGCCTCAAGCCCCTCATCAGCCTCATCCTGATCATCCGATATCAACTGGCTGTTGAGCGGCTGCGACAGTTTGGATCCGTCACGATAAAGCGCATTGGCCTTCAAAGCCAGCTTCCATGAGAGCATATATGCGTTTTTGCAATCATCGACGGTGGCATCATTGGGCATATTGATGGTTTTGGAAATGGCACCCGAAATGAACGGCTGGGCTGCCGCCATCATGTGAATGTGGCTTTCCACCGACAGATAGCGCTTGCCGATGCGGCCGCACGGATTGGCGCAATCGAACACCGAATAATGCTCAACCTTCAAATGCGGCGCGCCTTCCAGCGTCATTGCGCCGCAGACATGGATATTGGCCAGTTCCAGATCAGCCTTGTTGAAGCCAAGGAAAGGCAGCAATTCGAAGGTCGGATCGGACAGCTTTTCTGCAGGCACCTTCAACACATTGACGAGGAAATCTTCGCCCAGGGTCCATTTGTTGAATACGAATTTAATGTCGAAAGCCGAGGCCATGCCCTTTTCGAGGGTTTCGATCTTCTCGTCCGTAAAACCCTTGGCCCGCAGCGAGCCGTGATTGACCACAGGGGCTTGGGCAATCGAGCCGTGACCGACGGCATAGGCCTCGATTTCGGCAATCTCGGCTTCGGAATATCCAAGCGTCCGCAAAGCTTCTGGCACGGCGCGGTTGATGATCTTCCAATAGCCGCCACCAGCCAGTTTCTTGAACTTCACCAGCGCGAAATCAGGCTCGATACCGGTTGTATCGCAATCCATCACCAGGCCGATGGTCCCCGTCGGAGCAATCACAGTGGCCTGCGCATTGCGGTAGCCGTTACGTTCACCCAAAGTCAGAGCCTTGTCCCATGCCGCGCGGGCATGTGCGACCAGCGTCTGGTCGGGGCAGGAAGCGTGGTCGAGCGGCAGAGGGTTCACCGAGAGGTTTTCATAGCCTGAGGTCTTGCCATGGGCTGCCGCACGATGGTTGCGGATGACCCGCAGCATATGTTTGGCGTTCTTCTTGTATTCGGGGAACGGACCCAATTCACCTGCCATTTCAGCGGATGTGGCATAGGCAATGCCAGTCATGATCGCGGTTAGCGTGCCGCAAATGGCGCGGCCAGCATCGGAATCATAGGACACACCATCGGTCATCAACAGGCCGCCGATATTGGCGTAGCCGAGGCCAAGGGTGCGGTAACGGTAAGACAATTCTGCAATTTCCTTGGAGGGGAATTGCGCCATCATCACCGACACTTCGAGCACCACCGTCCACAAACGCACGGCATGTTCGTAGGATTCCACGTTGAAACGGCCATCAGCCTCACGGAATTGCAACAGGTTGAGAGAGGCCAGATTGCATGCCGTATCATCAAGGAACATATATTCCGAGCAAGGGTTGGAGGCGCGGATCGGACCGGCTTCGGGGCAGGTGTGCCAGTCGTTCATGGTTGAATTGAAATGCAGGCCCGGATCAGCAGACGCCCAAGCGGCATGGCCGATCTGTTCCCACAAATCACGGGCCTTCAAGGTCTTGTGGACCTTGCCGTCGGTGCGGCGGATCAGGTTCCAGTCACTGTCGGATTCGACAGCGCGCAGGAAATCATCTTTGATCGAGACAGAATTGTTGGAATTCTGGCCAGAAACGGTCAGATAGGCTTCGGAATCCCAGTCGGTATCATAGGTATCGAACTGGATTTCGGTATAGCCCTGCTTTGCGAATTGCATGACGCGCTTGATATAGCTGTCAGGCACCATCACGCGGCGTGCTTGCTTGATTTCGCGCTTCAGAGCGGGATTTTTCTCCGGATCGAAGCAGGAATCATCCGGGCCGTCGCAATTGATGCAGGCCTTCATGATGGCCTTCAAATGCTTCTGGCACAGTTTGGAACCGGTCACGAGGGCCGCAACCTTCTGCTCCTCGCGCACTTTCCAGTCGATATAGGTTTCGATATCGGGATGGTCGGCATCCACCACCACCATTTTGGCGGCGCGGCGGGTTGTGCCCCCCGACTTGATGGCGCCCGCTGCACGGTCGCCGATCTTCAAAAAGCTCATCAGACCCGAAGAACGGCCGCCACCGGCCAGTTTTTCACCTTCGCCCCGCAACATCGAGAAGTTGGAGCCGGTACCCGAACCATATTTGAACAAACGGGCTTCACGCACCCACAGATCCATGATCCCGCCTTCGTTAACGAGATCGTCGGCCACGCCCTGAATGAAGCAGGCATGCGGTTGTGGATGCTCGTAGGAGGATTTGGACTTGACCAGCTTGCCGGTCTGGAAATCGACGTAATAGTGGCCCTGCGACGGACCATCAATGCCATAGGCCCAATGCAGGCCGGTATTGAACCATTGTGGAGAATTGGGCGCGCACATCTGCATCGCCAACATGAAACGGTGCTCGTCGAAAAACGCCTGCGCATCTTCTTCGGTTGTGAAATAGCCGCCTTTCCAGCCCCAATAGGTCCAGCAGCCTGCAAGGCGGTCAAATACCTGCTTTGCGCTCATTTCTGAGCCGTAACGCTCGCCTTCAGGCAGTTTGGCCAGAGCCTTCTCATCAGGTTCCGAACGCCACAGCCATGAAGGCACGCTGTTTTCTTCGACCTTTTTCAGACGGGCGGGAACACCGGCCTTGCGGAAGTATTTCTGGGCCAGAACATCGGCCGCCACCTGGCTCCACTGTTCGGGGACCTCGATGTTTTCAAGACGGAACACGATGGAACCGTCAGGATTTTTGATCTCGCTCGTCGCCGGACGGAAAGTGATCTTGTCGTAAGGTGATTGTCCGTTGGCAGTGTAGCGACGGTCGATAAGCATATGAGTCCCCTAACGTTGGACGGAAAAACCGCCCTGGCCGAACATCCGGCCTCATGAAAGTTGCAGTGTCATTGTCCGTCACGATTGTGAGGACGGCACCGAAGTCTTGACCATGGCCAAAACCACAGCCCCCCATCCTGACCCCGTTTTTCGCGCGTCAAACCCGAGTAAAAACACGTAAAGCACGCACTTAACCCAGAATAACTCCTCAACCTCTATCCCGGGCGGTGAGGCCTAAGAACGGTTGATGCGTTTAAGGTTTATGTCAGGTCTGCACTTGTCCATATCCGCCGCGATTTTGACTGGTCCCGCGCCGGTGTTTGGATTGTTGATCAGGATTCGGACGCTAACGATGAGACCCCGCATCGTCAAGGTCTTGTGTGCCAATTATTCAAATTCACTACATATAGGGGGTAGGGCTGTGAATAATGGGTAAAAGACCTGTGCCTTGGCCAAGTGTTTAGAAAATCGAAGAAAAATCGGATTTCGCACAGAAAACCCATCCCGCCCGAAAGGGCTGGATGAGGTCATGAGTTTCAAGCGCAGGTCGCATGGCACGCATGCAGACCACAATCGAATCAAAATCTTGCACGTCCTCTGGGGCATACATAGTGCGAAAATGACCTTCTCCACAGCGAATCACCGCAACAAAACCAATGTTGGACTGGACAGAGCGCGCAGGTCTCGCCATAGTCCGGCGCAAATCGGTCTTTCGATTCAATGATTGCGGTGATGCCGTGAGGTTTCAGTGGTCATTGTTCGAGAGAAAAGCGTTTATGACGGGCACATGGTACTGAACGGCCAAAGGGATAGAGATGAAACAGGTCCTGCTTCGTATTTTCACCTGGTGGAATGGTGCCACGGTCGGCACTTTGTTTCATACATGGCGCAAAGGTGAGCGCGTTGGTGAAGACCAGTTCGGAAATGTCTATTACCAGACCCGTGGCGGCAAGGTTGATCCTGCTTTGGGAATTGTGCGCCGCTGGGTCATTTATAATGGCGAAGCTGATGCGACCACGATTCCGCCAGGCTGGTATGGCTGGATGCATCACAAGCTCGATGTCCTGCCCTCCCAAGAAGGTTATGTGGAACGCGAATGGGAACAACCCCATCAACCCAACCATACGGGCTCTGCTTTGGCCTATCGTCCGCAAGGCTCGATTTTGAAAGGCCAGCAGGCACCTGCGAAGGCCAAAGACTATCAGCCTTGGACCCCCGCCTGACCAATAGAGCGGGAGAGGGCGGATCCGCTCTTGATTTGGCTCTCTTCTGCTTTGTTTGATGATTGACGATCACACGTTGTGCTCTCCTTGATTTTGCCGCCTTTTGCAGCGAGAGCTAACAGATCATTTCTGGCGGATCGAACGTGATAAAGACCCAACCAAGCCCAAGTTTGCCGTGCGCTCTGCCTTTTATGCTGAGGATCGCCTTGCTTTGTGCTGTGATGGGCCTGACAAGCGCCCCTGTGCGGGCCGAGCGGATCGTCAATGCATTTGCCGATTTTGCCGGTCTGGATAAAATCACCGGCCGGATCATTACTTTTTCGGTGTCTATTGATGAAATGGTGCAATTTGGCACGTTACGGCTGAAAGCACGGGCTTGTTATACCCGCCCGATCACCGAGGCACCGCAGACCGATTCCTTCGTCGAGGTCGACGAGGTCAAACTCAATAACCAAATCGAACGGATCTTTTCAGGCTGGATGTTTGCCGCAAGCCCCGGCCTGCATGGGATCGAACATCCGATCTATGACATCTGGCTGACAGGCTGTCATGACAATGTGGCTCCCATCCGCGATCTCCCTGCCACACCGGCAAAACCTGCAGCGCCTGCCAAACCTGCTACCCCCCCCAAGCCTGCTAACCCGCCCAAGCCTGCTAACCCCTCCAAGCCTGCTGCTCCAGCAAAACCCGCTGCCAAACAGGCACCAGCCAAACTGACTGTTGAATAAGCTGTATCGTGTCAGGCTCTGGCTTGCAAGATGATGCGGATGACGTCGTCGGGTGTCTCGGCGATGTCACGGCCCAATGCATGAAAATCACCTGTTTGGTCCAGAGCATTGCGTAAGATGCCGCGATAGGAGATGTGGTTCATTTCGATGGCCCCCAGACTGGCCAGGTGAGGGGTCACAAATTGCGTATCGAGCAGGCGATAACCGCCGACGATCAAGCGGGCGACCAGATAGGCGAGGGCGGTTTTTGACGCATCAGTCACGGTATGGAACATGCTTTCGCCAAAAAACACCGCGCCGATCGACAGACCATAAAGTCCGCCGACCAATCGGCCGTTTTGTCGGCATTCGACCGTATGGACCATGCCTCGTTCAAACAGCTCTCCGAACAAAGCGCGAATGCGCGGATTGATCCATGTGTCTTTGCGGGTGGAGGCGCAGGCGCCGATTACGGCGTCGAAATCCTGATCAATGCTGACCGTGAAGATGCCCGAGCGAATCGTCTGTCGCAGGCTTTTGCTCAGATGAAAGCCATCAAGAGGGATCAAACCGCGAATGCGCGGCTCGACCCAGAACAGCGATGGATCACTGGCTGATTCCGACATCGGAAACAGACCCAGTGAATAGGCTTGCAACACGATGTCTGCGGTAATCGGATCGGGATCAGAATGAGGCATGACAGGGGAATCCGTTACAGTACCCCCACCTCAGGCGGGATTAGGACAGTTTGTCGTCCATCCCGCCAGAATTGAGAAATTTTTCGAGCCAATGAATGTCGTATTGGCCGTTTTGAACATCGGCATTACGGACAAGGGCGCGGAACAGCGGCAAAGTGCTGTCAATTCCTTCAATCACGAATTCATCGAGTGCACGGCGCAAGCGCATCAGGCATTCGTTGCGGGTCCGGCCATGGACGATTAATTTTCCGATCAGCGAATCGTAGTGGGACGGTATCCGGTAGCCCTGATACGCTGCCGAATCAACGCGGACCCCCAAACCACCCGGCGGATGAAAATATTGGATCAACCCCGGTGACGGACGGAATGTGACAGGATGTTCAGCATTGATGCGGCATTCGATGGCATGTCCGTTGATGCGCACATCGTCCTGTTTAAAGGACAATGACGCACCGGCAGCCAGTCTGATCTGTTCGTTGACCAGATCTATACCCGTGATCATTTCGGTGACGGGATGCTCAACCTGAATACGGGTGTTCATCTCGATGAAGTAGAAATTGCCGTCCTCATACAGGAATTCGATTGTTCCCGCTCCGAGATAGGCCAGTTTTTGCATGGCTTCGGCGCAAATCGTTCCTATTCTTTCGCGTTCCTCTGCATTGAGGGCCGGTGAGGTGGCCTCTTCCCACACTTTTTGATGGCGGCGCTGCAGCGAGCAATCGCGTTCGCCCAGATGCACGGCATTGCCTTTTCCATCACCCAATACCTGAATTTCGATATGGCGCGGCTTTTCGAGATATTTTTCAAGATAGACAGCATCATCACCGAAAGCTGCTTTGGCTTCGGTCCGGGCGGTTTGCAGTGCATTCACGAGATCGCTCTCGCTGCGCGCCACTTTCATCCCGCGTCCGCCGCCGCCGGCTGCCGCTTTGACGATAACAGGATAACCGATTTCGGCGGCAATCTTCAAAGCCTCTCCATCCTCGGTCACCCCACCCTCGGAGCCGGGCACGCAAGGAATACCGAGCCGCAATGCGGTGCGCTTGGCCTCGATCTTGTCACCCATGATGCGGATATGTTCGGCCTTCGGCCCGATAAAATGGATGTTGTGGCTTTCGAGAATCTCTGCAAAACGGGCATTCTCGGACAAGAATCCATAGCCCGGATGCACGGCATCGGCTCCCGTGATCTCGCAGGCTGCCAAAAGTGCGGGAATGTTCAGATAGCTGTCTGTCGCTGGAGGAGGCCCGATGCAGACGCTTTCATCCGCGAGCTTCACATGCATGGCATCGGCATCAGCCGTGGAGTGAACGGCCACGGTGGCAATGCCGAGTTCCTTACACGCGCGAAGAATACGCAGTGCAATCTCGCCGCGATTGGCAATGAGGATCTTGTCAAACATGATAGGTTTACTCGATGCTCATCAGAATTTGACCGAATTCGACCGGCTGCTTGTCATCAACAAAAATGGCTGTCACGGTTCCCCCATGCGGGGCAACGATGTCGTTAAAGGTTTTCATCGCCTCGATCAGCAGGATCTTGTCCCCGGCATTCACGGTCGAGCCGACCTCGACATAGGCCTTGGCTTCAGGAGAGGGACGACGATAGGCAGTGCCGACCATTGGTGAAGGCACGCCGCCAGCCACTTCTTTCGGCTTGGGTTGTGTGTGGTGGTTGGCCGCAGTCACCACAGGGGCGGCACTCGGTGCGGGAGCAGGCACCGAAAGAGCAACTGGTGCGGCATGGGTGATCTGACGGGCAACACGGATGCGCAGATCACCTTTTTCCACTTCGATTTCGCTCAGATGCGTCTCTGTCAGCATTTTGGCAAGCTGGCGTACCAGTTTGGGGTCGATGGCTGAATGATCGGCATTGTGTTTGTCAGTCATGATCTGGATATCCGTTGCTGTCTATTTGATGATTCGACACTCAT
>CANGQA010000012.1 GCA_947455995.1 Hyphomicrobiales bacterium | reverse complement strand
GCGCGAAAAGTTGCCAACGAAAAATAGGCGTTCTGTTGGGATGTTGGCACAAGGGCTTCGATCAGGTCGTCACATGGCACGCCGCGTCCAGACCAATCTCTTGGTTTTGCCAGCGATGGATTGCCGCTTAAACCCACAAGGTAAACGCTCGTTGGTGCCTGCCGAAAAATCTTCTCAAGAAAATCAATATTTGTGACGTCGATCGGTATTTCGGTTTTATCGGTTTCTGTCGGTCGATCCGCATTCGCGCAACGATCCACGCCATCATCGGGCAGGACATTATCGTCATTGTCGAGGCGGGTCATATTGCACCGCCTTTCTCGAGTTTGACGAGGTCTTCTTCGAGAATACGGGTGGCACCACCGACCTTGATAAGCTTGATCTGGCCAGCTGCCTTCATGCGGTAGAGCGTTGCTGGGCTAATATTGAAAGCGCGGCATACCTCTTTAATGGAGTAAGCTCGACGCTTCAGGGGTAGGGCTTGTTCGGTTTTTGTGTTGCCTTGAGTATTGGTGTCAGACATTGCTTTGTTCCTCAATGACGTGATCACGGCGACCACTGTGAGGTACAATTTGAGAACGAGTGGAAAGCATTGCAATAATTGCAAAATTCCACGGAAAAAATATTTTTTATGGAATTTTATTTTTGGGCTTCCGTCCCCGTTCACCCGCACCGAACATTGAGATTAGGGCCTTACGAAATTTCTCTCGCTGCGGGAGCGTGGAATTTTCCGTGCGATTTTTCAATTCCAAATCATCGACCTCTTTTACCGTTAAACGCCCTCCCTTATTGCGAATCGCCTCTTCAATGATCTGTTTGATTTCGAAAACGGCGGTTCGGTTTGATTTGTATTGTGGCCAAACCGCGAGGGCGTCTGCGACTGAAACCACAGCCCTGAAATATCGGGGCGCTTCTTGATAAAGACCACCAAGCGCATCATGCGGAAATTCCGGATTATTCCCTTTGAGATTATCGATGGTGAGCCAGTCGGCAGCACTGACTATTTCCATTGCCCCGTTTGGCGTACGTGAGGCCCACACGGCCAATTCACCGGTTTCACATTTGGTCCAAAATTCTTTACGGGCATCGAGCGCGAGCATCATGTGTTTAGGGATTTCTGTAAAGGTTGATTGCTTCTCAAGGAAATAGGCCAAAATGTTGAATGGGGTTATTAATGGATGGACTCCAGCAACGATCTGATAATCGCGCGTCACAATCCAAGCCAAGGTTTGCGATATCGACCACCAAGCGCCTTTCCCTGCGATGCCTTTCGTTTTCTTGCCTTCACTGGATTCGCTCCCAGTTGCTTCGCGCGTTATGATTGAAGGCTTGGCTTTCTTGGATGTCGCGGCCATTGGCTTCACTCGCCCCTTTTTGAGTATAAAAAACTCTCCCAATCCGACATTATATCACGGCGCTTTTCGAAAAGGTCGCCTCGACGATAGGCAGCCTCCACCTTATTCCCAACAGAATGCGCTAAAGCCATTTCACGCACCTCACCCGAATAATGCGTCTGTTCTGTAGCCCAATCCGAAAAACACGACCGAAACCCGTGAACAGTCGTTCGTTTTGCATAATCCAATCGCCGCAGCGCCATCTCCAGCGCCATTATCGACAAACCATGTCCAGACTTTTTTCCAGGGAATACGAATTCATTTGTTTCGAGCGCTTCTATGGACGTCAGAATTTCAATTGCTCGCTCTGAAAGTGGTACACGGTGCTCCTTATAAGCCTTCATTCGAGTTGCTGGAATTGTCCAAATACGCCTTTCGAGGTCAAATTCAGACCATTTTGCTCCAAGAACCTCTCCACTTCGGGCTGCTGTCAGTATCGTAAATTCGAGTGCTCGACTGCTGATACTTTCGTATTGATTCAAGAGACATATAAATGCAGGCAATTCAGAATAAGGCAATGCGCGGTGATGTCCGCGTGATAGCCGCTTGCGCGCGGGTAGGAGTCGTTCGAGATGACCTTTCCAGCGAGCAGGATTTGCGTCGTTGCGAAAACCACGTGCAGTCGCTGCGTCAATAACGGCTTCGATCCTTCCGCGAAGACGAGATGCGGTCTCGGATTTTGTTGTCCAAATCGGTTTCAACACCGCGAGAACATCCTCTATCGATATAGAAGCGACATCCATAAGCATCAATCTCGAAGCATGCATTTTTAACGTACTGGACCATTGTTTCTGATGCTTTTCGTTTCGCCACCCAGCCGATAGGCTTGTAATCAGTTCATCAGCAACATCACTGAAGGTTTTTTTTGGCTGCTCGGAAGCCCTTGCTTCAATCGGGTCGGTCCCTGCGGCGATCAACTTCCGAGCGTCTGCTGCTCTTTCACGCGCTTCGACTAGTGATACGGCTGGATAGGCACCCAGTCCCATATCACGTCGCCGACCATTCATTTGGAAACGAAACACCCAATTTCTTCGCTCCGTTTCAGTGACAACCAGATAAAGGCCGTTTGCGTCGGCATGTCTACCGACGGATGCTGCTCGAACTTGTCTATCTGTAAGGCTCATATTAATCCCACATACCATCCCACACATTGCATGAGATAAGGTGAGATGGTCTGAATTGCAATGAAATAATAAATTGTTTTATATCAATTATTTAACGGATATATTGAGGTGATTTGAGAGCATATGAAACGTAGATGTGGCGGACACCTCTTCCGCCAGTTTTTTCTTTAATTCTATGATTTCATTAATAATTTAAACTTTGACTCTTTTTGGTTCCCACCTCAGTCACAACCTGCTGACATTTTCCGGGTTTAAGGCTCATCTCAGAGTTCTACCGATGAGTCATTCATGACTGAAATCGGAACTTTGTAACCGATGGCGCAGTGTGGCCGGAACGCGGCACACGATTGCATCGCGTCATTCAGTTGTAAACTGGTCTCAAAATACAAAAATTCACCCCGCAGCAACCGACAATCCATTGACGCCATGTTTGGCGATCAGGCTGGCTACCAGGCCGTTGGTGGTGGCTTGGCGAACGAAAGCGCTTAAAAATTCCGCGCCGTTTGTGTTGTGCTTGTGGGTGCCGATGGCTTGCTGGACCGAGGTGAATTGTCCGTCGAGGATGCGCGATCCCGGGAGTTTTTCGACGTCGGACAAAAGCCGCGGTTTGAGGCAGGCGAGGGCTTCAAGCTGTTGGTCGACGAACAGTTGAAAGGCTCCGTCAATGCCCTGGGCATGCATCAAAGTGGCATGTTTGATATTGGCAACCAGCCATAAATCATAGGCGGCGCGTTCGGCGACAGCGATTCTGATGCCGGGGCTGTCGACTTCGGCGATGGTTTGAAGCGGGGAACCCGCGGGAACCAGATAGGTGGCCAGAATTTCGACATAGGCTTTGGTGAAACTGATAATGGCGGCACGGGCTGGTTCGGCGCCGATCAGACATATATCCCATTTGTCATCGGCCGTGGCATCAACAATCGCACCGGGTGATTCAAACGGCACAAGTTTGACAGGAAGATCCAGCGCCTCGCCGATGGCGTGCGCCATATCGGGCGCAACGCCGAACGGGTCCCCATTGTCATGCCGCCCCGAGACCAGCAGAAAATTGCTGAGATTGATACCGGCCCTCAAAGTGCCGTTAGGGGCCAATTCGCGGGCGATGGTTTTGCGTTGTTCGGGGGTCATCGGCGGGTCCTGTTAGTGAATTCATGGAATATGGGCAATAGACTAGCGGTTAAAGGCGGATTTTTAACCGCTGTCCGCTGTTTTGTGGATTGTTTCAAGAGCAATCCAGTCGGCAAAGGCTTTGACAAAAGGCGAGCTTGCCTTGCTCTCGGGGTAAACCAGAAAATAGGAATTGGGGGTCGGGACTGCCAGTTTAAACGGGGCGACCAGACGGCCTGTCCGCAAATCTTCCTCAACAAAGGCTTGTTGTGCCAAAGCGATCCCGACTTCATCCAGCGCCGCTTGATAGGATAAAGCGGAGTTTTCGAATTTAAGGCCATTATTGCCGTTGATGGTTTTCAGTTTTGCGGCACGCAACCAATCGGGCCAATCATTGGGCCTGTGCATCGAGCACAGCAAGACAAAACGGCTGAGGTCGGCAGGACGTTTTGGCTGGGCCTGGTCGCGGAACAAACCGGGGCTGCACACAGGAAGCAGGGTTTCCCCGAACAGTCTGAGGCTGATCGTATTGGCGGGAGGAGCCAGTCCAGAATGGATGCAGACGTCGATATCCTCGCGGTCAAAATCGACAGGCTGATGCGACGTCGTAATTTGCACATCAATATGGCGATTGAGCGCATGAAAACGGGCCAAACGGGGCACCATCCAGCGAATGGCCAAAGTGGGCGGCAATTTGATCCGCAAGGTATTGCCTGTAGGTTGGGTTTTCAGGCGGCGGGTTTGGATGTCGATTTCATCGAACAGCTTGCTGAGCATGGTGGCATAGAGCGCGCCCTCGCTCGTTGTTTCAATTCCACGACGCAAGCGACGGCAGAGGGGCAAGCCAAGCCATTGCTCAAGCTGGGTCACGTGCCGGCTGACCGCACCTTGAGTCACGCGCAATTCACTGGCGGCTTTGGTGAGGCTGCCATTGCGGGCTGTGGCTTCAAAAGCCCTGAGCGCATTCAAGGGGGGAAGTGATCTGGTCATCTGCTCTGATTTTTTCTCATAATCTTATTATTAAATTGTGACTATCAATGTTGGCTCGTCAAGCATTACTATTGGTAAAAATAAAGTCCTTGTGTTCGTTTGAAACGCTTATCATGAAATTTGATAAATCACGTTTCTGCTGCATTATCAAAGATACATGAAAAATTGTAATGTCATAGCGTCTCTGAACTTTTGGTCTTTGTGACAGATATGGTTTTTAGGGCATGAAACGGTGGGTGGGATGAACAGTGAAAATGGATTGACGCTGTTTGATAAAATCTGGAATGCGCACCGCATTCGCCATCTTGATGACGGGCGCGATCTGATTTTTGTTGATCGCCATGTCCTGCAAGAGACCACCAGCGCACAGGCTTTCGACAATTTACGCAAAACGGGTCGATCGGTGCGCTATCCTGATCTGACGGTGGCGACCCAGGACCATATTGTCTCGACCATGCCCGGCCGTTCGGAAGACAGCAATCCGACAGGGCGTGAACTGATGCAGCTGATGCGGTCTAATGCGCGCTCGGCAGGCATCCGACACTATGGCGTCGATCATCCGTCACAAGGGATCGTGCATGTGATCGCACCTGAACTGGGTCTGGCTTTGCCCGGCAGTATTCTGGCCTGTGGTGATAGCCATACATCGACAGTAGGGGGCTTGGGCTGCCTTGGCATTGGGGTCGGCACCAGCGAAGTCGAGCATGTTCTGGCAACACAGACATTGGTTTTATCCAAACCCAAACCGATGCGGATTTGGTATGAAGGCAAGCTGCAAGCCGGATTGACGGCGAAAGATTTGATCCTTCACACGATCGGGAAGATCGGCGTGGCGGGCGGGCGCGGATTTGCAGTCGAATATGCCGGACCTGTCATCGAGGCTTTGAGCATCGAAGCGCGTTTAACCCTGTGCAATATGTCGATCGAATTGGGGGCAAGACTTGGTTTCATCGCCCCCGATGACAAGACGATTGCCTATCTCGAAAATCGTGAATTTGCCCCCAAAGGAAGTGATTTTGCTCAAGCCTGCATCTATTGGCGCGGGTTGCAAAGTGATCCACAGGCAGAGTTTGAGAAGGAGGTGCATATCGATTGCACCACAATCAGCCATCAGGTGTCTTGGGGGACAACGCCCGAAGATGTTGTTTCGATTGACGGGGTTGTCCCTGATCCCGGCCAGGTTGATGATCCCGCACGCCGTGATCGGATCAGCAAAGCCATCCGCTATATGGATTTAAATCCGGGGCAAAAATTATCGGGATTACCGATCAATATTGCCTTTATCGGATCTTGTACCAATTCGCGTCTATCCGATTTAACGCTTGCTGCATCGCTTGTGCGCGGCCGTCATGTCGCAGCGAATGTGCGTGCACTGGTTGTGCCCGGTTCAATGTCCGTCAAACGCGAAGCGGAAGCCTTGGGGCTTGATGTGATTTTCCGTGAGGCTGGCTTTGAATGGCGGGATGCGGGCTGCTCCATGTGTGTCAGCATCAATGAGGATGTTGTGCCGCCCGGTGCACGCTGCATTGCCACAACAAATCGTAATTTTGAAAACCGTCAGGGCCCAAAAAGCCGCACCCATATTGCCAGCCCGGCGGTTGTCGCAGCGGCGGCTTTGGCAGGTTGTATCCCGGACTCGTCGATGATCCATCACAAAGCGGAGTGTTTTTGATGAGCACTGCAGTCGAACGTGTCGAAGGTGTCATGGCGTTATTTCCGCGTTGCGACATCAATACCGATGCGATCATTCCCTCAACCTGGCTCAGGACAGCCTCTGCTGATCTTGGCAAGGGCTTGTTCGGAGGTGAGCGTTATGACGAGCAGGGCAGGGAGGTTGAGAGTTTCATTCTTAACCAGCCTGCTTTCAAGCAATCACGCATGATCCTGGCCGACGAAAATTTCGGTTGCGGCAGCTCTCGCGAGGCCGCTGTCTGGGCGCTCGTTCAATTCGGCATCGGTTGTGTGCTGGCCCCAAGCTTTGCTGATATTTTTTACGAAAATGCATTCAAAAACAATCTTGTAGCAGGTATTATTGATGTTGATACCTATCAGGAACTCAAAGCACTGCTTTCGGAGCATCCCGAGGGGATGGCGTTTACAGTTGATTTGCATTCGTTGTCTGTATCCGTCAGCGACAAGAATAATCCCAAGCATAATCGGTCCTGGTCCTTCAAGATGCCCGCCTCGCGTGTACAGGCCATGATCCGGGGAGACGACGAAATTACCTCGACTTTACACCACAAGGTTGACATTGCAGACTTTTACACCAAGGCCTCGAACGAAAAATCCTGGCTGTTTCCTGATCATCTGATCGGGCAGATGGCTGATGCCACAAGCAACAAGACTTCATAATTCCGATGGGAGAAACAAAATGATCAAAAAATGCAGACAATTCAAATCGGCACTGATCGGCGTATCCCTGATTGCAGGCCTTTCAGCTGCAAAAGCAGAGGAAATTGTCGTTTCCAATTATGGTGTTTCGGCTAATGGAATGCCCTATGCCATCGCAATGGAAAAGGGCTTCTTTAAAGAAGAAGGGGCCAATGTGACCGGAATTCTGTCATCGGCCGGTGGCGGAACAACATTGCGGAATATGCTGGCAGGCAATGCGCCCTATGCGGAAGTTAACCCGAACGCTGTGATTGCCGCGATCCAGCAAGGCGCCGATATCAAATTTGTCAGCGATAATGTGCTGACTGTGGCAGAATTCGTCTGGGCTGTTAAACCGGATTCCCCGATTAAATCTGTCAAGGATTTGAAGGGTAAAAAAATGGGCTACACCAATCCACGTTCCACGTCGCAAGGTCTTGCGACGCTGATCATCCAATCGGGTGGATTGAAGGTCGAAGATGTTGAAATGGTCAAAACCGGAGGTTTTGGCGAGGGCGTTGCGGCACTTGACGCAGGACTGGTTGATATTACGCCTGTACCGGAGCCTTTATGGGCAAAGTTCAAGGATAAATACCGCGCCGTTGCGATAGCATCAGATTTGTTACCCCCGATTACGAATGTGATGGGTGCAGCCTCAAGCTCTCAATCGGTCGCCAAAGCCGATTTCATCAAAGCCGTACTCAGGGCACGCCGTCGTGCGGTGGTCTATATGACACAGCATCCCGATGAAGCGGGCGATATCATTGCCAAAGTTTACAATCTCGAACCAGCAGTGGCGCGCTCATCCGTGCGTGCGCTCGTGGACAGTCGCACGGCTGGCATCGAATATTGGGGTACGGGACAGTTTCACATGGAGGGACTTAACCGCGCCATCGACGTTCAAAAGGCAGTGGGTGCCTTATCGGGTGATATTGATGTGACAAAAATGATAGACACCCAATTTCTTGCCGATGACATCAAGCCGCTCAAATAATGAAATCTTCACAATGACCCAACCTCATATCCGCTTGACCGATGTAGAAATGACGTTCTCCCGCCCTGACGGAGCGGGAGAGGACATTCATGCGCTTGGCCCGATTCAACTTGATTTGCGGCATGGGGAGTTTTTTGCAGTTGTTGGCCCTTCAGGCTGCGGAAAATCGACGCTATTGGAATTGATGATCGGCCTGTCCACTCCTACAAAAGGCAGCATTACCTTCGAGGGTAAGCCGATCAACGGTTCCTGTCCCGACGGAATCGGCGTGGTCTTTCAGGAAGACGCGTCTTTTGCTTGGCTGACGGTGCGCGATAATATCGCATTCGGCCTGCGTCGCATGGCACTTGATCGGCGCGAGCAGGATGAGCGTGTTGAAAAAGCGCTGGCGATGATGGGTTTGGGTGAATTTGCCGATGTCTATCCCTCGCAATTATCGGGCGGAATGCGCCAACGCGTCTGTATTGCCCGCACTTTGGTGACCGAGCCTCGCCTGATTCTGCTGGACGAACCGTTCGGGGCACTTGATCAGCAAACCCGGTTGCTCATGGGTGATGAAATCCTGTCGCTCTGGCGCAAGACCGGCGCGACAATCTTTTTGATCACCCATGCACTGGATGAAGCTGCGATGCTGGCCGACCGGATCGGTGTCATGTCATCACGACCCGGACAGTTGATTGATATTGTCGAAACAAACTGGCCGCGTGACCGTGACAGCCGGATTGTCGAAGAGGACGCATTCGGTGCTGTAACGGCCCGGCTTTGGCGCTCCTTGCGGGTGGAATCAATGAAGGCCATCGGCAAAAAGGACGCACGGCCATGACTAAAGCCGGATTGATCCGTCTCGCTTTGATCGCCGCACTTCTGGGTATGCTTGAAGTGATGGTGCGGATCGGCCGGATTGATCCGTTGACCATGCAGGCACCACATAAAATGGTGATCGATCTCTATTCTATGCTCGCATCCGGCAAACTCAATAAAGCTATTGCTAAAACCATGGGCAATGCCGCGATCGCCTTCATGATTGCCGTGTCAATGGGGGTCATATCAGGATTGCTGATCCACCGGTTGCGGCGATTGCGCGAGACGTTGGACCCCTTGTTTGCCACCTATTATGCGATACCTGTATTCGCCTTTTATCCCTTGCTGATTTTACTTTTAGGCTTGGGCGACGCGCCACAGATTTTTATCGGTGTGATGCTGGGCTTCGTCGCTGTCGTGGTCAATACATTGAACGGACTGGACCGGGTGCCGCGTGTCCTGCTCAAAACTGCGCGGGTCAACGGCATGAACCCGTTTGAAACCGCCCTTAAGATTACTTTGCCTTCGGCGGCTCCCTACATTCTGACCGGTGCTAAATTTGCGGTAGCCTATTCGCTGATTGGGGTGATTGGCGCTGAATTTATCATGTCGACCGGAGGGATGGGGTACGAAATCAGCTTTGCCTACAATAATTTCGATAATGCTACGATGTACCCGCTGATTATTCTGATCTTGACCGCCTCGATCACCATCAACATGTTGATTTCACGCTGGGAAAAATCACTGCTTAAAAGACGGGGGCTTCAATGAGCGGTTCAGGTCGCCGTCTGATCGAGAATATGGGGTGGCTTACGCTTGCTATCCTTGTGATCTGGCAAGGCTTGTATGTCGTGATCGGCGACATTGCGTTGCGTTCACCCATGGCCACCTTAAAATTTACTGCCAGTTTCGTCACCACCGCCCAATTTGTTACCCATCTCACCGAAACGGGAAAAGCGTTTCTAATGGCTTTGACCATCGCTGTTGTATCGGGGCTAGCGATCGGCTTTTGGCTAGGCATCAAGCGGTTTGCCAGCGACGTGTTCGAACCATTCCTGATTGCGGTCTATTCAGTCCCCAAAATTACGCTCTATCCGATTTTGCTCCTTATTTTCGGGTTGGGCCTTTCGGCTAAAGTGGCTTTCGGGGCGATTCACGGTATTGTTCCGATCGCACTTTTTACCCTGAACGCCGTGCGAAATGTAAAGCCAGTCTTATTGAAAACAGCCCGCGTGATGGGTCTATCAACCACTGCAACAATCCAACAGGTGATTTTTCCTTCCGCTTTGCCCGAAATTTTTGCGGGATTGCGAATCGGGTTTTCGCTGACCCTGATCGGCACTTTGCTGGGCGAAATGTTTGCCTCGCAACGGGGTCTTGGTTTTTTGCTGATGAATGCCATCGGCCTGCATAATGTCGATGTGATTGTGATGCTGACGTTCTTGCTGACCGGTTTTGCAGGAATCGCGGGGATTGCCTTGTTGCTCATCAATCGACGCATTACCGCGCAGATTTGAATGTTTGACGATTAAACATCGCAAAATATCGATTTAGACCGTGGTATGGAATATTATGGCGTTAATAATAAGTGAATTGGCTTAGGCGTTAATCGTTCTTTAATGTTGTCAGGTGGCGAAAATCGCGTTAGGTTTTCGTTAATGAATAGACAAGCTGACTTTCCATTGACCAGATTGATCCATGCAGTTCCTGCGGCACCATGCGCTTTGGTGCGGGTTTTTGTTATTTGCGTTATCGGTCTGTGCGTCGCGCAATGTATGCCACAAGCGAAATTGAACGCGGTGGCGTCAGATGTGGTGGCGCAAGCTTCGACCAAATCTGAATCTGACACACCTCCCAAAACCATCGGTTACGACAAGACCGGAAAGCCTTACACGGTTGCCGGCAAGCTCTATGTGCCGCGAGAAGAAAAAGGCTATTCGGCGACTGGATTGGCCTCGTGGTATGGCCCGAGCTTCCATGGCCGCGAAACGGCCAATGGGGAGGTTTTTAACCGCAATTCAGTGTCTATCGCTCATCCGACCATGCCTTTGCCAAGCTATGTGCGGGTTACCAATGTTTTGAATGGTCGCTCGATCATCGCACGGGTCAATGATCGTGGTCCTTTCCATGGCAATCGCCTGGTTGATGTGTCCGAACAGGTAGCCATTGGTTTGAATTTCAAACATTTGGGTACCGCGCGACTGAAAGTCGATTATATCGGACGTGCGCCGGTTTCTGCCGATGATACAGCCATGTTGCTGGCTTCTCTCCGATTTGATGGCACTCCAGCCCAATTGGGAAGGACAGGAGCAAATCCTGTTGTCGCAAGTGCAAAAACAAGCGCTGCACAGTCCCAACCCGCTTTGCGCATCGATATCGAGGATGGGGCAGCACCGGATCAACAGCCTATCAGCCAGTTCTCGAACGGGGAAACCGGTCTTCCTTTGCCTCCTGTGCGTCCCTTCGCCATTGGGGATTCGGGTTTCAGACCGCAATTTGCCGACCTCAACACCACCAGACCCACTCTGTCACCTAAAGACGTGATCGACATGACAGCGTCCCAAACCGACGCACCGCAAATTGTATCAGTGCCTTTGCCACCTGTGCGGCCCGAGCAATTCTCGTCTTCCGATGATCCCTCAGGCACACAGAAAACCTCTCCAGCGCCAAAATTGTCATCACCGGGTTCTGTTCAATCAAACGGATTTGTTCCGGCGACGGTTCCCGTGCAACGCTGGAATAAAGGGGCCTGAAGGCACCCGTTTCCACTTTTTTTATCAGATGATTGGTCGATATGATTGCCATGCTGGATGAATGAAGGCATTGTCACGCATCAATGATTTGCAGGGATTGAAATTTTTCGATGAAAGCGAGTTCACATTCACGCTCACGGGGGATGTTCATCACCTTTGAGGGTGGTGAAGGCTCCGGAAAATCCACACAATGCAAACGACTCCTTGCCCGATTGACCGCATTACGGATCAACGCAGTGGCAACACGAGAGCCGGGCGGTTCACCCGGGGCAGAGAAAATCCGTCATTTATTGCTCGATCATGGCACTGAACGCTTCACCGCGATGGCCGAGGTCATGCTTTTTTATGCCGCGCGCAGCGAGCATCTTGAAAAGCTGATCCGCCCCACACTGGCACGCGGTGATTGGGTTGTCTGCGACCGTTTTTCTGATTCGACCCGCGCCTATCAGGGGCTGGATGGTCGCATCAAGGAATCCGATCTGGAGATGATGGATCAATTCGTGGTGCGCGATACCAGACCCGATCTCACCTTCCTGCTGGACTTGCCTGCGGCGGAGGGATTGAAACGCGCGGCCAAACGGCGCGGGGATGGGGCCGTTGATCCGTTTGAAAACCAGTCTTTGGGCTATCATGTCGGATTGCGGGGTAAATTCCGTGCCTTGGCAGGGGCTGAGACCGACCGCTGGGTTATAATCGATGCCACGGAAACGATGGACCAGATCGAGGAAAACATCTGGCAGGTGGTCATTGACCGGTTCAAGGCGCGCAAGGGGCAGGTGTAATGCTGCCACTTGACCCCAACACCGATGATCGGCTGGCCAATGCCCCACATCCCCGTGAATCACGGATCATGCTGGGAGCTGAGAAAGCCGAGCAAAGTTTTCTGGACGCCTATAATTCTGGCCGAATGCATCATGCTTGGATTTTAGCAGGGCCCGAAGGGGTCGGAAAAGCCACATTCGCCTATCGTGCTGCCCGCTTTTTACTGTCACGCCCGCAAGGACAGACGATCTCTGCTGCCAGCACATTGGATATTCCTGCCGATGCCCCCGCCACAAGGCAGGTGCTGGCTTTGTCGCATCCCGATTTGTTCGTCTTGCGCAGACAGGCCGAGAGTGAAAAGAAACCTGTTCCTTCGATCATCAATGTCGCTCTGGCGCGTGATGCCATGCGGGTGTTTGCCTCCACATCTGGAGGGGACGGCTGGCGGGTGATGATTATCGACCGCGCTGATGAGCTCAATTCCAACAGTTCCAATGCCCTTCTGAAAACCATCGAGGAACCGCCACCTCGTTCGGTGATCATGATGGTGACCCAAGCTGTTGGTCGATTGCTGCCGACCATTCGCTCGCGCTGTCGCGTTTTACCGTTTTTGCCCTTGGAACTCCAAAATATCGAAGAGATTTTGCGTCAATCCGGTCAAGCACCTGATGAGGCCCTCAATCGCCAGGCGGCGGAGTCCGCACAAGGTTCGGCCAGACTGGCATTCCAGCGCTTGAATGAGCGTAGTTTGGCTGTAGCCGATCATGTGCGCGGCTTGTTGGGTCAATTGCCCGACTACAATCACGCCGAAGTGATGTCGATGTCCGATGCTTTTGGTCGTAAAGAGGGGCGGGCGGATTTTGAAATCATGCGCGATACCGTCTTTGACTGGTTGAGCGAACAAATCAGGCAAAGGGCAGGTGAGGGACCACGCTCCCTTGCGCCTTTTGCCGAGGTATGGGAAAAGACCGACCGCGCTATGCGCGATGTCGATGCTTATAATCTGGATCGACGGGCATTTGCCCTAACCCTATTTGTCGATTTGGCTGCCGCAATGCGTCGTTCGCTGGCGGCTTGATCGGATGATGGACAGCACGAGGTGGGTATGAGCATGAAGCCGCAATTTTATCTGACAACGGCTATTTCCTATCCGAACGGGGCTCCGCATATCGGCCATGCCTATGAGCTGATTGCATCCGATGCGATTGCCCGGTTCAAGCGGCTGGATGGCTTTGATGTATTCTTTTTGACTGGCACCGATGAACATGGCCAGAAAATGCTTCAAACGGCCCAGAAAGAGGGCATCGACGTACGCACTCTGGCTGATCGCAATGCTGCCAATTTTCAAAATATGGCGATAGCGCTGAACGCATCCAATGATGATTTTATCCGTACCACCGAGGAGAGGCACAGACTGTCGTGCCAGGCGATCTGGAACCGGATGGAGGAAGCAGGCGATATCTATCTGGCCACTTATGCCGGATGGTACTCGGTCCGCGACGAGGCCTATTATTCCGAAGCCGAAACCACTGTCAGCCCCGGTGGCGAGCGCCTTGGGCCACAAGGCACACCTGTAGAATGGGTGGAAGAGGAAAGCTATTTCTTCCGCCTATCGAATTTTCAGGAACCTTTGCTCAAGCATTATCAGGACCATCCCGATTTTATTGGCCCGGATGAGCGGCGTAACGAGATTACCAGTTTTGTGAAATCAGGCCTCAAAGACCTCTCGGTCAGCCGCACGGCATTTGATTGGGGCATTCCCGTGCCGGGTAATCCCAAACATGTCATGTATGTATGGGTCGATGCGCTAACCAACTATCTGACTGCTACCGGTTTTCCCGATGAAAAGGCCGAGCGCAAGCATTTCTGGCCCGCGAATGTCCACATTATCGGCAAGGATATTGTGCGCTTCCACACTGTGTATTGGCCTGCCTTTTTGCTGTCGGCCGGGTTGCCGTTACCCCAACGCGTTTTCGGCCATGGATTTTTGTTCAACCGTGGCGAGAAAATGTCCAAATCGGTTGGCAATGTGATTGATCCTTTTACGCTCGCCAATCATTACGGGGTTGACCAGCTCCGTTATTTCTTCCTGCGTGAAGTGCCGTTCGGACAGGATGGCAATTATTCGCATGAGGCGATTGTTACGCGCATCAATGCAGATCTTGCCAATGATCTCGGTAATCTGGCCCAAAGATCACTCTCGATGATTGCCAAAAATCTGGGTGGCACGTCTCCACAATTACAAAATCTCTTGCCGCAGGATGAAGCCATTCTGGCTTTAGCCGATGGTCTCCCTGAAAAATGCCGTCAACTGATGCAGAATTTCGCCTTGCACCAAATTCTGGGTGAAATCTGGCGTGTTGTGGCCGAGGCCAACCGCTATTTCGCAACAGAGGAACCGTGGATCATCCGCAAAACCGATCAGGCACGGTTCGAGGTTATTCTGGCTGTGACCAGTGAGGTTTTGCGTGCGATAGCCATTATGGCCCAACCGGTTATGCCGGTGTCTTGCGCTAAATTGCTGGATTTGCTCGGCGTACCCGAAAACTCCCGTGACTTCAGCCATGTGGGTCGCAAGGGACGCCAGGAGGGGGGACGGATGTTACCAGCACCGTCTGGCCTTTTCCCCCGTTATGTCGAGGAGGATACAACTGCACAGGACACCAGAGCCTGATGCTTGTTGACAGCCACTGCCATCTCGATTTTCCGGAACTGGAAGAAGACCGTGCTGGTTTTATTGCCCGCGCCAAAGCGGCGGGTGTTTCCAGCATCGTGACGATTTCCACACGTGTTGCCAAATTCAGCAATTACGCGGCGATTGCCGAGAGCGATCCCGATATCTGGTGCACCGTTGGTACGCATCCATTGGGTGTCGTCGATGAGCCGGATGTGCCGCTTGAACGTTTGCTGGAGCTATCGGCACATCCCAAATGTATTGGTATCGGTGAAGCTGGGCTTGATTATCATTATGATACAGCACCGCGAGATGTTGCCGAACAGGTCTTTCGCACCCATATCAATGCCGCGCGGCTGACGAAACTACCGCTGGTGATCCATGCGCGCGATTGTGATACCGACATGGTCCGGATTTTATCGGATGAAATGGGGAAGGGGGCCTTTCCGGCCCTGTTGCATTGCTACTCCTCAGGCCCGAAACTCGCTGAAATCGGAGTGGAGTTGGGTTTGAGCGTGTCGTTTTCGGGGATTTTGACGTTTAAGAAATCAGACGAAATCCGCGCCATCGCAAAAAAAGTCCCGCTGGATCGGTTATTGGTAGAAACCGATGCGCCCTTTTTGGCTCCACAAAAGCACCGTGGCAAACGCAATGAGCCCTCGTTTGTGATCGAGACTGCCACCATGCTGGCCGATGTGCATGGGCTCAGTTATGAACAGATGGCAGCCACCACCACCAATAATTTCTTCAAACTTTTCACTAAGGCAGTGCGGCCACAATGACCGGAACAATCACTATTCTTGGATGTGGTTCCTCAGGTGGGGTTCCGCGCTTGGGCTTTGGCTGGGGCTCGTGCGATCCGGAAGAGCCAAAAAACAGACGCAGACGCTGTTCGATACTTGTTCAACGCGGCACAGACGAAAAGAAAACCACTGCAATCATAGATACTTCACCGGACTTGCGTGAGCAACTTCTAAGCATGGGCACCAATCGACTCGACGCGATATTGTTCACTCATGACCATGCCGACCATGTCCACGGGATTGATGATGTTCGCTCTTTTGCGTTGCTCCAACGCCAACGGCTGCCTGTCTATATGGATCAGGTCACAGCCAAGGTGATTAAAAAGCGCTTTTCCTATGTGTTCGAGACAATGGAAGGCAGTGATTACCCGCCTATTGTCGAAGATTTTTTACTTGAGATCGGACACAAGGTCGAGATTTCAGGCGAGGGTGGTCCGATCGGTTTTCTGCCATTTGAGCTCCAACACGGTCCCGTTCCAGCGCTGGGTTTTCGCATCAATGATGTGGCCTATACACCTGATGTGAATGCGATTCCGGAACAAAGCATCGTTTCGTTGCGCAATCTCGATGTCTGGATTGTCGATGCATTGCGCATACCTCCGCATCCGACGCATTTTTGCTTGGCAGAAACGCTGCAATGGATCGAAAAACTCGCCCCAAAACGCGCCGTGCTGACCAATATGCACACCGATATGGACTATCAGACCCTGTGCAACCAGTTGCCATCCCATATCAGGCCTGCTTATGATGGAATGGTCATCGACTTTTAGGATGACACGGCTTTCTGATTGTCGGTTTTGTGAAAATCATCGCCAACATCAATCAGAGGACGTTGGTGCCCTTTGCCAGCAGATTGCGCCGTGCGGAGATATCAACAACAATCATCCTGGCAATCCAACATCACCAGCAGTCCATCATCACCATCGGTAGATGGTGTTTAAGCAAATTAAGTTCCATAATATGTCTTATGCGATTTATATATCAATCCAACCATGGTGCTCCGGGGTTCATACGGGGTTCAAACCCTCCCGCATGTGTGGACCGAGATACAGATTTTGCCAATCGGGCTTTGCGGTTTTGTGGACGCGTGTTTAAACCGTTCAAACAGTATCACCGGAGGCATCATGTCGCACATACCCCATTCTCTGGATCCGACTGCGCCAGACCATCAGCATGACAGCACTACGGCGACGTCTCTGGACGCTCCAAATGCCCGCATGCAGTCTTCGCGGTCAGTTGATGGGTTAATAGCCATTATGGCCGCCCTGCGCACGCCTGTGACTGGTTGCGCATGGGATCTGGCGCAGGATTTTAACTCGATTGCTCCCTACACCATCGAGGAAGCCTATGAGGTGGTCGATGCCATCCAGCGGGACGATGCGGAAGATTTATGCGATGAACTCGGCGATTTGCTGTTGCAAGTGGTTTTTCATGCCCGAATGGCGGAAGAGCATGGACTGTTTTCCTTTGCGGATGTCTGTGAGGCAATCACAAAAAAGATGATCCGCCGCCATCCGCATGTGTTTGGAGATGCACAGGATTTACCGCCTGACCAGGTAAAGGCGTTGTGGGGGCAGATCAAGGCTCAGGAAAAGGCTGACCGCGCAGCACGCCGTGCAGCCAACGGCATACAAGAGGGTGATGTTTCCATTCTGGACAGCGTGCCACAAGCCCTGCCCGCACTCACGCGTGCAGAAAAACTGCAAAAATGTGCTGGGTCTGTCGGTTTCGATTGGGATGATGTGCAGCTTGTGCTGGCCAAATGCGATGAGGAGCTCGCCGAAGTGCGCGAAGCCGTTGCATCGGGCGATCAGGTGGCAATCAAGGACGAGATTGGTGATTTGCTGTTTGTTGTGGTCAATATCGCCAGACATATGACGGTTGATCCCGAAGATGCCCTGCGCCAAGGAAATAAAAAATTTATAAATAGATTCAATTATATCGAGACAGTTTTAAAACTAAAAAATAAGGATTGGACCGATACCAGTCTGGCCGAAATGGAGGCTTTGTGGGTCGAAGCAAAACGGATGCTGGTACAGCAGCGCTAGATGCTTTTCTTTATGGCTGCCAACTTGTTGGCTCGATGACGGTTTTGGGTTTGTTGGAGCTGAGTTTTTTGGCATCTGGAACACGGCGCAACATCAGGCCTTCTTTTTCCAGCGGCAGGCGAACCTGAAGGGAGATATGACCATCGTCTTCGTCGCGCCGTTCAAGCACTTCGCCCTCACGATAAATCCACGCGAGAATAGCACCATCCTGTGGGGTCAGAACCAGTTGATAGAGCCCGCGATCGGCCGACAATTTGGCCTCGATCATTACCAGCAGACTATCGGTGCCCTCGCCCGTCAAAGCCGAAACCGCAATGGGTTTCAGCAAAGTCGTGGCGTTTTCGGCGCGGTTCATCGCTTGCTCGCGCGCCTCGGGGGTGAGTTGGTCGATCTTGTTCCAAACTTCGATCACCTTGTCTGGCTGATCTGGATCAATCCCAAGATCCCGCATGATCGCAGTCACATCCTGGGCCTGCGCCTCGGTATCCTCATGCGACACATCGCGTATATGCAGAACGATATCAGCCTCGATCACATCTTCCAGTGTTGCACGGAAAGCGGCCACCAGTGTGGTTGGCAGATCGGAAATAAAGCCCACAGTGTCGGAAAGGATGATCGGCGCACCATGCGGCAGGCGTACGACACGGGCGGTGGGATCAAGAGTAGCAAACAGCAGATCCTCAGCCATCACATCGGCTGACGTCAGACGGTTAAACAGGGTCGATTTTCCGGCATTGGTATAGCCGACCAGTGCGATGATTGGATAAGGGGTCCGTCGCCGCCCCTCGCGGTGCAAACCACGCGTGCGCTTGACACCGTCAAGCTCGCGCTGCAAACGCACCATGCGGTCAAGAATGATCCGGCGGTCTGCCTCGATCTGGGTTTCACCCGGACCACCGAGAAAGCCGAAGCCGCCACGCTGGCGTTCAAGATGGGTCCAAGATCGCACAAGGCGGCTTTTCTGGTAACCAAGATGGGCCAGTTCAACCTGCAACCGCCCTTCCCGCGTGCGCGCCCTGCGACCAAAAATTTCGAGAATAAGGCCAGTGCGGTCGATCACCTTACACTGCCACGCCCGCTCGAGATTGCGCTGTTGCACAGGCGACAAAGCCGCATCCATGATCACCAGACCAATATCCAGTTCGTCGATGAGCTGCTTAAGCTCTTCAACCTTGCCGGACCCGAGATAGGTGGCCGGCGTAGGACGATCCAGCACAATCAGCCGTTCGGCACGCACTGTAAGGTGAATGGCTGCAGCCAGTCCAACCGCTTCGACCAGTCTGGCAGCCGGATCGCGTGCATTCGGACGCGCCTCTTGCCCCGGACGCAAACGCAAGCGTTGGGCATAGGGCCCAATAACCATGGTCTGAGTACCAATCGCAATGGTGCGTTCAATGTCAGCTGTTGGCTTGCGGACATTGGCAGCGATGCGGTCACTTTCTGTCATCAGTTTGTGGCGGGTTCGTCTGTTGGCTCGAACAGAGCCATCGGTGCCCCCGGCATAATGGTGGAAATGGCGTGTTTGTAAACGAGCTGTGAATGACCATCACGGCGCAACAACACGCAAAAATTGTCAAACCACGTCACAACACCTTGCAACTTGACGCCATTGACCAGAAAAATTGTTAAAGGGATTTTGTGCTTGCGCACATAGTTGAGGAAAGTGTCCTGCAGATTTTGCGCCCGTTCACCGGCCATCTCATCACCTCTTGTTCTTGCCGGACTTTTTTAGTTCCGGATTTCATTGTGATTGATCACATTAAACCATTAGATCGTAATTACGCTCTTTTTGCGGCTGATTGGCAAGAGCAACGACGTCAGGAATAAGTTCAAATAACAGGCAATTGATCTCAGTTTGATGAAACCAGCCCAATCAGAGTGGTTTAATCGACCCCAAGACTTTTCAATTTGCGGTGTAAAGCCGAACGTTCCATGCCTACAAATTCAGAGGTGCGTGAAATATTGCCTCCGAAACGGCCAATTTGCGCAACCAGATATTCCCGCTCGAACAATTCGCGCGCTTCACGCAATGGCAATGCCATCAGCTTTTCGCCACCCTCGCCATTGGGCATCACGGGCACCATGGCACCGACGTCTGGAGGTAAGAGATCAGCGGTGATTTCGTCATTGCCCTCGCCTGTCGTGAGGATGAGGAGCCGCTCCACGGTATTGCGCAACTGCCGGATATTGCCGGGCCAATCATAGGATTGCAGAACCGCCATCGCATCATTGGTAATGATACGGGCGGGCAAGCCGTCCCGCGCACCCAATTGACTGATGAAGTGCGAGATGAGAGCCGGAACATCTTCACGCCGATCTGAAAGTGACGGGACACGGATCGGCACCACATTCAAACGATGAAGCAAATCCTCACGGAAACGGCCCACCGCAATCTCGTGCACCAGATCACGTGCCGTCGATGAAATGACCCGTACATCCACCTGCACTTTGGTGCTGCCTCCTACCCGGTTAAAGGTTTGATCGACCAAAACACGTAAAATTTTACCTTGTGTGACCAAAGGCATATCGCAGACTTCATCCAGGTAAAGTGTGCCCTTATGAGCCTCTTCAAGCGCACCAATCTGGCTGATCCGTCCTTGGGGATCTTCAACTCCGAACAAAGCAGCTTCAACGGTATCGGGGTTCATTGTCGCGGCATTGATAACCAGAAACGGAGCAGATGCACGATTGGAATGGGCATGGATCTGGCGGGCCACCAACTCTTTTCCGGAGCCGGAAGGCCCCGAAATCATCACACGCGCATTGGTGTTTGCAACCTTTTCGATTGTAGAGCGCAGTTGATTTGTGGCAAAGGCCTGTCCGATAATTTCAATGTTCTGGACATTGCGTGTTTTAAGTTCGCGCACTTCACGCTTGAGATTTGAAGTCTCGATCGCACGATCAGCCACCAGCAACAACCTATCGGCCTTGAAAGGCTTTTCGATAAAATCATAGGCACCACGTTTGATTGCAGAAACGGCGGTTTCTATATTGCCATGACCCGATATCATCACCACGGGCAAATCGGGATGCTGTTCCTTGATCACATCCAGCAATTGCAGTCCGTCCAGCCGCGAGCCCTGAATCCAGATATCCAGAAACAACAGACTGGGGCGACGCTGGCCGATGGCTGCCAGTGCCTCATCGGCATTGGCCGCAGTTCGGGCCGAGTGACCCTCGTCTTCAAGAATACCGGCGACCAAATCGCGGATATCGGCTTCATCATCAATGATCAGAATATCTGCGCTCATGACGGGGTCTGTTCCATATTCACTGATGTTTCGGCTTTGATATCGATCGGGAACCAGAGCCTTACACAGGCTCCGCGATGCTGGTCTGGCCTGTCAAGCAGTTCAATACCGCCCCCGTGATCCTCGAGAATTTTACCGACAATCGCTAGTCCCAAACCAGTACCACTGCTGCGTGTGGTCATATAGGGTTCAAGCAATCGGGCACGGGATTCAATGGGAAAACCTTTGCCATTGTCCATGACATCAATAGTGATCCGGTCCTCAGTAGTAACCAATGACACATCAATATGGCCAATAAAGGACTGATCATCACAATCAAGCGCGAAGGCGGTGACGGACTCGGTAGCGTTTTTGATAATGTTTGTTAAAGCCTGGGATAGAAGACGCCGGTCAAAATGTGCGGTGACTATATTGGCTGGTAGATGTGCGACAATCTGGATTTCTGGATTGCCGACCCGCATCAGGAACAATACCTGCCGGATGGTGCTCGACAGATCATCGCTGACAGGCAGGGGTTTCGGCATGCGGGCGAAAGAGGAAAATTCATCAACCATGCGCTTGATATCATCAACCTGCCGGATAATCGTATCGGTACATTGGTCAAAAATTTCACGATCTTGAACAATCACCTTACCATATTTCCGGCGGATGCGTTCAGCGGACAGTTGGATCGGCGTGAGCGGATTTTTGATCTCATGGGCAATGCGACGCGCGACATCAGCCCATGCGGAACTGCGCTGTGCAGTGATCAGATCGGAAATATCATCCAAAGTCATCACTGCCCCCTCACCTGAATGGGAGCCGTGTTCGGATGAAATACGCACACTCAAAACACGCTCTCGTTTCTGGCGGTTCCAGTCTATTTCTCCGGCAGCATCACCAGAACGGGACGCGAGAGCTTCGCGATAAAGGGGCGCCAGCTCCGGCGCGATCTCGACAATGGAGGAGCCAATCAAGTCCGAGGATTCGTTATCGAGAAGGCGTGCAGCTTCAGGATTAAGCACAGTGATCAAACCGCTGGAATCAAGCCCTATCACACCCGCTGGCACTCCAGATAGCACTGCTTCTGTAAAGCGGCGACGGCGGTCGATCAGTTCGTTGGCAACGATCAGGTTTTCTCGTTGCAGTCTCAGTTCAGCGGTCATTTTGTTAAATGTCTCGCCCAAATGTCCCAAATCCCCTTCACGGCGCGACACTTCGACCTCGACATCATAATTGCCGGTCGCCACTGCATCGGTGGCATCAATCAAGCGGCGGATCGGTGTCACCAGTCGATTGGCAAAATTAAGGCCCAGCAAAGCGGCGGACAGCAGCAAGATGATCGAAACAACCGCATACATGCTGGCAAAGGCGATTTGAACATCCAGTTTCCGCTTGGTCAGCGCATCATAATATTCTGATGCCGCTTCAGCCTGTCGCGGAAAATCGAGCGCAAGTTGGTCCACCCCGCGCGCGACAACAAGATAGGTATCTTTGAAAGCAGGAATTTTAAGAATAGCCCGGAAGATATTGTTATCCTTGGGGATCAGGCACCATGCCTCAAGATCATCGGCGGCTTTCATATCCTCGACAGTCGGCATCAAAAAACCTTCTGTCTCCTTCAATTCGATTTTTTCGATGATCGAGCCGTCATCGCGGATCAGCATGGTCACCGGAAAACCGAGAAACGCAGAGCGTGAACGCATGAACTCATGGAAAAAAATCCGGTTTTGTTCAAAGGCGGGACGAACACGCGCAAGGTCGGAGGCCATCAGATTAATTTCGCGGCCTATTGCCCGGCATTGCAATTCACGAAAAGAGCGGGCCACTTCGACTGATGTGGTCAGAAGTTCCTGCACATAACGGCCAAAGGAAATATCGATCCCGCGTTCAAGCGTGAGCCAGCCCATTGCAGCCACCAGAATGGCCGGTATACCTGCCGTAAAAACGAACAAGCCAACAATGCGGGCGTGCAAGCCAGCAGCCGCTTGCCCCGCCCTGCGGGCCCGGAACAGCTTGATCCCTTCTGCCAAAACAAAGATGACAAGAATGAAAATCAGAACGCCGTTGGTAATGAACAGGCTATTGACCAACTCGCGAGTGACAACAATCGGCACCATCCCTGCGAGTACCATAAAGGTTGCCAGCGCAGAAAGCAGCGCAAGACCGACAGTGGTGATCACAGCAAAAAGCCACCAGCGCGTAGAACGGGAGGATTTAACTCCCGTTCTGGCTATTTGAAGGTCGGGTACCGTTTGAAAACCAGGTCCGGACATCAAGAATCATGCACTTTCATCAGCAACAGTCATACGTTGCAATAAAGCAACACTGGCTTTGACGAAAGCATTAAGTGTCAACGCAGCGTTCTGACAACCGGCAATTCCAGATCTCTGATTTTTTTACGAAGGGTATTACGGTTCAGCCCTAACATTTCGGCAGCTTTGATCTGGTTGCCACGTGTTGCAGCCAGCGACACGGTAATCAATGGTGCTTCCAGCTCGCGCAGAATGCGATGATAGAGGCCGGGAGGAGGAATATCATTGCCAAACTGGGCAAAATAGGTCTCCAGATGTTGTTCGATCGACTCGGCCAAAGTGAGAGGCTGGCTATGCGTTTTGGGCTCGAAACCCTCTGCGGCATAAGATTCTGGTTCTGCCAACTCAGCTTCGATCAGGGATTCAACAATGGTTTCTTGAGGATAGAGGGCCGCCAGACGACGAACCAGATTTTCCAGTTCACGGATGTTGCCGGGCCAGCGATGCCGTTTCAGCCGGTCAAGCGCACCCACATCAATCTGCTTGCGCGGCAGGCCTTCTTTCTCGGCAATGGTAAAGAAATGCCTGACCAGATCCGGAATATCCTCGCTGCGCTCACGCAAAGGTGGCAAGCGCAACGGAACAACATTCAAACGGAAGAACAAATCCTCTCGGAATAGTCCCTGCCTGATCGCACCACGAAGGTCTTTATTGGTGGCGGCAACAATTCGCACATTGGTTTTGATCGGTGTCCGGCCGCCAACCGTTGTATATTCGCCCTGCTGCAACACCCGCAACAAGCGCGTCTGTGCATCCATCGGCATATCGCCGATTTCATCGAGAAACAGGGTTCCGCCTTCGGCTTGCTCGAAGCGTCCAGATGCGCGATTGAGCGCACCAGTAAATGATCCTTTTTCATGACCGAACAATTCGCTTTCGATCAAATCGCGCGGAATAGCCGCCATATTGACCGGTACAAACGGGCCGCGCCGACGCTTGCCATAATCATGCAAGGCACGGGCGACCAGCTCTTTGCCTGTACCGGATTCACCCATGATCATCACAGTCAAATCTGTCTGCATCAACCGCGCCAGAGCCCTGTAAAGCTCTTGCATGGCCGGAGAACGACCTACCAAAGGGATATCTTCGGGATTCTCGGGATCTTCATGGACCGTTGATCGTGGACGGCTCATAGCTCGCCCAACAATGGCGATCAACTCTTTCAGATCAAAGGGTTTGGGCAGATATTCATAAGCTCCGCGCTCACTTGCGCGAATGGCGGTCATAAAAGTATTTTGTGCGCTCATCACGATGATCGGAATATCAGGACGCACTTTTTTGATGCGGGGAACCAGATCGAAACCGTTTTCATCGGGCATCACGACATCTGTGATGATCAGATCGCCCTCGCCAGCAGCAGCCCAGCGATACAACGTCCCCGCCTGCCCGGTTGTTCTTACCTCATAACCTGCACGCCCCAAGGCCTGTGACAGCACTGTGCGGATTGCGGCGTCATCGTCAGCTACCAAAATTGTGCCTTGCGGCATTCCTAAATCTCCGTTTCAGCCGTGCGACCATCGCGGGCGATATGCATGGGCATCAGAATCCGGAATGTCGTCCGTCTCGGAACCGTATCAAACTCAATCACGCCGCCATGGTCTCCAATGATCTTTGCAACCAATGCAAGACCGAGGCCACTTCCAGAATTCTTGGTCGAGAAAAACGGCTCGAACAAGTGTCGGGTCAATTCGGAAGGGATGCCGGGACCGTTGTCCCGCACGCAGATTTCAAGTGGCAGTGCCACTTTTCCCGGTCGTCCATTGACACTCATACGCACACCGGGCCTGAATGCAGAAGTGAGCTCGATGGTGCCATCCACAGTATCACGTCCAATCGCTTCTGCTGCATTTTTAACCAGATTGAGAAAAACTTGCACAAGCTGATCGCGGTTGCCCATCATTGGAGGCAAGGAAGGATCATAGGATTCAGTGAAACGGATGTGGCGGGCAAAGCCAGACATAGCCAGTTTTTTAACATGTTCCAGCACGATATGGATGTTGACCGTCTCTTGCTGCAAGGGCCTTCCATCAGCAAAATCCTCGAAACGATCGACAAGCGTCACAATCCGGTCGGTTTCATCACAAATGAGCTGGGTCAGCTCACGATCCTCATCGGAAGCCGAAAGTTCCAACAATTGGGCGGCACCGCGAATACCAGAAAGCGGGTTCTTTATTTCATGGGCCAGCATCGATCCCATGGCTGAGATCGAACGAACTGCCCCTCTATGCGTCAGCTGTCTGTCTATTTTTTCAGCAATTGTCTTTTCTTGAAGCACAATGACAACCTCTTCCTGATTGTCACCCGTGGGCGCTATGAACACATCAACGATGCGATCAAGCCCGATACGGGGCGTGCCGAGATCAATCCGATACTCATTATAGCTGCCGCCGCTGGCGCGGGCGGCCTTCACCAATTCGAGCACGGGCGAGCCGAATGGAAGCAATTGTTTCAAAAACAACCGTTTAAGCATGCTCCGGCTGGTCTGGAAGAAAGATTCCGCCGCAGAATTGGCCTCGATCACCTGATCCGAGTTGTTCACGACCATCACGGGCAAAGGCAGCAGACCGATAATGGCTTCCGCGCGCATGGATTGGAGAGGTGGGAGAGGCTCACTCATAATCACATCCTTGCTGGCTCAAATCACTAGAAACAGGCCTTGGCTTTTGTGTGGCGAAAATAAGGGCAAGCAAGGATCGGACCTCTTGCGGATCGGAACTCGTAACAAGGCGCAAACGATGGGCCGGAGTGAAAACCGCCGGATCGGCATTATGCTCGGCATAGGCGGCCAGATGTTTGCGGGCGTGACGGATCCCCATGGCATGACCATAGACCGACAACAGACTGTCATAATGCTCCAAGGCCGCCGCACTTTTGATGTCAAGCGGGTGATCTGGCAGAGTCGAAGCGCCAGCATCAATCAAACCACGGGCAATATCGCCGACCAACCAAGGCTGTCCCATGGCAGCACGACCGATCATCACACCATCGGCCCCTGATTGGGCCAACATCAGACGGGCATCGGCGAGCGTATGACCATCGCCATTGACCAGAACGGGAATAGATACCACTTGTTTGACCGCCGCAACGGCGGTCCAATCGGCCTGACCTTTGTAGAACTGGCAGCGGGTCCGTCCATGCACGGTGACCAGCGCGACACCTGACTGTTCGGCCCGCTTGGCCAGCTCGGGGGCATTCAGCGATTGATGATCCCAACCTAACCGCATTTTAACGGTCACCGGAATGCTCACAGCGGCGACACAGGCATCGATCAGGCGCAAAGCATGATCAAGATCGCGCATCAGCGCTGATCCGGCCTCGCCACCCGTGACCTTTTTGGCGGGACAACCCATATTGATATCGACCACAGCCGCGCCCGACGCCTCCGACATCCTTGCCGCCTCGCCCATCCAATGCGGATCACAACCCGCCAATTGCACGATATGCGGATCGACCCCCTGCCCTTCGGCCCGCAACACGGATTCATGGTCGCCAAGCACCAACTGGTCGGACGCCACCATCTCGGACACCACCATCGACGCACCAAAACGCCGTGCGATCCGGCGAAAGCCGATATCGCTGACACCGGACATCGGTGCAACGGCCGTACAGCCATCAAGCTGCAGGGATCCGATTTTTAAAGCAGGCACTGCCATCCGGATGATCTCGGTTATCATGAACTCTTTGCGCGTTGTTCCTCCCTCTTATCGTATTTTTTGCAGTGCGGCAAAATGAGTTGCACAAAACAGGTCCGAAATAACCTGTCTTTCGTTTCCTTGGTTGACCAGATCAATTTTCCGCGACATCAAACAATCTATGAACACAAAATCAAATCAACACCGATCTTCTGTGCCCCTCGTTCTGGTCGCAGCTGGACGCGGCCATCGGGCAGGCCATGGTGTGCCAAAGCAATACCGCTTGCTGATGGGGACTGAAGTCCTGGTCCATACCTTGAAAGCCCTCCTTGCCGATCCCCGCATCGGGCCGGTGCAATGCGTGATCCATCCTGATGATCTGGCACTTTACCAAGCCTGCATCGACCAGCTCGATCATGCAGACCAAACACGCATGATGCCTGCAATTGCTGGCGGACAAACGCGGCAAGGCTCAGTCAAAGCAGGATTGGAGGCTTTGCAGAGTGCTTTGCAGAGTGCCTTGCAAGCCGACAATCGAATAAACACGTCTGTGCTGATCCATGATGCCGCCCGCCCTTTTGTGTCTGGCGATTTACTCGATCGCGCCTTGGCGATGGCCGATCAAACCATTGCAGCTGTTCCCGCGCTTGCAGTGACCGATACGCTGAAATGGGTGGATGCTGAGGGCCGTGTTGACGGCACAGCGGATCGTACGACATTGCGCGCCGTACAAACCCCGCAAGTGTTCGAATTTGCCGCCTTGCTTGCCGCGCATCGCAAAGCCGTTCAAACGGGACAAAATGATTTGACCGACGACGCTGCTGTCATGGAATTGGCAGGCCATAAAGTCAGCTTTTTTGCGGGCGACCGCGACAATATCAAACTGACACTGGAGGATGATTTCCGCATGAGTGAGAGACGGATGCAGGCCGACATGATCCCCGTGACCGGATTGGGCTATGATGTCCACGCCTTCACCAAGGGTGACCATGTCTGGTTGGGCGGCGTCAGGATCGCCCATGATCGAGGCGTGCGCGCCCATTCCGATGGTGATGTCATCTTGCATGCCTTGACCGATGCGCTTTTGGGGGCCTTGGCCGATGGCGATATCGGCCAGCATTTTCCACCCTCCGACGAACAATGGCGTGGCGCCTCTTCCGACCGCTTTGTGCAATTCGCGGTCGGGCGCATCCGCGAGCGCGGCGGGCGCTTGGTGCATGTGGACATCACCCTTGTCTGCGAAACACCGCGTCTGGGACCCCATCGCAATGCAATTCTGACTGTGCTCAGCCGGTTATGCGGTTTGCCAACCACAAAAATTGGCTTAAAAGCAACGACATCGGAAAAAATGGGCTTTACCGGACGCGGTGAAGGATTGGCAGCGCAAGCCATTGCCACTGTTCTACTGCCGGATTGAGGAGAGGTGACCATGTTTGACGCCGAATTGACCAACCGTGCCACTGACCTGCTCACCAAATGCCGCGAAAAAGGCATACGCCTCGCCACCGTTGAAAGCTGCACGGGCGGGCTTGTTGCAGCCCTTTTGACGGATATAGCAGGCTCATCCGACGTATTTGACCGTGGCTTTGTCACCTATTCCAACGACGCCAAGACCGCGCTTGTCGGCGTGCCAACCGGGTTGATCACTGAGCATGGATCCGTCAGCCGTGACGTGGCTGTTGCCATGGCCGAGGGCGGTTTGGCGCGCTCCAAAGCCACACTCGTTGTCGCCATCACCGGTGTGGCCGGACCGGGCGGCGGCACCAGCCTAAAACCCGTCGGCCTCGTCCACTTCGCGCTCGCCGCCCAGGGCAAAGAAACAGTCCACCAGCGTTGCCAGTTCGGTGAAATCGGTCGCCAATCGGTGCGGCAAGCGTCAATCCATCAGGCATTGGATATGTTTGAAGCAGCGTTGTGACGACTGGAAGCGATTAACAGCCACCAACAAAATCTGTTTGCCCTTTTGAGGACGAACATGAAAGACGGCCCTATCAATTTCAACCACCCTACCCGTAAATCTCTCCCGCCCGCTGCTCGAACGCTTCCGAAAACTTGCGAAAAGCCTTGTCGAACATTGCGCCCATCAGCACGCCAAGCATGCGGCTTTTGAATTCGTAGTCGATGTAAAATGAGACTTTGCAGCCAGTATCCGACGGGGTGAAATGCCAGCGGTTGTCGAGGTGGCTGAACGGGCCTTCGAGATAGCTGACCAGAATATCCATGCTGTCCGGCACCAGCGTGACGCGGCTGGTAAAGGTTTCGCGCACGGATTTGTAACCGACGCTCATATCCGCCACCATCACCTGCTGACCGGCATCATTGGTGAGGCGGCGGCGGATGGTCAGGCCTTCGCATAGCGGCAGGAATTGCGGATAGGCCTCGATGTCGGCGACCAGATCGAACATCTGTTGCGGTGTGAAGCGGACCTCGCGCGAGGATTGGAAACTGGGCATGTCAGCGCGTCGCAACCACTGGCGATTGGGCCAGACGGGCCGCCTTGAGCTTGGCAAAATCCTCGCCCGCATGATGGGACGAGCGCGTCAACGGCGTCGAGGACACCAGCAAGAAGCCCTTTGTATAGGCCACGGTTTCATAGGCCTTGAATTCGTCGGGGGTAACAAAGCCCAACACCGGATGGTGCTTTTTGGTCGGTTGCAAATATTGGCCGATGGTGAGGAAATCGACATCGGCCGAGCGCAGATCATCCATCAACTGCAACACCTCGTTGCGCTCCTCGCCCAAGCCGACCATGATGCCGGACTTGGTGAAAATGCTGGAATCCAGCTCTTTGACCCGCTGCAACAGGCGGATCGAGTGGAAATAGCGCGCACCGGGCCTCACAGTCAGATAGTTGGAGGCCACCGTTTCCAGATTGTGGTTGAACACATCCGGTCTGGCCGCCACCACGACTTCCAATGCGCCCTCTTTTCGCAGAAAATCGGGGGTGAGAATTTCAATGGTGGTGCCTGGGGCAGCACATCGGATGGCGCGAATGGTTTTGGCAAAATGCTCGGCCCCGCCGTCAGCCAGATCATCACGATCAACGGACGTGATCACCACATGATGGAGCCTGAGTTTGGCAACAGCATCGGCCACGTGCTCGGGCTCAAGTGCATCAAGGGAGTTCGGCATGCCGGTTTTGACATTGCAGAACGAGCAGGCACGCGTGCAGGTATCGCCCATGATCATGAAAGTGGCGTGTTTTTTCTCCCAGCATTCGCCGATATTGGGGCAACTCGCCTCCTCGCAGACGGTAACGAGTTTATGCTCTTTCACAATCGCGTGTGTTTCGGCCCATTTGGGCGAACCGGGGGCTTTGACCCTGATCCAGTCAGGCTTTTGCATCATCGGCTGGTCGGCCCGATGCGCCTTTTCGGGATGGCGCACGGCCGAAGCCGCTTTTTTGCGCGGATCCTTGTTGAGCAGGTCAATCACCGTCGCCATAGGACACTCGTTTCGCTGTACGTTTTTTCAATCGGGTTCTCCCGATCAGATAGGTCAACCGTATCGAAATAGATAGTCAGACAAAAGCCGCCCCTCCGCCCCGTCAGGCGTGGATAACCCGCCCATAGGCATCGAGCACGCTTTCATGCATCATTTCAGACAGGGTCGGATGCGGGAACACGGTGTGCATCAGATCCTCTTCGGTGGTTTCCAGCGTCATGGCCACGACATAGCCCTGAATCAACTCGGTTACTTCCGCACCGATCATGTGAGCACCGAGCAATTTTCCGGTTTTGGCATCAAATACGGTTTTCACCATGCCCTCGGGCTCGCCCAAGGCAATCGCCTTGCCGTTGCCGATAAACGAGAAGCGGCCCACTTTGGTGGTAAAACCCTGCTCTTTCGCTTTGGCTTCGGTCAAGCCCACCGAAGCCACTTGCGGATGGCAATAGGTACAGCCCGGAATTTTCAACTTGTCCATCGGATGGACATGCAGCCCCTTGATGCCTTCGATGCAGATCACGCCTTCATGCTCGGCCTTGTGCGCCAGCATGGGGGGGCCCGCCACATCGCCGATGGCATAGATACCGGCTATATTGGTGTGGCCCAGACCATCGGTTACCACGCAACCGCGATCGGTTTTGACCCCCAAGGCTTCAAGACCGAGATTTTCAATATTGCCGACAACACCAACTGCCGAGATCAAACGCTCGGCTGTGATCTCTGTGGTCGTACCCTTTTCATCCTGCACGCTGGCGGTGACGCTGTCAGCACCCTTTTTCACGCCCAGCACCTTGGCACCGGACAGGATTTTGATGCCCTGCTTTTCAAAACTTTTGCGGGCCAAAGCGGCAATTTCGGCGTCTTCGACAGGCAGGATCTGGTTCATCACCTCAACAACCGTCACATCGGCACCCATCGTGCGATAGAACGAGGCAAATTCGATACCGATAGCGCCTGAACCCATCACAATGAGGGATTTCGGCATTGTTTTGGGCACCATGGCTTCAAAATAGGTCCAGATCAGATTTTTGTCCGGCTCTATGCCCGGCAACACACGCGGGCGCGCACCTGTGGCCACGATGATATGCTTGGCTTTATAGACACCCTCACCCAACACGCCTTTGGGGATAGGATTCTGCGGTTCGACCACCGGTTTGGTGGATTTACCGACAGAAACCTCACCGACTTTGGTGATCTTGGCTTCACCCCAGATCACATCGACCTTGTTTTTCTTCATCAGAAACGCGACGCCACCGTTGAGTTGTTGTGAGACGCCCCGGGAGCGTTTGACAACATCAGCAACATTAACGCTCATCGAACCGTTCAACGTCAGGCCGTAATCCCTGGCATGGGTGGCATAGTGATAAATTTCAGCGGAGCGAAGCAGGGCTTTGGTTGGAATACAGCCCCAGTTGAGGCAAATCCCGCCAAGATGCTCACGTTCCACCAATGCGGTTTTGAAACCCAGTTGGGCCGAACGGATCGCCGTCACATATCCACCCGGACCACCACCGATAATCAGAACATCATAAACCGCTTCAGACATGATCGCTGCTCCTTGAAATCTCACAGCCGACAGTTTCAACCCTCAAACAAAGGCTGACACCGAGAAGGGAATTAAACCAACAAACTCAAAGGGTTTTCGATCAACACCTTGATAGCAGCAATCAGTTCTGCCCCCAAAGCGCCGTCAACAGCACGGTGGTCGCAAGACAAAGTGATGCTCATCACGGTGGCAATCGCCAGCGCGCCGTTTTTAACAACAGCACGTTGCTCGCCCGCCCCCACAGCCAGAATGGTGGAATGGGGAGGATTGATCACAGCTGTGAAATCCTTGATGCCGAACATACCAAGATTGGACACAGCGGTTGTGCCACCTTGATATTCTTCCGGTTTGAGTTTGCGCGATTTGGCGCGTGTGGCAAAATCCTTCATCGCTAGGGCTATTCCCGAGAGGGTAACAGTGTCTGCCTTGCGGATGATCGGGGTGATCAAACCGTTGCCGGGCAAAGCGACAGCCACGCCAACATCGGCATGATGGTGCTTCAGCATTGCGCTTTCAGTCCATGTCACATTGGCATCGGGCACACGCACCAAAGCAAGGGCGAGTGCCTTGATGACCATATCGTTGACCGAGACTTTCCAAGCCACTTTGCCTTCTTTGTCTTTCGGGGCGGAGGCATTGATCTGCTCACGCAACTTGAGCAGTGCGTCGATATCGCAATCCATTGTCAAATAGAATTGCGGAACAGTTTGGCGTGCTTCGGTCAGGCGGCGGGCAATCGTCCTGCGCATGCCGTCATGCGGAATTTCGTCAAAGCTGCCCGGTGTAAACAGCTTGCGGGTCTGGTCATCACTGATTGCTGGAGCAACAGAGGGGGACGCAAACGGAGCAGAAACAGACGGAGCAACAGGTTTTGGTGCAGAAACACCGCCAGCGAGCGCGGCGCGCACATCGCGTTCGACAATGCGGCCATGCGGTCCGCTTCCGGTAACACGGGACAAATCCAACCCGCCATCTTTTGCAATGCGTTTGGCCAGAGGCGAAGCAAAAACTTTGGATCCCGACACACCCTGTGGCGCATGGGATACTGCAACAGGTGACGTTACTGCAGCAGGTGCAGGTGCTGCTGAAGATGGTGCTGCTGCAGGTGCAGCTGCAGCGGCCGGTGCGGGTGCAGCTGCAATGGACGAGATAGTCTCGCCCTCAGAAGCAATTACAGCAATCAACTGGTTGACTGGCACATCATTGGTTCCTGCAGGCACCATAATTTTAGCCAATATACCCTCGTCGACCGCTTCGACCTCCATGGTCGCCTTGTCGGTTTCGATCTCGGCAAGTACGTCACCGGATTTGATGACATCGCCTTCCTTTTTCAGCCATTTGGACAGATTGCCCTTTTCCATCGTGGGCGACAGTGCAGGCATCAAAACATTGACGGACATGGTCGTCTCCCCTTAGCGATAGGTGACTGCGCGGGCGGCTTCAACCACCTCGCCAACATTGGGTAGCGCCAGCTTTTCAAGATTGGCAGCATAGGGCATCGGCACATCTTTACCGGTGATGCGGATCACCGGCGCATCGAGATAATCGAACGCCTTTTCCATCACCTGTGCCGAAATTTCTGAGCCAATGCCCGATTGTGGCCAACCTTCTTCCACCGTAATGCAGCGACCCGTCTTGCGAACCGAGGCAATGATGGTGTCGACATCCATCGGACGAATGGTGCGCAGATCAATCACTTCAGCCTCGATACCAAGCGTGGCCAGTTCCTCGGCAGCCTTGAGCGCATAGGTCATACCGATCGAGAACGACACGATGGTCACATCCTTACCGGTGCGGGCAATGCGGGCCTTGCCGATCGGCAGAACGAAATCATCCATCTTCGGGACCATGCCGGTCTGACCGTAGAGAATTTCGTTTTCGAGGAACACAACTGGATTGGGATTACGGATGGCGGCTTTCAAGAGGCCCTTGGCATCCGCAGCATTCGAGGGGGACACAACCAGCAGGCCGGGCACGTTGGAATACCAGGCTGAATAATCTTGCGAATGTTGCGCACCGACACGGGCTGCGGCCCCGTTCGGACCACGAAACACAATCGGACAACCCATCTGGCCACCCGACATGTAAAGGGTTTTTGCCGCTGAATTGATAATATGATCAATGGCTTGCATGGCAAAGTTAAAAGTCATGAATTCAAGAATCGGGCGAAGCCCCGTCAAAGCCGCCCCTACAGCGATACCGGCAAAACCATGTTCGGTAATCGGGGTGTCAATCACGCGTCGAGGCCCGAATTCCTGGAGAAGCCCTTGTGTGATCTTGTAAGCACCTTGATATTCAGCCACTTCCTCGCCCATCACAAACACACTCTCATTGGAGCGCATTTCTTCAGCCATCGCATCACGCAATGCTTCACGCATGGTTTGCGGCACCATTTCCGTACCATGGGGAATTTCACCCGAAGCATCATAGGCCGGAATATCTGGATGGGCGGTTGCTGGAACACTGGCATGAACAGCTGGTGCCGCAGCTGGCACTGGCGCAGCCACGGGAGCAGCGGCAGACGCACTGCCCGCTTTGCTGATATCTTCGCCATCAGCGGCAATAATAGCGATCAACTGGTTGACCGGCACATCGTTGGTACCCGCAGGAACAAGGATTTTGGCCAAAATACCTTCATCGACCGCTTCAACTTCCATGGTCGCCTTGTCCGTCTCGATTTCGGCGATGACATCACCGGGCTTAATGGAATCGCCTTCATTTTTCAGCCATTTGGACAGATTGCCCTTTTCCATGGTTGGTGAAAGAGCGGGCATTAACACTTCTATTGACATATCTCGTGCTCCGAGGGTTCGCGCCGCGCATGGTGCGCTGGCGGCGGCCAAATAAGTTAGCGAAGGATATCCGTATAAAGCTCTGACGGATCGGGCTCGGGATTGGTTGTGGCAAAGTCGGCTGCCGCATTCACAATCTCGCGAACATGGGAATCCACTGTCTTGAGCTCATCTTCACTGATCTTCCATTCCTCGATCAAACGACGACGGACCTGCTCGATCGGATCGTGCTCCTCACGCATTTTCTGCACTTCGTCCTTGGAGCGGTATTTGGCAGGATCGGACATCGAATGCCCGCGATAGCGATAGGTCTGCATTTCGAGAATGTATGGACCCTTGCCGTCGCGGCACCACTGGATTGCCCGTTCCGCGGCTTCCTTGACTGCGCGGACATCCATTCCGTCAACCTGCTCACCGGGAATATTGAAGGAGACACCACGCTTGGAAAAATCGGTCTGGGCAGAAGCGCGGCTGACGGCCGTGCCCATCGCATAACGATTGTTCTCAATCACATAGACGACAGGCAGCTTCCAAAGTTCGGCCATGTTGAAACATTCGTAGACCTGGCCTTGATTGGCAGCACCATCACCAAAATAGGTCATCGAGACGCGACCATCGTTGCGGTAGTGATTGGCAAAGGCCAGACCGGTGCCAAGTGACACTTGAGCACCCACGATACCGTGGCCTCCGTAAAAATTGCTTTCGACACTAAACATGTGCATCGAACCACCCTTGCCGCGCGACAGACCGCCCGAGCGCCCGGTCAATTCAGCCATCACGCCTTTGGGGTCCATGCCGCAAGCCAGCATGTGGCCATGATCGCGGTAACCGGTGATCACCTGATCGCCCTTGGCAGAGGCCATCTGCATGCCGACGACAACGGCTTCCTGACCGATATACAGATGGCAGAAACCGCCTATCAGGCCCATGCCATACATCTGGCCTGCCTTTTCCTCGAACCGTCTGATCATCAGCATGTCGCGATAGGCGCTGATTTCCTCATCCTTGCTCAAAGCAACAGGACCGTTCGAGCGGCGCGACAATGACCGCCCCCCACGCGCTGCCACAGCCTTACCGGGCGACAACTTGTTCGGTGACGATTTGCTCTGACTTCCAGCCTTGGCGGCAACAGCCATGATCTTCCCCCTTTAACAAACAATTTTATAAACTTTAGACGAATTCTTTAAAAATGACGAGGGCAAAAAACAGAGAAATGAAAAAGATTTATTCCACATAAGTGTTTGTAATTACTTTTGAAATAAAAATGAACTAAAATGTGGTTCATTAGAAAAACGGTCTAATTCGGATTAGCGGATGTCCGTTTTGGTGCGGGGTTGATCCATGATGATCACATCACCGCGTTGCACGCGCCCGAGTCCGATACGTCCCCGCTCATCAAGTAAATCGCGATCAACATGTTCGCTGCGCAAGGCATTGACGCGAATCTGCCAGCGCTCTCTTTCGGCCTGTTGAGCCTGCAATTCCTTGTCCAGCACATCGAGGCTCTGGGTCAGAGTTTCTCTGGTTTCCAACCCACGGTTACCGTTATGCGCGTGATAGATGAAATAATAAGATGCCGATCCCGCAACCCCATAAAGGGCGAGCCACAAAACAAAACCTCGGAACCGTTTTTGAACAACCATAACAACAATACTACGACTGAATTGGTTGAAAAAGTGTTAGCCGCAACAAAACGGGAGGCCGATCAGACCTCCCGCGATAGAATTGCCGGTTCTGATCGAATTTACACGCGCAGAGCTTTGATGGCGCCGCGACCGGCAAAGCGGGCTTGCGATCCCAATTCCTGCTCGATCCGCAGCAATTGATTATATTTGGCCGTGCGGTCGGAGCGTGCCAGAGAGCCGGTTTTGATCTGGCCGCAATTGGTCGCCACTGCCAGATCGGCAATTGTTGAATCCTCGGTTTCACCCGAGCGGTGCGACATTACCGCTGTATAGCCGGCACGATGCGCCATATCGACTGCAGCAAGTGTTTCGGTCAATGTCCCGATCTGGTTGACCTTGATCAGAATGGAATTCGCCACATTATTGCGGATGCCATCCGAAAGACGCGCGACATTGGTGACAAAGAGGTCATCCCCGACCAGCTGGCACTGGTGGCCAATGGTTTTGGTCAGCAAGGCCCAACCTGCCCAATCATCTTCCGACATGCCATCCTCAATCGAGACGATCGGATAGGCGTTCACAAGTTTGGCGAGATAGGCGACCTGATCCTCGATCGAACGTACCTTGCCTTCGCCTTCATAGTGATAGCTGTTCACCTTGAAAAATTCGGTCGAGGCGCAATCGAGTGCAATCATGACGTCTTTGCCGGGATGGAAACCCGCGCTGGCAATGGCATGCATCACGAAATCGAGAGCAGCTTCGGCAGAGGGCAGATTGGGAGCAAAACCACCCTCATCACCGACATTGGTGTTATGTCCGGCCTGCTTGAGCGAGGATTTCAGCGTATGGAAGATTTCTGCGCCCATCCGCAAGGCATCAGAAAAACTGTCAGCTCCCACCGGCATGATCATGAATTCCTGAAAATCGATCGGATTATCGGCATGCATGCCGCCATTGATGATATTCATCATCGGGACCGGCAGAATGCGAGCCGAAGTGCCGCCGACATAGCGGTAGATCGGCAAAGCCCGTGCTTCGGCTGCAGCTTTGGCCACCGCCAGCGACACGCCCAGCATGGCATTGGCCCCCAGACGCGATTTGTTGGGGGTGCCGTCGAGTTCGATCATCGCCTCGTCGATCAGCACCTGTTCTTCGGCATCAAAACCTTCCAGCGCATCGAGAATTTCGGTGTTGACGGCTTCGACCGCTTTCAGAACACCTTTGCCGCCATAGCGGGATTTGTCGCCGTCGCGCAGTTCGACAGCCTCATGCGCGCCCGTTGACGCACCAGAGGGCACGGCTGCGCGGCCATAGGAGCCGTCTTCGAGAATCACATCGACTTCAACAGTCGGGTTGCCACGGCTATCAAGAATTTCGCGGGCGATAATATCAACAATCTCGGTCATAGGGCTCTCCGTCACATGATCTCTTCGTCATAAGCTATTCGTGCCGAACCGCAAAGGGCGCAAAAGGTCTAGCCAAAAGATCGGGCCAACTATCGGGCCAACTATTGAACCTTACTGCTTTGCCGATTTATCTCTCTCGACTAAAACCCCTGTCACAGGATAAAAGCCACCGACACAGGCGCGAACTAACGCACGCGCATCACTGACAGCAAGATTGTGACAGGCTCATGACCCAGACACCGCACGGCCCGACATCGCATACAACAGAGACACTCCAGCAGGGCTCGCCCCTGCATCTGGGCCAAGCCTCCGCCCTGCCCGCCACGCCCGAACAGGCGGTGTTGGACCGTGTGCCGAATCCGCATCAGGGCTCATCCTATCTGGCGCGTTTCACCTGTCCAGAATTCACCTCGATCTGCCCTGTCACCGGCCAGCCGGATTTCGGAATTCTGGTGATTGATTATCTGCCCGGTGCATGGCTGGTGGAATCCAAATCGCTGAAACTCTATCTCGGTGCCTTCCGCAACCATGGAGCTTTCCACGAAGATTGCACGGTCGGCATCGGCAAGCGTCTGGTCGAGTTGCTGGAACCCGAATGGTTCCGCATCGGCGGCTACTGGTATCCGCGCGGTGGCATCCCGATTGACGTGTTCTGGCAGACCGGAAAACCGCCCGAAGCCCTCTGGTTGCCCGATCAGGGCGTTGCGCCTTATCGGGGACGGTGAAATTTAGTCCTCAACTCAACCAATAGCTTTAAACAGCTCAAAATATACAAAAATTGTTGTGCTGATGATGTGGAAAAAAATCCATAGGCTTGCTTATTAAAAGCTATTCATCCAGCCTTCGCCACCGCATCAAACGCCATCAGCCGTTTCAACAAGGCTTCCATTTCATCCAACGGCACCATATTCGGACCATCGGAAAAGGCCTCGGACGGATTGTCATGGCTTTCGATAAACAGGCCGGCCACACCCACAGCGACGGCCGCGCGGGCCAGAACGGGGACATATTCGCGTTGGCCGCCCGAAGAGGCGCCCTGCCCGCCCGGTTGCTGGACGGAGTGTGTGGCATCGAAAATCACCGGCGCGCCGGTTTCCTGTGCCATCAAGGGCAGACCACGAAAGTCGGTGACCAGGGTGTTATAGCCGAATGATGCCCCCCGCTCGGTCACCATGACATTGTGGTTTCCGGTCTCGGTGATTTTGGAGACGACGTTCTTCATATCCCAAGGGGCCAGAAACTGGCCTTTTTTGACATTGATCACCCGTCCCGTTTCAGCCGCCGCAATCAACAGATCGGTCTGGCGGCACAAAAAAGCAGGGATTTGCAGAATATCGACCACTTCGGCAACCGGCTTGCACTGTTCGCGTTCATGGATATCGGTGACGACCGGCAGGCCGTATTTGCTTTTGATCTCGGCAAACACATCCATGGCCTTGGACAGACCAATCCCGCGCCGCCCTTTGGACGAGGTACGGTTGGCCTTGTCGAACGAGGCCTTGAAAACCAGCCCGATGCCGAGTTTTTGGGTGATTTCATGCAAAGCAGCCGCCATGAACAGCGCATGGTCACGGCTTTCCATCGCACAGGGGCCAGCCATCAGGGCAAACGGCAAATGATTGCCGAACGGGACGGATCCGGCGGAAACAATGGCGGGGATTTTGGGTGAATTGCTCATAGGTGCTGATATCCCTTTGCGGCCCCGTCTCAAACAGATTTGCGGGCACGTGCTGCCCGCAAGAGAGCGTTAAACCAAACGGCTTTGCTCGACAGCTGCCGCAATAAAGCTGGCAAACAAAGGATGAGGCTGGAAGGGACGCGATTTCAGTTCTGGGTGATATTGCACGCCGATGAACCAGGGATGATCGGGGAATTCTACCGTTTCCGGCAAAAGGCCATCGGGTGAAACACCGGCGAATTGCATCCCCTTGGCCTCCAGAGCGGCCCGATAGGACATGTTGACCTCGTAGCGGTGGCGGTGACGCTCCTCAATCTCGGTTGAACCATAGACAGCGGCGATATGGCTGTTAGGGTCCAGCTTGGCTTTGAAAGCGCCCAGACGCATGGTACCGCCGAGATCACCGCCTTGGGCGCGGATTTCCAGCTCGTTGCCGCGCATCCATTCGGTCATCAGACCGACCAGCGGCTCTTTACAGGCCCCGAATTCGGTTGAATTGGCATCTTTGATGCCCGCCAAAGAACGTGCTGCCTCGATGACCGCCATCTGCATGCCAAAACAGATACCGAAATACGGCACTTTATGACTGCGGGCAAAACCAGCTGCTGCAATCTTGCCTTCGGCACCGCGTTGCCCGAAACCACCGGGGACCAAAATGCCATGGACGTGCTCTAACAAAGGTGCAGGGTCTTCGCTCTCAAAAACTTCGGATTCGATCCAATCAAGCTTAACCTTGACCCGATTGGCAATACCGCCATGGGCCAGGGCCTCGATCAGGGATTTGTAAGCGTCTTTCATGCCGGTATATTTTCCGACAATCGCAATGGTGACTTCGCCTTCAGGATTGGCAATGCTTTCAGATACGGCATCCCAACGACTCAAATCCGGCTTGGGCGCAGGCTCGATCCCGAAAGCGGCCAGCAGTTCCTGATCCAGTCCGGCTTTGTGATAAGCGGCAGGGACATCATAAATAGAGGCTACATCACGTGCCTCGATCACCGCACCTTCGCGCACATTACAGAACAGCGCGAGTTTACGGCGTTCCTCTGCCGGAATTTCCCGATCCGAACGGCACAACAAAATATCGGGCTGAATACCGATCGAACGCAATTCCTTGACCGAATGTTGGGTCGGTTTGGTTTTCAACTCGCCAGCGGTCGGAATATAGGGAAGTAGCGTCAGATGCACATAGACGGCATGGCCGCGCGGCAAATCATTGCCCAACTGGCGGATAGCCTCGAAAAACGGCAAGCCTTCGATATCACCGACAGTGCCACCAATTTCCACAAGAACAAAATCAACGCCATCATTGCCCTCAAGCACAAAATCCTTGATGGCATTGGTGACATGCGGGATCACCTGCACTGTTCCACCCAGATAGTCACCACGCCGCTCTTTGGTGATAATGTCCTGATAAATGCGCCCGGTGGTGATGTTGTCGGCCTTGGATGCCGGACGACCGGTAAAACGCTCGTAGTGGCCGAGATCGAGATCGGTTTCAGCCCCATCATCGGTCACAAACACTTCACCATGCTGATAGGGGCTCATCGTGCCCGGATCAACATTCAGATAGGGGTCAAGTTTACGCAAACGGACAGTGTAGCCACGCGCTTGCAAGAGAGCCCCAAGAGCCGCAGAAGCAAGCCCTTTGCCCAAGGAGGAAACCACGCCGCCTGTGATAAAAACATATCGCGCCATGGGATTTCATCCTTATCAAACTAAAATGATTCGCACAGAGGAAGTATGCCAGTCCGGGCAGAAATCCACAGGTCGTACACCATCCCCAAACCAAAAAAGGGCCGGACAAACCGGCCCTTGATGGTGATGGTCGGTTAGCGTGTGGTCGGGACTTGCGGACCGGAGGCTGGAGGAGCCTTCTGGTCAATCGCTTTCAACTGGTCAAGCACGCCACCTGCTGGAGCGGTTTGGGCAGGCAGCTTGGAAGCCGCATCATCAATAACGGAGCGGCTCTCACGCGTGGCGCCGGATACAATCGCCAGAGCAATGCTGGTGGCAAAGAAACAGGCTGCCAGAATACCAGTCGCACGGGTCAGCGCATTGGCTTGTCCGCGACCTGTCATAAAGCCCGAGACACCGCCGCCGCCGCCAAGACCGCCCAACGCACCGGAATCGGAACGCTGCAAAAGAATGACCCCGACAAGAGCCAGAACGACCAGCAGATGAATGACGATAAGGACTTGTTGCATGATTGTTGTCACACCATAAAGGAATGGTTCGCCGGATGCGAACACAAGATTAAGGCCCTTTAGCATGCTCTGTCGCCGGATGAAAGCATGAAGAAGGCCTAGAAAACCCTTCCCTGACGGTAATCAGCCTGAGCGATAGGTTTCCGCAATCGCCATAAAGTCGATCGCTTTCAGGCTTGCGCCACCGACCAAAGCACCGTTGACATTATCGATCGACAGCAATTCCTTGGCATTATTGGGTTTGACCGACCCGCCATAGAGAATACGCACCATCTCGCCCTGTTGCTTGCCCATTATTTTTTTCAAATCGTTGCGGATGGTCAGATGGACTTCAGCAACATCTGTGGCAGTTGGGGTTAAACCTGTGCCAATAGCCCAGACGGGCTCATAGGCAATAACCAGCTGCAGTGCGGTGGCATTGCGAGGGATAGAACCGCGCAACTGTCGGCGCACGACCGCCAAAGTCCTGCCCGCCTGGCGCTCGGAACTGGTTTCGCCAACACAGACAATCGCGACAAGGCCGGTCGCAATGGCAGAACTGGCCTTTTGTTCGATTAAAGCATCTTTTTCAAGATGATCCGTGCGTCGCTCCGAATGACCGAGTATCACCATACTCCCACCCGAATCCAATACCATATTGGGCGAAACGTCACCGGTATGGGCTCCTGAAATTTTGGGGCTGGAATCCTGGGCGCCAATGGCAATGGCTGTGCCCAAAGCGGTCGTGGCTGCTGGATAGAGCAGAGTAGACGGCGGACAGATGAGCAAATCCACATTCCGCCGCAAATCGGCATCATAAGACAACCCCATCACAGTAATTTCATGCAAAGAGGCACGCGTCCCGTTCATCTTCCAATTGCCTGCAACCAGAGGCTTGGGGGTTAAGATGGATTTAGGGGGCATGTTCCGGTTCTCCTTTTTTCGTTACGGCCTGTCGATAACAGAGGGATTTTACCCGTCAACTGTCATTAACGACATGTAGGGCGTTTATCAGAGGTCATACCGGTAGTTTGATGCAAAAAAGTGGGACAAATCCCACTCATCTGTGCTAGCAGCACAAATCAGATCAATAAAAAGCAGGATGGGTAGACCACTGTAACGGTCAAACCACAAGCAGCAAAACAACGGACGGCATATCCCATGATGCAAGGTTTTCGGAAAGCAGGACAATCTTGGCTCGGTCGAATCGTGATTACGGTTCTTTTCGGTACACTGATCTTCAGCTTTGCCATCTGGGGCATTGGCGACATGGTGAAAAACTATGGCACCAATAATGCGGCGACTGTCGGTTCAACTGAAATTTCGCTTGCCGAATTCAGAGCGGCTTATCAAACCGAAATCCAGAATATTTCACGCCGGATCCGCCGCAATTTGACAGCGCAAGAGGCTTTAAGCTTCGGACTGGACCGGCGCGTGCTTGAACGCTTGATCAATGATGCCGCCCTTGACGAGCAGGTCCGCAATTGGGGATTGGCAATCAATAATGAAACCATCGCAAAGGCTGTGCTGGCTGATCCCAATTTTGCGGGTCCCGATGGCAAGTTCAACCGGGCAATTTTTGACGAAGCCTTGCGCAACAACGGTTTTAACGAGAGCAACTTCATTGCCTCGCAGCGGTTGGTCTATCTGCGCGGCCAAATCGCCGAAAGTCTAGCCGGGAGTATTCAGGCTCCCAAAGCAGGGATTGATGCGCTCAACCGCTATCGCAACGAGCAGCGCGATGTTCAATTTTTTGTGCTTGCGGCAGACCAGCTTGGACCGATTGCAGCGGCAACGGACGACCAGTTGAAGGCCTTCTACACCGAACGTCAGGCCGCTTTTCGCGCGCCTGATTATCGCGCAGCCAGCCTTCTGGTCCTTAAAGCCGGCGAATTGGTCGATCCTGCCAGCATCACAGAACCTGAAGCCATGGGTCTTTATGATCGCCAGCAAGCCACCCGTTTTTCCATGCCTGAACGGCGCATGATCAAACAGATGATCCTATCCGATAAAGACAAAGCTGCACTGGCAAATGAAGCGCAAAAGGCTGGTAAAACCTTTGCCGAGATTGCGGCCTCGATGGGTTTAAGCGCAAATGATACCGATCTCGGCCTGGTCAAGCGCGAAGAGATTGCGGATCAAGCTGTGCGTGATGCAGCGTTTCAAGCCCAGCCACACACGCTGATTGGTCCAATCGAAGGCAAATTCGGCCCTATCCTGATTGAAGTGGTGCAAATTGTCGCTGCCGAGGTGCTGCCATACGAAAAGGTCTCGCAGACATTAAAATCCGAATTGGCTATCCAGAAGGGCCGTGACAAATTGCGCGATCTGCATGACGCGGTGGAAGACCAGCGCGCTTCAGCGAAACCTTTGCAGGCGATTGCCAGCGAACTGAATTTGCCTTTCACCAAAATTGACGCTGTGGATGCCTCGGGCCGTGATAAAACCGGTAGCTTGATCACCAGCATTGTCGATCCCGCGACTGTTATTCCCGCTGTGTTCGGCAGTGAAGTGAATATCGACAATGAAGCGCTGGCTTTACGCGACGGCGGCTATGTCTGGTTCAGCGTTGATGGCATTACGCCTTCTAGAGAACGCAATTTTGAAGAAGCGCGCGAGCAGGTCAAAGCCGCCTGGCTTGACGATGAACGCAGCCGCCTGATCAGTCAGAAAGCCTCGGAATTGGTCCAGAAAATCAATCAAGGTGCGGCGATTTCAGCCGTTGCCGACGAGATGTCCTCTAAGATGATGACAGTACAGGGCGTAACCCGCGCCTCTCGTGACAATGGCTTGCCTGCTACCGCCTTGGCACAGGCGTTTCTGTCTCCCGTTGCAAAAGCCAGCTCATCATTGGGTGATACGGCTGATCAGCGGGTGATCCTTTTTGTGAATTCCGCCACTGTTGCGCCCGCCAATGATGAGACAAGCAAAGGCATGAACGGAGAATTCGCTATGGCTT
>CANGQA010000011.1 GCA_947455995.1 Hyphomicrobiales bacterium | reverse complement strand
GGATCGGAAATCAGAATTCATATTGACGTTAGACGCTCTAAATAAAGGAATACCATCATGGCTCGCCGTTGCGAATTGACGGGAAAAGCCGTCCTGAGCGGTAATCTTGTTAGCCACTCAAACCGCAAGACCAAGCGGCGCTTCCTGCCGAATCTGTGCAATGTGACATTGCAGTCGGATTTGCTGGCTCGTTCTGTACGGATGCGGATTTCGGCCAATGCGTTGCGCACGGTCGAACATCGTGGCGGGCTCGATGCTTTTCTCGTAAAGGCTCCGGAGACAGATCTGTCTCAGGGTGCACGCGTTTTGAAGCGCGAAATCGAAAAAAAGCGCGCTGAGGCTGCTGCCCACGCCTAAGGCTGCTTGCCTTTTGAGAATAGTGATCTGGGGATCAAAGAAGCCCGCCTGGGGAAACTCGGCGGGTTTTTCTTGTGATTTGAGGGCCGTTGATTAAAAAGGCCCGTTTTTTTTCTCAGGTCTTTATTGTCGTGATATTTCGGGACCAGTGATTGAATTATTTCTTTTTACGCTTGCCCGGTCCGTCATCCTCGAACAATTCGGCAAGTTTTTCAGTCATCACGCCGCCCAGTTCCTCTGCATCGACGATGGTCACGGCCCGTTTGTAATAGCGGGTGACATCATGGCCGATACCGATGGCGATCAGTTCGATCGGCGAACGGTTTTCGATTTCCTCGATCTTATGGCGCAGATGTTTTTCCAGATAATTGCCGGCATTGACCGACAAGGTCGAGTCATCAACAGGGGCGCCATCGGAAATCACCATCAGGATCTTGCGTTGTTCCGGGCGTGCCAACAGACGTTGATGGGCCCAATCAAGTGCTTCACCGTCGATATTTTCCTTCAACAGCCCTTCGCGCATCATCAAGCCGAGATTTTTACGGGCACGACGCCATGGCGCATCCGCGCTTTTGTAGATGATATGACGAAGATCGTTCAATCGGCCGGGCATGGCAGGCTTGCCGGCTTGTAACCAGGCCTCGCGGGATTGTCCTCCCTTCCAGGCGCGGGTTGTGAAGCCGAGAATTTCGACTTTGACTCCGCAGCGTTCCAGCGTGCGTGCCAGAATATCGGCGCAAGTGGCTGCCACCGTAATGGGACGCCCGCGCATCGAGCCGGAATTGTCGATCAGCAGACTGACAACCGTGTCGCGGAAATTGGTATCCTGCTCACGCTTGAAAGACAGCGGCTGATAGGGATCGATGACAATGCGCGGCAGGCGCACGGGATCGAGCATGCCTTCTTCCAGATCGAATTCCCAAGCGCGGTTCTGTTGCGCCATCAAGCGGCGTTGCAGGCGGTTGGCAAGACGCGCAACAACACCCTGCAAATGGCTTAACTGCTTGTCGAGATAGGCCCTCAGACGGGTCAGTTCCTCGGCTTCGCATAAGTCTTCTGCCAGAATGGTTTCATCGAAGCGGGTGACAAAGACTTTGTAATCGCTGGCATTTTTATTGGCATTGTTGGTGCTCGGAGGCCGCCAAGGTTCGGAGCTCTCGTCACCTTCGCCCTCGTCCATGTCCTCGGGCATATCACCCGTCGGCCCGTCGGGAGCATCCTGCATGCCTTCTTCGAGCTGGTCGGCGGTCTCCTCGGAGCGTTCGATCTGATCACGATCGGAGGCTGATTCATCCGCGCTCTCTCCGTCATCGCCGTCCTGACTCTCGTCATTCTGGCTCTCTTCGTCCTCATCCTCGGAATTTTCGGGATCTATCGAGGACTCTTCGGCCATATCGAGGCTAGACAGCAGCTCTCGGATCGTGCGGGCAAATTGTTGCTGGTTCTCTACGGCCTCGCCCATCCGGTCGAGATCTTTTCCAGCTTTTTCCTCAATCCATTCCCGCCAGAGTTCGACCACGTTGCGGGAGGCAGGGGGTGGGGCTAGGCCCGTCAGCCGCTCGCGCACCATCATGGCCAGCGCATCGGCCAGCGGGGCATCGGCCCGTTCGGTGATGTCCTGAAAGTTGCTGCGGTGATATTTGTCTTCCAGCATCGCGCCGATATTGCCTGCCACACCTTCCATCCGGCGTGAGCCAAGCGCTTCCACACGCGCTTGCTCGACCGCATCGAAGACGGCCTTGGCCTCGTCGCCTTGCGGGGCGAGCTTACGGTGCAAGGACGTGTCGTGACAGGCGAGACGCAGGGCCATCGAGTCGGAATATCCGCGCAATATTGCCGCATCCTTGCCTGTCATCTTGCGTGGTGGTTCGGGCAAACGGGCCCGCTCATCAACCAGTGAAGGACGATCCGAGGCAAAGCTGACTTCAAGTTCGGGCCGACGTGCAAATGCCCGCATGCAGGACGCAACCGAGCGCTTGAAGGGCTCTGTCGGGGCCTCCTTTGGCGTGGCTGGCTTGCGGTTGCTCGAACTCATGCGGGATAGGACCGTCGGATAGAGGAAAAGCGTTCAGAAATCCCCCGCTTCCGGTGCAAACAACCGCACCAGGAGCAAGGGAGGGATTCGGTTAGCTCATCACGATATTGAGTGCGCTTTCAGGCAATTCCACGCCGAAGCAACGCTGGTAGAATTCGGCGACCAAAGCGCGTTCCAGCTCATCGCATTTGTTGAGGAATGTCAGGCGGAAGGCGAAACCGACATCGTTGAAAATATCGGCATTTTCTGCCCATGTGATCACGGTGCGCGGGCTCATCACGGTCGACAGATCACCATTGATGAAGGCATTGCGGGTCAGATCGGCGACACGCACCATCCGGTTGACAACATCACGGCCTTCTTTGCCTTTGAAATGCTGTGCTTTCGCCAACACGATATCGACTTCGCGATCATGCGGCAGATAGTTGAGAGTGGTCACGATCGACCAACGGTCCATTTGGCCCTGATTGATCTGCTGCGTGCCATGATAAAGGCCGGACGTATCGCCCAGGCCGACAGTATTGGCTGTCGCAAAAAGTCTGAAGGAGGGATGGGGACGGATGACCCGCTTTTGGTCCAGCAAGGTCAGCTTGCCCGACACTTCCAGTACGCGCTGGATCACGAACATGACATCGGGACGGCCAGCATCATATTCATCGAACACGAGTGCGACATTATTCTGGAGCGCCCAAGGCAGGATGCCGTCCTTGAATTCGGTTACCTGCTTGCCGTCCTTGAGCACAATGGCATCTTTACCGACAAGATCGATACGTGACACATGGCTGTCGAGATTGATGCGGATGCAGGGCCATTTGAGGCGCGCGGCCACCTGTTCGATATGGGTGGATTTGCCGGTGCCGTGATAGCCGGTCACCATGACGCGACGATTGCGGGCAAAACCTGCAAGAATCGCCAGCGTGGTATCACGGTCAAACAGATAATCGGGATCGAGATCGGGGACATTGGGGTCGCTTGCCGAAAAGGCAGGCACCATCATATCGCTATCAATTCCGAACGTCTCCCTGGCCGAAACGGTCAGGTCAGGCAAACCGGGCACAGGTTCATTGGCAGCCAGCATGAAATCCTCATCCAATCGAGCAAAGCCGCCTAGGTCCGGCGGCGCAGTGTGATCTAACTTACGGCGTGCTTGGTCGCGATGCAATTCGAGAAAGGCAGGTCTGTGTTGCTAATTGCAACACTCCCGCCGGTTTGCATCAGGCCAGACCCGCCGATTTAAGGGTATTATAAGCGTCGATAATCTCGCGTAACTGCTCTTCCGAGCTGCGATCACCACCATTCACATCGGGATGCAGCTGTTTGACCAGCGATTTGAACTTGGTTTTGATCATTTGTGCTGTGGCCTGGTCGCTCAATCCGAGCCTTTCAAGTGCTTTGAGAGCAACAGGTCCGATGCTGGGCTTGCGGGCAGCATCGGCCTGCGCTTGCCGTTGTGCAAAGGCCGTATCTGCAAACAGATCGAAGGGATCACCAAATTTGGCGGTGTCTACTTTGGCATTGGCATGTGCGCCGCGTGAATTGGCTCCCATCGACCAGGTCGGGCGGTGGCCAATCACCGAATCTTTTTGATAGCGGGCGACGTCCTGATCACTCATGCCCACAAAATAATTGTAAGACTGATTGTAAATTTTGACATGGGTGAGACAAAAATTCCAGTATTTGCCTTCTTCCGAGCGGCCTTTGGGGGCACGAAAGCCACCGGCTTCCGAACAGCCTTCATGATCGCATTGCGCAGGCACATCGCGGGCAGAAGCCTGCTCGGCTTTGCGGCGCGTGCGGATGCGGTCAAACAGGGGCGAGTTCAGATTCATTTCACCTTCATAGGAGAAGGGCAGGGCTGGGGGCAAGTATTTCTTGCTGTATGAATGCCAAGCTGGCACAGATTCCTGCAATGAAACGAAAAACACATGAGGCTTTCGATGGTCCTTAAAGACAGCATGACCACACAACAGCGGATACTAGCCAAGCTGACAGGGGCTTTTGCACCGACTTTACTGGATGTGATCGATGAGTCGGAAAACCATCGCCGACATGGTGGCTGGCGCGAAGGAGGGGAAACCCATTTCCGCGTCCGCATCGTCTCATCGGCCTTCAAAGGCAAGAGCCGCGTCGACATCCACCGCATGATCAATACGGTTCTGGCCAACGAGCTGGCCTCGGGTGTCCACGCTTTGGCCATCGAAGCCAAGAGCGATTGATTGAGGCATAGATCGATCAAGGTCTGGCAGGGCACATAGCCCTGCCAGTATTGTTTTTAGCGCAAGCGCTCCAGAATCGACACATAATTGGCAACAGCCGCGCCACCCATGTTGAAAATGCCACCAAGATTGGCGCCTTCGATCTGCATATCGCCTGCTTCGCCCATCAGTTGCATTGCGGTCAGTGCGTGCATCGATACGCCCGTCGCACCAATCGGATGGCCCTTGGATTTCAATCCACCCGAGGCATTGACCGGCAATTTGCCGTCTTTGCGGGTCCAGCCTTCTTTGATGGCGCGCGCCCCCTGTCCCTCGGCTGTCAAACCCATGGCTTCATATTCGAGCAATTCTGCGATGGTGAAACAGTCGTGGGTTTCGACGAAAGACAGATCGTCGAGCGTGACCCCCCCTTTATCGAGCGCCTGCCGCCATGCAGTCGCGCAACCCTCGAAACGCAGGATGTCGCGCTTGGATAGAGGTAGAAAATCATTGACATGGGCCGTGGCACGGAAGCCGATGGCGCGCGGGAACTGGTCGACAATGTCGTGATCGACAAGCACCAGAGCGGCGGCACCGTCGGACACCAGCGAGCAATCGGTGCGCTTGAGCGGTCCGGCGACAAACGGATTCTTCTCGCTCTCGTTGCGGCAGAATTCAAACCCGAAATCCTTGCGGATCTGGGCATATGGATTGCTGACACCATTGAAATGGTTTTTGGCGGAAATCATTGCCAAAGCATCGCTCTGGTCACCGTGGCGCTGGAAGTAGGAGGCAGCGATATTGCCAAAAACCCCTGCGAAACCGTTGGGCGTATCACCCTCTTCAGCCAGATATGAGGCACGAAGCAGCGTTTTGCCGATTTCCGGTCCAGGTGTGGCGGTCATCTGCTCGACACCGACCACCAGCACAATACGTGCGGCCTTGGCATTGATTGTTTTGATGGCCTGATGCACTGCGGCGCTACCGGTGGCACAGGCATTTTCGACACGGGTGGCCGGTTTGAAACGAAGGTCGTTAGAGGCCTGCAACACGAGACTGGCCGTAAAATCTTGCGGCGAGAAACCCGAGCCGAAATGACCCAGAACGATCTCGTCAACATCCGAGGGCTGCAGACCCGCGTGATCAAGTGCTTCGCGAGTGACTCTGACAATCAGGCTTTCGACGCTGATTGCATCAAGCTTACCAAAAGGCGTGTGCGCCCAACCCACAATTGCTGCTGTCATTCCTCGTCTCCTCTTATCGATATTCTAAAGTGATCCTTCATCAAGCCGCACGCAAGCTCTGATGACAAGCGGTCAAAACGGATAAGACCTTAATGATGGAGCAACAGCAAGGTCGCCACGCCACCGACCACAAGAGCCATGCCCGACAACTCCCGAAGCGATGTCTTTTGCTTGAATAAACCGCGTGACACGCCCTGTGCCATCACCACTTCCACCAGAGCCAGCGTACGGACATTGGCGGCGGAGGTCAGTGAAAAACCGATAAACCAGAATTGCGAGGCAAAGGCTCCCATAAATCCGGCAAACAGTGATTGCCGCCATGCTTTCATGCTGTTGACCAGTGCAGGGCGATCGAACACGAGCATGCCGACCATCAGCAAAAAGGACTGGATACCGAGTGACCACGCCAGCATGGTGCTGGCCATCAGGTAGAAGGGTGCGGGTTCCAGCCATAAAATTCCACCGCGGAACAGCACGGCAGCCAGCGCAAAACACCCGCCGGCACCGATGCCGAACAGAGCCGGCTTCCATGCCGAGCCGAGGTCGCCCTCCTGCGGCTTCCATGTGAGTACAACCACACCGATGGTCGCCACGACAATGGCAAGCCATGCATAAAGATCGAGATGCTCTTCCAGCACTAGCGCACCGGCAATGGCCACCAGCACGGGTTCGGTTTTCAGGTAAGCTGTCGCAACCGCGAATGAGCGCAATCGCATGGCCACCAGCATCAAAATCGTGCCGATGATTTGCATGATGGCTCCGGAGACGCCGAAGGCGAAGGTCATTTTATTGATCGGCGGGACCGCCACGCCAGTGACCCATGAAGTGCCGAACAGGAACATCAGGGCAAAGGGGAAACCATACAAAAACCGCACTTGGGTGGCCCCGATGGTGCCGATGGTCGCTGTCAGGCTTTGTTGCATGGCATTGCGTGCTGTTTGTGCGGCAGAGGCAATCAGAGTTGCAATCATCCAGAGATAGGCCATGGGTCGAGCCTCGCGAGGGGTGTGACACGGATCGCTTTTGCCTATCAGCAAGGTTGTCTCTAGGCAAATCGGTGGAAGATGATCTAGAGCAGAGTTTAAGCGGGTTCGCCCGTCTTTTGCCCTTTCGGGGAAGTGCCGATGCGCCTGTTAAACCGTTTAATGATTGTGATCGGGATTTTCTTCGGCCTGTTGGGATCAACCCTGCGCGCAGCCCCGCTATTGCTCGCCGATCTCGATACGGGCCGGGTGATCTATAGCGATGATGCAACGCAATTATGGTATCCTGCCTCGGTCACCAAATTGATGACGGTCTATCTGGCCTTCAAATCCGTCCAGGCGGGGCGGATCAAATGGACCACGCCGCTGGTCACATCCGAGCGGGCCAAGGCCATGCCGCCTTCCAAGATCGGCATGAAGGTCGGCCAGACCCTGACACTGGATGCTGCCATCAAGATTTTGTTGGTCAAATCCGCCAATGATATTGCCATTATTGTTGCCGAAGGGCTTGGCGGATCAGTCGAGGGTTTTGCAAACATGATGAACCGCGAAGCGGCAGCGCTTGGCATGGTTGACAGTCATTTTGTCAATCCCCATGGCCTGTTCGCTGAAGGGCAGCAGAGCACCGCCCGCGATATGGCGATACTGGCGCGCCGGATCATGTTGGATTTTCCCAAATATAATAACCTTTTCAGCCTCCCCGCTATCCAGATCGGCGAGAAGGTGATGGAAAACACCAACGGCATCATCGGCCGTTATGAAGGCGCAACCGGGATGAAAACCGGCTTTATTTGCGCCTCCGGCTTTAATGTTGTGGCCACCGCCCAACGCGGCAACAAGCGATTGATTGCGGTGGTGTTCGGGATGCCTTCGGCAGCAGAGCGAACCTTGAAAACCATGGATTTGTTTGACCAAGGCTTCGGGCCCTCCATGCAGGGTCCTTTGCTCGAATCCTTGCCGCGCCGTTCGGGGTCCGAACCGCCCGACTTGCGCGGGGTGATTTGTGGCCGCAAGGATATTGGGGAGACGGATGCCGCGAGTGACGGCCAAAACCATACCGCAAGCCGTCCCGCGCCTCCGGTTTTGCCGCCGCGCGAGAAAGCAGAGCCGCTCCTTGTCACTTTGGGGCCTGTCAAAGCGACTGCCGCCAAGCCAGATGAAACGGCGGTCCCTGCCAAAAAGCCCGCGAAAAAGGCAGCGCCACCGCCTGCCGCAGCACAATAACGGACAATGACATGACGGAACCTGCCGTGGCTTCTTCGTCTGCTCCTGCCGCTTTACCGCAATCGGCAGCCACAAGGTTTATGATTGGCTTCGGTTTCGCCTTGTTCGGAGCCTGTGCATACGGTTTCAACATCATTTTCGCCCAGATTGCCAGCCAGTCAGGAATTATGGGGCCGACCATCTTCTTTTATCGGGTGTTTCTGATGGTGCCGATCGGCCTGCTGATTTTGCTGGTGGGGCGCACGGCCTTCGTCATCGAGCGGTCCGAGTGGAAAGCGATCATTGGCATGGCACTGGCGAGCAGCGGTGTCGGGCTGTGCTATATCTCCTCGGTGGCTTTTATTCCGGTCACGGTGGCGGCGGTGATTTTTTATACCTTTCCAATTCTGGTTGTTATGCTCAGCCCGATTTTCGAGCGGCGGAAGCTGACACTCGATCTGGTGTTGATTGTGGTCATGGCTTTCATCGGCGTAGTGATTGTGGTTGGGCCATCCTTGCACCAGCTTGATCCGGTGGGTCTTTTGCTGGCGGTCGGAGCCAGCCTGTCGGCCACGATGCAATTTTTCTTCGGTACGCGCTCACCGAAAACCCATACGATTCCAAAAGCAATAGTCATGCAACTCGTGATGTTGCCGGTGGCTGCAGGCATCGCGCTGTCTACCACTGGCCTGCCTTCCCCGACTATTTTGCTGCTGGCTCCATTGGCGGTTGCGTTGACGATTGGCGGATATGCTGTCGGTTTTCTCTGCCAGTTACTGGCCCTTAGCCGTATTTCGGCTGTGGTCGGCGGTCTGGCGTTCTGTCTCGAACCAGTGGTGGCAACCTTATCGGCCCATGTGATTTTGGGTGAGGTGTTGACCCCATTGCAATATTGTGGCGGTTTGCTGGTACTGGCAGCGATTATCACCAATGTCACTTTCGAACGGCGGCGGGTGCGTGCAGGAGTGCAGAATGACCAAACGGCCTGACATGATCCCGCTTTTTGTGCTTACAGGTTTTTTGGGGGCCGGAAAAACCACCTTGCTCAATCAACTGCTGCATGATCCTGCCATGGCGGGTACGGCTGTGATTATCAACGAGTTCGGTTCGGTCGGATTGGATCATCTGTTCATCGAGGTTAAGGACCAGAATACGGTTTTATTGTCTTCGGGCTGTTTGTGCTGCACGGTGCGCGGCGAATTGGTGTCGACACTGGAAGACCTGCTGCGCGATGTCGATAATGGCCGGATTCCGGCCTTTTCACGGGTAGTGATCGAAACAACGGGGCTTGCCGATCCTGCACCCGTTCTGCAATCGGTGCTCGGACATCCCTATTTGAATCTGCGTTACCGTCTGCAAGGTGTGATGACCCTCGTCGACGGGGTCAATGGCGAGGCAACACTTGATGCCAATCTCGAAGCAGTCAAACAGGCGGCTGTCGCCGATGTGCTTGTGCTGACCAAATCGGATTTGCTGGCCGATCAGCCTGAAGTACTCGATGGTCTGAAGGCGCGGCTGTATCGGCTCAATCCCTATGCGCGGATTCTCGATGCCGCCAAAGGCGAGGCCACGCCGCATCAATTGCTCGACCTGACAGGATTTGTGACCGCCCCCAAACTGTCTGAGGTCACCGCATGGTTGCAGTCAGAGCATGCGGCCGATCACCATCATCACGATCATCACCATGGCCATCACCATCACCATCACCATGATCCCGATCGGCATGATGCCCATATCCGGGCTTTTTCATTGCTGACCGATGTGCCGATTGCCGCTTCCGCACTTGAATTGTTCATTGACCTGTTGCGTTCGGCCCACGGGCCCAATTTGTTGCGGGTCAAGGGATTAGTCAAATTGGCCGATCATGATGACCAGCCGATCCTGTTGCACGGTGTCCAGCACGTGTTCCACCCGCCGGTGCGGTTGGCACAATGGCCCGATGCCGATCATCGCACGCGAGTGGTTTTCATCACCCGCAATCTTGACGAGGAGTTTGTGCAAGGTCTGTGGAAGGCGTTGACCGGACAACCGCAAATTGACCGGCCCGATGCCGCCGCTTTGGCCGATAATCCATTGTCACTGCGCCGTTAGGCGCGATTGCGCAGCAGCCGGCGGATGACTTTTCCGGTGGTGGTCAATGGCAATTCGTGAATGAATTCAACCTCGCGCGGATATTCATGCGCCGACAGATGCGATTTGACGAAAGTGCCGATTTCGCTGGCCAATGCGGGTGAAGGATCAAATCCTGGCTTGACCACCACAAAGGCTTTGACGATTTCGGTGCGCAGCGGATCGGGCTTGCCGACAACCGCCGCCAACGCGATGGCCGGATGCTGCATCAGGGAATCTTCGATTTCGGTCGGACCGATCCGGTAACCTGCCGAGGTAATCACATCATCATCGCGCCCGATAAAGCGGATAAACCCGTCCTGATCGACCTCGCCTTGATCGCCTGTGGTCATCCAGTCGCCGATAAATTTCTCTGCGGTGGCTTCAGGCTTGTTCCAATAGGATAAAAACATCACGGGATCAGGCCGATGCACGGCGATCTGGCCCAGTTCGCCGACCTCGCAGCGTGTGCCATCCTCGCGGATGATGGCGACCTGATGGCCCGGTATCGGTTTGCCGATCAGCCCCGCTTTGACCATGCCGAGCGCGGCCGAAGAGCCAAGCACCAGATTGCATTCGGTTTGGCCGTAAAATTCGTTGATCGTCAACCCGAGCTGTTCCTGCCCCCAGGCAAAGGTTTCCGCGCCCAAGGCCTCGCCACCCGATGCTACGGTCCGCAAGGCGAGTTTGAAATGCTGACGGGGATTTTTGACGGCCCGTAGCATTCTCAATGCGGTGGGCGGCACAAATGTATTGCGCACCTGCATCCGCTCCATCAGGGAAAAGGCTTCTTCGGGGTCGAATTTGTCGAATTTGCGGGCAATCGTCGGCACCCCGAAATGCATGCTCGGCAAAAGGCCGTTGAGCAGCCCGCCTGCCCATGCCCAATCAGCGGGTGTCCACATCCTGTCGCCTGGTTGCGGAAAAAAATCGTGTGGAAGCTGCACACCGGGCAAATGGCCCAGCAAGACCCGATGGGCATGCAAGGCCCCTTTGGGATGTCCGGTGGTGCCAGATGTGTAAATCATCATGGCCGGATCATCGGCCAGCGTGTTCACAGGGATAAAATGGGTCGATTGAGCTGCCAGAGTGCTGTGATAGTCGAGCGCGTTGCCATCGGCCCCGTCAATCGACAGGATCAGTTCGAGGGTTGAAGGCAGATTGACGATTTTGCGGATTTTTTCGAGGCCCGCCGCATTGGTGATCAACGCCCGCGCGCCGGCGTCCTCCAGCCGATAGGCCAGCGCATCAACCCCGAACAGGGCCGCCAGCGGCAGGGCAATCGCCCCCGATTTATAAACAGCCATATGGGTTTGGGCGACCTCGATGGCTTGCGGCAGTAAAATGGCAATGCGGTCCCCGCGTGTTATGCCCAGCGCCCGCAAGGCATTGGCGAGTTGGTTGGAGGCATCGCGGATCTGGCCGTAAGTTGCGGTTTTGACCGCGCCGTCCGGTGCGACTTCAAAAATAGCAGGCCGATCCGGCTCCGTGATGGCCCAGCGGTCACACACATCGACACCGATATTGTAATGCGGCGGGATCGACCAGCGAAACGCCGCACGCAATTGGGCCTCGTCACGCATATCAGGAAGCATCGGGAACTCTTTGCATTCTGGACACAGGATCAGCGGCGCAGACTGTAGCGGCGGATCTTGGTGCAATGCAATAGAGACCTTTGCAAGGGTTGGCGGATTGCAAAGGCTAGGTGGGCTGGCAAAAGGACGGCGGCACAAACAGGCCTGTGCCGCCGTCATGATCTCAATTCAACAAGGCTTTAACAGGCCGGTTGGGTTCGCTGGCATGGCCGCCGATGATCAGTCCCAAGGGTCCGGCGCTGACGGCCACATGCTCGCCGTCCTTGATCGCACCCGACAGGATCAATTCCGCCAGCGTGTCCTGAAGGTGCTTCTGGATCACCCGTTTGAGGGGTCTGGCACCATAAGCGGGCTCATAGCCGCGTTCGGCCAGCCATTCGCGTGCGTCGGGAGCCAGATCAAGCACGATCTTGCGTTCGTCGAGCAATTTGGCCAGCCGATGCATCTGGATATCAACAATCGCTCCCATTTCATTGCGCTGCAGGCGATGGAACAGGATGATTTCGTCGACACGGTTGAGGAATTCGGGCCGGAAATGGGCTTTGACAAGGCCCATGACATCCTCGCGCACCGCCTCGCTGTCCTCACCCTCGGGCTGGTTGACCAGATATTCCGAGCCAAGATTCGAGGTCATGATGATCAAGGTGTTGCGGAAATCGACCGTGCGGCCCTGACCATCGGTCAGGCGGCCATCATCGAGCACCTGCAGCAGGATGTTGAACACTTCGGGATGGGCTTTCTCGATTTCATCAAACAAAACGACCTGATAGGGCCGCCGTCTGACAGCTTCGGTCAGCGCACCGCCTTCCTCATAGCCGACATAGCCGGGAGGGGCGCCGATCAGGCGGGCAACCGAATGCTTTTCCATATATTCGGACATGTCGATCCGCAGCAAAGCGCTTTCGTCATCGAACATGAAACCGGCCAGAGCTTTGGTCAGCTCGGTTTTGCCGACGCCGGTCGGACCAAGGAACATGAAAGAGCCGATCGGGCGATGAGGATCTTGCAGGCCCGCCCGTGCCCGCCGGACGGCGGTTGCAACCGCATGGACGGCCTCGATCTGGCCGACAACCCGTTCACCGAGCTTGGCTTCCATCATCAAGAGTTTTTCTTTCTCGCCCGCCAGCATCCGTTCGACCGGCACACCGGTCCAGCGCGACACCACTTGCGCAATGTCGTTGGCTCCCACGGCCTCATCAACCAGCGCGGTGCCTTTGGCTTCCTCGCCTTCAATGGCAATCAATCGTTTTTCCAGATCCGGGATCAGCCCATAGGCCAATTCACCGGCCTTTTGATATTCGCCCTTGCGCTGGGCATTGGCGAGATCATTGCGGGCCTGTTCAAGCTGTTCCTTGATTTTCTGGACGCTGCCGAGCTTGTCTTTTTCAGCCTTCCAGCGCGCGGTCAGCAGGTTCGAGCGTTCTTCGAGTTCCGACAATTCCTTTTCCAGGCGGGCCAGCCGGTCTTTTGAGGCGGCGTCCTCTTCTTTGCGCAGGGCTTCCTGTTCGATCCTTAACTGCATGATGCGGCGGTCAAGCTCGTCGAGCTCTTCGGGCTTGGAGTCGACCTGCATCCTGAGGCGCGATGAGGCCTCGTCAATCAGGTCGATCGCTTTATCGGGCAGAAAGCGGTCGGTAATATAGCGGTTTGACAAAGTCGCGGCAGCGACAATGGCGCTGTCAGTGATCCGCACTCCGTGGTGGAGTTCGTATTTCTCCTTGAGCCCTCGCAAAATCGAGATCGTGTCTTCCACGGTTGGTTCCGACACAAAGACCGGCTGGAACCGGCGGGCAAGTGCGGCGTCCTTTTCAACGTGTTTACGGTATTCATCCAGCGTGGTGGCGCCAATGCAGTGCAATTCTCCGCGCGCCAGAGCAGGCTTGAGCAGGTTGGAGGCATCCATCGCACCTTCGCCTTTGCCTGCGCCAACCAGAGTGTGCATCTCATCAATGAACAGGATAATCTCGCCTGCGGCAGCTGTGACTTCCGATAGGACGGCTTTCAGTCGTTCTTCGAATTCACCCCGATATTTGGCTCCGGCAATCAGCGAGCCCATATCGAGCGACAGGAGTTGCTTGTTCTTGAGACTTTCGGGCACATCGCCATTGACGATCCGCAGAGCCAGCCCTTCAGCAATAGCGGTCTTGCCGACGCCTGGCTCACCGATCAGGACCGGATTGTTCTTGGTGCGGCGGGAGAGAACCTGAATAGCACGGCGGATTTCCTCATCGCGGCCAATCACCGGATCGAGCTTGCCGTCCCGCGCGGCCTGGGTCAGATCCCGTGCATATTTTTTCAAGGCATCATAGGCGCCTTCCGCGTTCGCGCTATCGGCTGTGCGGCCCTTGCGTAAATCGCTGATTGCCTGATCAAGTCCTTTGCGGGTGACACCTGCCTTGGCCAATGCCTGTCCGGCTTCCATTCCGGTGTCTATTGTGATGGCCAGAAGCAGCCGTTCGGCCGTGACGAAATGGTCACTGGCTTCTTGTGCCAACTGCTCTGCGCTGCCGAACAGGCGGATCAGATCACGGGTCGGTTGTGATTGGGCCGAGGCGGACCCACTGACCCGAGGCATTTTGGCAATCAGTGCATCGGTATGGGCCAGAGCCGCTTTCGGATCCCCGCCAGCATTGCGGATCAGGCCTGCAGCCATACCCTCGTTGTCATCCAGCAGGGCTTTGAGGACATGTTCCGGGGTCAGTTGCGGATGGCCTTCGCGCATCGCAATGGTCTGCGCGGCTTGGATGAACCCTTTGGCGCGGTCAGTATATTTCTCGAAATTCATGTTTATCTCCTATGGCCGCCTAATCCGCTCATAAGACACGGAAAAAGCCCCTTGAATTGGAGGGCCCCGATGTGGCAGCTCCTCTCTTAATCTAGATAGGAATTGGTTTTCAGGAACAAAAGAGGTGAAAAGCGAAATCTTTTGCCTGTTTAGGCCTCGTTGCCTGATAGGCTGGCCGTCAGGTTTCTAGTCAAAAGGCCCGTTTTGGAGCGCGCAAGGCCTGTGGGCCAGCGGACTGCATGCAGACGGTCGGTGCTGATGCGGGTGATGGTGACGGCATCGGACTGGTTGCCGCCCAGCACATGCAGTGCCGATCCATCAGCATCCTCACCGACATAAAAGCCGACATGTCCTCCGCCTTGGCGGGTAAACACCAGCACGCACCCTGCCTCGCGGTCCGACAAAGCCACGTCCTCTCCCCAATCGGCCCAAGCCAGCGCGGAGAGCGGATTTTTAGGGCCGTCTATCCCGGCATTCAACAGGCAGTGGCTGACAAATAGCCCGCACCATGGGATGGAATCGGCGGTGTAGAACCGTTCGACCCAACCGCCCTCCTGCTTGGCCCAATCAAGGATGGTCGCGTTATTGGTGGCGCCGGGGCTTTCTTGTGTGCCGAGCAAATGGCGGGCTTGTTGCAACCAGACAGGCTCTTGGGTTGAAAATCGATCATCCATCCCGGGATCTCCCTGTCGCTTATTTGGTTTTGATGATCTGCTGCAACACGGCGTTTTTGTCGAAAGATCCGGCGGATGAGCCGAAATAATATGACAAAACAGCTGTCCACCCGGTTCCAAGGGCGCCGAGCATCACAAGCAGGGCCTCCTTGCCCGAGGCGGGAATTGCGTTGTTGAGCATCCAGCTCAGGATTCCGAAAAAGCCGACAGACACCAGTACCGCCAAAACACGCGGGGTGAGATGATCGCCTGTGGTTATTTCGCGCTGGCGCGCGCTGGCCATGTCATTGGCGGCGATCTGGACAATATTGATGTCCAGTTCCTTCATTTTCTGCGTGAAAGCCAGTTCGGCCTCTTTGAGCTTGGTGATCTGGTCGGCATTCGGTTTGGCCAGCAATAGGGCCAATTGGTCCGTCGTGGTGTCCTGCTTGTCTGTTAAAGCTTGCGACAATGCGGTGACGGCCAGTCCTGCCACTGGTCCTCCCAAAGCCAATGCCACTGTTGGAGCAACCGTGGCGATGCTGGACATCAATTTAGCCATATCCATCATTCTTTCTCCGTTTTTTTTCTGGGAAATGGGCACAAAAAAAGGAGGGCCAAAGCCCTCCTGATTGTGATTGTCATGAAAAAAGCCGCTTATTCGCCTGCTTGGTCTTTCACCGGTGCTGCCTCGATCACTTTGCGTGGCCGCCCGCGTCCGCGACGTTCATTGACCGGAAATTCTGTTGTGCCTGCGACCGTTTCGAAGAGAGGCGACGTTGACTGGGGCGGGATTACCGGCTGTTCTTCGGAGAGAGGACGCACAGGCGCGGTAATGAAGGCCGGAAGACCGGTCTGCACTTCTGGTTCGACAGATGCTGGACTGCGTTCAGCCGAAGGTCCGCGCCGCTGCTCGAACCGTTCGCGGCGGTCAAAGCGTCCGCTTTCGCGGGATTGATGGTCGCGCGGCGACGACTCCCTGGGTGTCTGTTCGCGGGGTGTATACTCCCGCGGCGTATATTCTCTGGGAGCGCTCTGATCATGCGCTGCATCGCTACGGTGATCGCGAGGTTGGCTGTCACGCGGCTGGCTATCCCGCTGGGTATGTTCGCGGCGACGGTCATCGTGACGGTCATCGCGGCGGTCGTGACGCTGCTCGAAACGAGGGCTCCGTTCCTGCTGTGGCCGTTCGCGATATTCGCGGGGCTGCGGCTGGAAATCGGGCTGCTCGGAGTCGGCCTGAGGTGGATTGTTGTAGCGGACTTCCGGTTGAGGGGTGCCCGGTGCGAAGGGAGCTCCCTCCTCGTCCTCGTCCCCGTCCTCGCCATCTTGTGGCTCATAGGGTCTGAATTGCGGATTGGCCAGACGCATGGCTTCATGCGCTGTCGCAATGATACGCAGGTAATGTTCGCCGTGCTGGAAATAGTTTTCAGCCGTCACGTAATCGCCAGTGGCCTGAGCATCGCGGCCCATTTGCAAGTATTTTTCAGCAATATGCTGGGCAGTTCCACGGATTTTAACATCTGGCCCGTTGGATTCGTAGCTGCGGGTTAACGGATTTGGTCCCTTGCCCCCTCCGCCTCCATTGCCACCACTTCCACCACGGCTACGGCCACGCATGCGCTTGTTCTGATGATTAGGTCTCATCAACGGTCCTTAAATGCTATGATATGAATGGATGATGGCAATCCCGGCAGTTTGAATGCCTGACTGGATCAATCCGGTAATCGACGCAAAGTCTGTCGCCAATGTGGTGCCCTTAGCAATGTTGCCTGCCATCATTACCTTGAATGATGAGGCTGCGAAATGAACGCTCGCCGTTTGATGTTTTTCAACCGGAAGAAACCCAAAACACCAAGGGGCTTTCCACGCCGGAAAACAGAGAAATTCAACTTTGTTCGTTTGTCAGCGCATCCGACCCCTTCAAGGATCAAAGTGCGCAAATCGGGACCGTATCTTGCTCAACATAGCATGTTATATGGTGAACGAGGATACGACACAGGACTTGATGGCTCAATGCGCACCAAAGATCCATGGACTCCGACGAAGCACAGTATGACCTAAGATGAGCGCGATGACAAAGGAAAATATTTATATACTGCCAAAAATCCGAAAATAATCGTCAATGTTTCATCCTAAGTGCATAAGCGCGCGGGCGTGCGCCGAAATCGGCATAGGGCCCATCGATCGAGAAGCCGCTTTCACGCGCCAGTTTGGCAACGGTTTCGGATTGGTCCGACCCAATTTCCAGGACAGCCACGCCATTGGGGGCCAGCAGTTTGGGTAGTCCTTGCATCAGAATGCGATAGGCATCCAAGCCGTCGCGGCCCCCGGAGAGTGCAAGGCGCGGATCGTGGAATCGCACTTCAGGCTCCAGCGTATCGATGATCGGATCTGCGATATAAGGCGGGTTGGAGACAATCAGATCAAACGATCCCTCGATATGGTGGTGCCAATCCGACCGCTGGAATTGTGCGCGCTCCCCGATATGGTTGCGACGGGCATTGATGGCCGCAATCGCCAGGGCCTCATCTGATAGGTCGACACCGAGCCCGGTGGCACCGGGCAATTCATGAAGCAACGCGACCAGAAGGCAACCTGTTCCTGTCCCCAGGTCCAGCACGCGCAAGCCGTCGCTCTGGTGTCGGCGGTCACCCAGATTGATCAGGGCTGCTGCGACCACCGTTTCGCTATCGGGACGGGGCACCAGAGTTTCGGGTGCCAAGGTGAAAGGCAGGCTCCAGAACTCCCATTCACCCAGAATACGGGCGACCGGCACCCGTTCGAGCCGTTGTCTGATCCAGTTGCTCAACCGTTCGGCGACTTCCTCTCCCAAGGGCAGGCGCGGTTCGCGCAGCAGATCGGCATGGACAATGCCTGCAGCAGCCAGCATCAGCAGACGCGCATCGCGTTGGGCGGTTTCGATCCCATTGGCGCGCAACATCTCTCCGACGGTTTTCAGCGATGTGACCCGGGTGATGTCGTGGGGAAGGATAAACTCGCTCATTGTCCAGACTCCTCGGCCAATAATCCGGCCTGATATTCGGTGATCAGGGCATCAAACAACTCATCCAGTGCTTCACCAGCGATGATTTGCGGCAATTTGAACAGGGTCAGATTGATGCGATGGTCAGTGATGCGGCCTTGCGGGAAATTATAGGTGCGAATCCGCTCGGAACGGTCGCCCGATCCAACCTGACTTTTGCGGTGTTCAGAACGGGCCTGATCAAGCTTTTGTCGTTCCAGGTCGAAAATGCGGCTGCGCAACAAATCCATGGCTTTGGCTTTGTTGCGGTGCTGCGAGCGTTCTTCCTGCATCATCACGGCCAATCCGGTTGGCGTATGGGTGATGCGGATCGCGCTTTCGGTCTTGTTGACATGCTGTCCGCCTGCTCCGCCTGCGCGCATGGTTTCGATGACCAAATCCTTGTCATCAATGGTCACATCGACGGCTTCGGCCAGCGGCAATACAGCGACGGTGGCGGCGGAAGTGTGAATACGCCCGCTGGTTTCGGTATCAGGCACCCGCTGCACCCGATGCACACCGCTTTCGAATTTCAGACGGGCAAACGCACCTTTCCCGTGAATTTCTGCTATAATTTCCTTGTATCCGCCAACAGTCCCCTCACTTTCCGAGAGAATTTCGATTTTCCAGCGGTGTAAATCGGCATAACGCTGATACATGCGAAACAGGGCACCGGCAAACAGTGCCGCTTCATCACCGCCTGTTCCAGCCCTGACTTCCAACACGACGCCGCGTTCGTCTGCGGCATCCTTGGGGAGCAGCAAGACGCGGACAGCTTGTTCCTTGCCTTCGCAATCCTGCCGTACTGCGGCAATTTCGTCCTCGGCCATCTGGTGCAATTCGGGATCGGTGCCCGTTTCATTGATCAATGCGGTGAGATCGGCGACTTCCCGCTCCGCCGCCTGCCAGGCATGAATGGCTTCCACAAGTGGTTCCAGCTCGGCCCGCTCGCGCGACAGTGCAATGATCGTGTCCGATTCCATCTCCGAGGAGAGCCGCTCCACAATGATATTATAACGGCTCAGAATGGCCTCAAGTTTATTGCTGGGTAGCGACATGGCAGGTCCGTCATCGTCTTAAAGCACAGAGGGGCAAAAGCGGAAGAAACAGATCGTTCTGTCTCGCTAGACCAGCCCCATATCGCGCGCCATGCTAATAATGTCCTCGCGCAGGCTGGCCGCTTCAGGATTGTTGCGCAACAAGGTTTCGATATTGTGACGCACAGGCCCGAGTTCAAGGTCAAGGATCATCGCCTTCACCGGACCGATCGACAAAGGCGACATCGACAGACCGCGATAGCCAAGGGCCAGCAGCATCATGGCATCGATAGGCCGTCCAGCCAGTTCACCGCACAAAGTGACCGGAATGCCAGCCTTTGCACCTGCATCGGCCACCAGTTTCAAGGCTCTCAGACAGGCAGGATTGCAGCTGTCGAACCGTCCGGCCAGTTGCGGATTGTCACGATCGGCAGCAAACAGGAACTGCATCAGGTCGTTGGATCCGACCGACATGAAATCGGCGCGCGCTGCGATCTCGTCAATTGCAAACAGCAAGGATGGCACTTCGACCATCACCCCGAGCTGTACGGATCGTGGTGCGGGATGGCCAAAACGCGCCAGATGCGCCTGTTCGCGTCCAACAATGGCTTTGGCGCGTTCAAATTCATCAATCGTTGCAATCATCGGGAACATGATTTTTAGGTCGCGATCTTCAGCGGCCCGCAACAAGGCCCGAATTTGCGCACGCAGCAGGCCCGGTCGATCCAATCCGATCCGGATGGCGCGCCAACCCAACGCCGGATTTTCCTCATCAACCTTGGCCATGTAGGGCAGAATTTTATCGCCGCCGATATCCAGCGTGCGGAAGGTGATGGGCAGATCTCCCGCGCTTTCAAACACTGACCGGTAGAGGGCAGTTTGTTCACCCAGCGTCGGCAGGCGGTCGGCGACCATGAATTGCAGTTCGGTGCGGAATAGGCCAATGCCTTGCGCGCCGGTTTCGGCCAGATTGGGGAGATCAAACAATAGGCCGGCATTCAGTTGCAGCGAAATTTCGATGCCGTCTTTGGTGACAGGCTTGACATCACGCAAGCTCCGATATTGGGCCTGTCGCTTTGCCCGCAATCGTGCTTTTTCCTGATAGGTATGCTCAATATCGGCAGGCGGGCGGACGTGGACCAACCCAGTGGCGCCATCCACAACAATACCATCCCCCGATTCCACAAGGCCAGTGGCATTGTTGATCATGCTGACGGCCGGAATACCCAGGGCACGGGCCACAATGGCGATATGGCTTTGCTGCCCCCCTTCCTCAAGGACCAGTCCGCGCAGCCGCGAGCGGTCATAGTCGAGCAGGGCCGCGGGTCCCATCGAGCGTGCGACCAGGATCGCGTTATCGGGCAAATCGCCTGCCGTGCGGGTCATCGCACGGCCGCTCAACAGGTTCAGCAGACGATCGGCCAGCTCATCGAGATCGTGCAAACGTTCACGCATATAAGGGTCGGTCTGTCGCACCATGCGGGCACGGTTATCCGATTGGACGCGCTCGACCGCCGCTTCTGCCGTCAAGCCGGTCATCACGGCCTCGGTGAGCCGTCTCGCCCAGCCACGGTCGGAGGCGAACATGCGAAAGGTTTCCAGCACATCGCGGTGCTCGCCGCCATGGGCCAGATCACCGCGCTCCAGAATGGCATCAAGTGACTCGCGCAAGGCAGCCAGGGCTTTTTCCAGCCGCTCCTTTTCCTTGACGGGATCATCGGCGATCAGGTTTTTGACGACAATGCGCGGTTGGTGCAGCACCACATGTCCGAGCCCGACGCCATCGGCCAGTGCCAGGCCTTCAAGCGCAAGCGGTCGTCTGACGGCAATATCGGTGCCCGGAGGGGCAAGGGCCTGCAATTCCCCCGAGGCGATGATTTCTGCCAGCACCATCGCGGTGGTTTGCAGGGCCTCTATTTCCTCCTCAATATACAGGCGGGAGGATTTATTCTGCACAACAAGAACGCCCAGTGTCACCCCCTGCCGCAGCACGGGCACACCGAGAAAGGACTGGTAGATTTCTTCGCCCGTCTCCGGCTTATAGGAGAAGGACGGATGGGTTTGGGCATGTGTGAGATTGAGCGGTTCTGCCCGCAGGGCGATCAGGCCGACCAGACCCTCGCCCGCCCGCATCGTGGTTTTATGGACAGCTTCGCGCGCAAGACCCTCGGTGGCATAGAGTTCAAGCGTATTATCGGCGCGCATCACATAGAACGAGCACACTTCGGCAACCATGTTGCCCGCAATCAATGTGACGATTTTATCAAGGCGAGCTTGCGCGTTGACGGGTTCCGCCATCACTTCGCGGAGCCGCCGGAGCAATATGCGTGGACCGCCGAGTGCGCCTCGCATCACCAACTATCCTTAAACTGGAGCATCCTGCTCAGAAAGGGACGATCCGATTGCGCGAATCGTCAATGCTCAATGCTGCAAACGCTTTAACGAGCCTCACGCAAAAAGGCAAAAAGGACAAGGCACGCTAACCGGCCCGAACCAGCTGATCACGCCGCGTGATCCAATCCGTACAGCGCATGCAGCGTCCGCACAGCCAGTTCCGTATAGGCCTCATCGATCAGTACGGAGAATTTGATCTCCGAAGTGGTGATGGCGCGGATATTGATGCCTTTTTCAGCCAGTGCCTTGAATGCTTTGGCGGCAACGCCTGCATGCGAGCGCATGCCAATCCCGATCGCCGATACTTTGACAACATCGGTGGCCCCTTCCAGACGCTCGAAGCCGATTTCCGACTTGGCAGTTTCAAGCAGGGAGCGGGCGCGCTCATATTCGGCGGCAGGCACTGTGAAGGTAATGTCTGTGGCCGTCGAGTTGTCGGACACAACCTGAATGATCATGTCGACATTGATATTGGCCTCGGCCAGCGGCATGAAAATGGCTGCGGCAACGCCTGGCTTGTCGGCCACGCGGCGCAGGGTGATCTGGGCTTCGTCTTTGGAATAGGCGATGCCCGTGATGATCTGTTGTTCCACGATATCCTCCTCGTCGCAGATGAGAGTTCCCAAACCCGGATTGGCCGGATCATCGAAAGAAGAGCGGACATAGGTCGGCACCCGATGAACCATCGCCAATTCGACAGAACGCACTTGTAAAACCTTGGCCCCCATTGAAGCCATTTCTAGCATTTCTTCAAAGGCAACCCGTTCCAGACGGCGGGCTTTGGAGACAATGCGCGGATCGGTGGTGTAAACCCCGTCCACATCGGTATAAATATCGCAGCGCTCTGCGCCGATTGCTGCTGCTATCGCAACAGCGCTGGTATCCGATCCGCCACGGCCAAGAGTGGTCAGGCGGCCTGTCGGGCTATGGATGCCCTGGAAACCGGCAATCACCGCCACTTCGTGATGGGTGTTGAAGCCAGCGAGCAGGCGCGTGCCATCCACCGCTGTCACACGGGCTGAGCCATGTGCGTCCGATGTCTCAATAGGGATTTGCCAGCCCTGCCAAGAGCGTGCCGGAATGCCCATTTCTTGCAAGACAATGGCCAGAAGGCCGGATGTAACCTGCTCTCCCGAAGCCACAACCGCGTCATATTCACGCGAATCATAGAGTTTAGAGCCGTCTTTGACCCATCCTACCAACTCGTTTGTCTTGCCTGCCATGGCCGAAACCACAACCGCAACCTCATAGCCAGCATTGACCTCGCGTTGCACATGCCGTGCAACATTGCGGATCCGGTCCATATCCCCGACGGATGTGCCGCCGAATTTCATCACGAGACGTGCCATGCGCGCCTTTTCATCCCTGATCATGAGCGTGGGTAACAAATTCAAGCTTCTCTCTAGCAAGAGAACTTTGCCCCGTCACGCGCGAGTCACCGAATTACGCCTGTCTTCAAAAAAACCTGTCATCTAAAAAAACAGACGGTTCCTCATGGCGGCACCATCGCCTGCTGTCAACAAGCAGGTTATAAAGAGTTTGGACAAGAGGACCAGATCATGACAGCTGCACATCATTCCGCATCCCCCTCCCACGGCACTATCGATGCCGCCGAGGTCGCCCGTTTCGACCGTATGGCCAAGACGTGGTGGGATGCGACCGGGCCGATGCGGACCCTCCATAAATTCAACCCCGTGCGCATCGCCTATATCAGAGATCAGGTCGGCCTGCATTTTGGCCTGACGGGTGGTCCGTCCATGCTCGGCGGCCTGTCTGTTCTGGATGTCGGCTGTGGCGGCGGGCTGTTGTGCGAGCCTCTCGCTCGCCTTGGCGCGAAGGTGACAGGGATTGATCCGGCCACCACCAATATCGCGGTTGCCTCGCTCCATGCCGAACAAGGCGGTCTGGAGATTGCCTATCAATCGCGCACTGTCGAGGAGTTGGCGGCAGCGGGCGAGCAATTCGATGTGGTGCTGGCGATGGAAGTGGTCGAACATGTTGCCGATGTCGATCTGTTCATCACCAGCTGCTGCCAGGTGGTCAAACCTGGCGGCTTGTTGTTTCTCGCGACCCTTAACCGCACCATGAAGGCTTTTGCTCTGGCCATTGTCGGGGCTGAATATGTGCTGGGTTGGCTGCCGCGCGGGACCCATCAATGGGATAAATTCGTTACACCGGACGAGCTGGATCAGGCTTTGGCCGAAAGCGGCTTCGAGGCGTTCGATGACAGCGGCGTGGTCTACAACCCCTTGCGGGATGTATGGTCGCTGTCGCGCGACATGTCGGTCAACTATATGCTGGTGGCCAAACGGGTGTGAGGCGCTGGCCTCAGCCAAGTTCAACCACATGCACCGGGACGGTGCGGGCATGGACCAGCGTGGGAATACGGGCGCGGGCGTCTGTGACCAGAGCAGGATCTATATTTGCCAGGATATAGCCCGGCTCGGCCTCAGCTTCGGCCAGCACGCGACCCCATGGATCTACGATGATCGAATGGCCAAACGTGTCGCGGCCATCCTCGTGATGGCCCGCTTGTGCCGCCGACATGAAAAATGCCCCGTTTTCAATGGCGCGTGCCCGATGCAGAACGACCCAATGCGCCTCGCCGGTTTGTTTGGTGAAACAGGCAGGTGCAGACAGGAAATCGCAACCCGCTTCAGACAATTGGCGATAGAGATGCGAGAAACGGATATCGTAGCAGATCGAGACGCCCAACCGGCCCCATGGCAAATCCACCGCTACAGCCTCGCTGCCTGCCGTGTAGGTGCGTGACTCCCGCCAGCTTTCGCCATTGGGCAGATCGACATCATACAGATGCACCTTGTCGTAACGTGCGGTAATTTCACCGTCTGGGCCGATGATATAGGCGCGGTTGGCTACCTTGTCGCCAACTTCGATCGCCAGCGAGCCAATGTGGATATGCAGCTGCTTTTCGCGCGCCAGATCGCGCAGTGCGGCCAGCATGCCGTCCCGCTCCTCGGTCACCAGTGTGCTACGCAAGCCGTCGCGACTGCGGTTGACCGCATTCGACATTTCCGGTGTCTGCACATAGACAGCCCCATTGGCGGCCGCTTCACGGATGGTTTTCACCGCAAAATCCGTATTGGCCAGTGGGTCTGTGCCCGAACGCATCTGGATGCAGGCCGCAATGAAGGGTGCTTTTGTCATGATCGTGATCTCATTCCGCCAGTAAAGTGTCTAGTTTGCCCGCATCCTCGAGCGCATGCAAATCGTCACATCCCCCGACATGATGATCGTTGATGAAGATCTGCGGAACCGTACGCCGACCGTTGGCGCGGGTGATCATCGCCTGCTCGCCTTCGGGATCGGCGGTGACGTCGATTTCCTGAAAAGCAACATCCTTTTGATTCAATAAGGCTTTTGCAGCCTGACAATAGGGACACCAGGATTTGGTGTAGATGGTGACTTGGGTCATGTCGATGCTCCGTCAAGCAACAGTGAAAGCCGATGGTCAGGCTGTTATATAGTGGGTTTGCTGATCAATTGCCACGCAGGCGAAACACAGCAGGTCTACTTTTTTTGCACCGCAACGTAAAAGCGCCCGCGCGCAGACATTGCCGGTGGCACCTGTGGTCAGGACATCGTCGATGAGCAGGACCCGCCGGTCTGCCAACATCAAGGCATCACGGCCATCTGCTTTAAATGCTCCTTGCAGGTTTTCTGCCCGTTCGTTGCGGTTCAGGCCCGGTTGTGGCTTCGTGCGTTTGACGCGGCGCAGCGCATGGATCAGCAGCGGTTTTCCATTCAATCCTGCGATTTCGCTCGCCAGTGTCGCGGCCTGATTGAAACGACGTTGCAGCAGCCGCAAGCCGTGCATCGGCACCGGCACGATCACATCGCAATCATCGATCAGGGCCTGTCCGCTCCGGCTCATCCAACGCGCCATCGGGCGGGCGAGCTGGAGTTGATCGCCATATTTGAGGCGATGGACCATTTCACGCGCGACCCCGTCATAAAGCGCTACCGCTCTCGCTTTCTCGAAAACGGGCGGGCTGCTGATTGCTGCCAGGGACAAAGCGGGCCCAGCCGATTGGAAAGGTAAAGGAATGCCGAGCCTGTCACAGACCGGAGCGCTGATGAAAGCCATCTGCCGCCAGCAGGCCGCGCACAGTCCGTCATGCTCGATTGTCGCTGTGCTGCATGAAAGGCAGGTTGGCGGATATAGGGCGTCGAGCAGATGCGCCATCCAGCGTCTCAGAAAGGATGGCGTGGCTTGTCCGGCTGATGCGGGATCGGGGGTTATATCAGCCGCCGTGCCAGTGGTTTGGTCGTATGTCGTATGGCTGGTTGATCTTGTGGGGATCATGATCTTACCCATGGGAAGGGATGGTGGAATGAACAAAAGTTTTGACCTGATCCTTCAATCGGTCGATAAGCGCAGGATGACCAACACGCCACATACCCCATCAGCGCCTGCTTTATTTGATCAAAAGACCATTCGCTTGCGTTTGCAACGGGCAATGCGGCATGGTCCCGCAGATTTTTTGCTTGCAAGGGTCGCCGATGATTTGGTTGACCGCTTGGCTGTGCTGACCAAGCGGTTTCCGGACGCACTTGATTGGGCCAGTTGTGGTCCTCACGGGGCGGAAGTGCTGGCTACGTCCGACCGGGTCGATCAGGTCGTGCGGGCCTCTTTTGTGGCCGATCCGGCCGGTTTTGCGGCGGGTTTCTCGCCTTGGCACAGCGTGGTTGCCGATGGTGGTCTGCTGCCGTTCGGGCAGCAGACTTTCGATCTGGCAGCCTCGTTGCTGGGTTTGCAGATCGTCGATGATCTGCCTGGTGCGCTGGTCCAGTTGCGGCGGGTGTTGCGGCCCGATGGTCTCCTGATCGGGTGTCTGCTGGGTGGCGAGACCTTGACGGAGTTACGGCAGGTGATGGCCGCTGCCGAGATCGACTGCGAGGGTGGTTTGTCACCCCGCGTGGCTCCCTTTGTCGATCTCAGGGATATGGGGGGGCTTTTGCAACGCGCCGGTTTCGCTTTGCCTGTGACCGACAGCGATCAGGTCACGGTGCGTTACAAGGATATTTTTGGTCTGATCGCCGATTTGCGTGCGATGGGTGCGACCAATCCGCTGCTGGCACGCCAACGCCAGCCGATGAACAAGACGACACTTTTGCGTGCATCCGAGCTGTATCAACAGCGTTTCAGTGATCCCGATGGCCGCATCAGGGCCAGTTTCGAGATCATCTGGTTTTCTGGCTGGGTGCCGCACGAAAGTCAGCAAAAGCCGCTCAAGCCGGGTTCGGCCCAGATGCGGCTTGCCGATGCATTGAAACAGGCACAGGAAATCTGAGCGGCCTGATTACCCGTTCCTATGGCTATCCAGAGTGGATTTGATGCCAGCGCGCAACTGCATCATATCGGTCCCGAGCGCGATCATATCAAACCCGTCACGCGCCAGTTTGGCCGACATGGCCGATGTGGTGGCAAACACCGTTGCGGCCTTGTTATGGGCGCGGCAGCGGGCCAGCACATGATCAAGCGCGGAAAACACATCTTTATGGGTTGGGTCGACATGGCCGCCATTCGACAAAGCAATCGACAGATCGGACGGGCCGACCAGCACACCGTCAATACCGTCCGTCCCCAGAATATCATCAAGCGCTGCCAGGGCCTCGCGGGTTTCCACCATGGCGATGGAGACATGCAATGCGTTGGCCTGATGCAGATAATCACCGGGCGCATGGCGGGTCAGCCCGAGTGTGACCGCCGGACCCCAGCTGCGTTCGCCAATCGGCGGATATTTGGTGAAAGAGGCAAAGGCCTTGGCATCCGCACCCGAATTGATCATCGGCGCGATAATGCCTGCCGCGCCCAGATCGAGGGCACGCGAGGCGGTTTCGAACTGGCCGACCGGAATCCGCACAATCGATGGCTTGCCCGCCAGCGCCACTTGCGCGATTGATGGCACGATGGAGGCAATATCATGCGCGCCATGCTGCATGTCGAGTGTGACGCAATCGAAATCCTCGCGCGCCAGCACGCCTGCCAGCAGTGCATCAGGAATTCCTGTCCAAGCGGTCAACAGGGCCGATCCAGCCTCGCGTGATCGGGTGGCAAGGCGGTGAGATAGACTGCCAACGGCTGACTGTGTGCTCATGATAGCTCCTTGTGACGTTTGGTTATTATGAAGTTTGGCTCTTCCTGCCCGATATCCAGCTCTTTCTGCTTTTGCTCAAGCGTGCTGATGCGTCCAGCCTAACGGCATGGGATACCAAACGGCAAGCCTGTTGTGCCCAGTTAAACCCACGATCACGCATGCCTGCTTTGTGTGTCTACCACGCCATCCCGGTCATCATCGTGGGTGGGGAGCCAAGCCAGGCCAAAGCAAAGATTGCGTGACGGACATCCGAAAAAATAGCCGCTCTCTATAAAAGCAACAATTTACTCAACAGGGGACACCGAGTGATGAAAGTTGTGCTTGGGGTCAGGATCGGATAGGAACAAAGAGCTTGTCGCGCCAAGGGCTTGTTGTGAGTCGTTCCAACAGGGTTTTGAAAGGGACAGGCATCCGAACGATTGTCCGTTCCGCCCTCGCCTTGCGAGAGGGACAGGCAACCGACACCCCGAGACCACCAAACATACGGTACACGCTGATGACCCGTCGCCGTCGGATATATGAGGGTAAGGCCAAGGTCCTTTATGAAGGCCCCGAACCGGGAACTCTGATCCAGCACTTCAAGGATGATGCCACCGCCTTTAATGCCAAAAAGCATGAGGTGATTGACGGCAAAGGCGTCCTGAACAACCGCATTTCGGAATATGTCTTTACGAATCTCAACGAAATCGGGGTTCCGACGCATTTCATCAAACGGCTCAACATGCGCGAGCAGTTGATCCGCGAGGTCGAAATCATTCCGCTGGAAGTGGTGGTGCGTAATGTCGCGGCCGGCTCGCTCTCGACCCGTCTTGGGATCGAGGAGGGCACGCAATTGCCGCGCTCGATCATCGAATTCTATTACAAAAACGATGCTTTGAACGACCCGATGGTGTCGGAAGAGCACATCACTGCCTTCGGTTGGGCCAATCCGCAGGAAATCGATGACATCATGGCGCTGGCCATCCGCGTCAATGATTTCCTCTCGGGTCTGTTCCTTGGGGTGGGCATCCGTCTGGTGGATTTCAAGATGGAATGTGGCCGCCTGTTTGAAGGCGAGATGATGCGCATTGTAGTGGCGGATGAAATTTCGCCCGATTCCTGCCGGTTGTGGGACATCAAGTCCAACGACAAGCTGGACAAGGACCGTTTTCGCCGCGATATGGGCGGTCTTGTCGAGGCCTATACCGAAGTCGCCAAACGCCTCGGCATTATCGCCGAGAACGAGCCGATCGGCGGGTCGTCACCCAAATTGGTGCAGTAAACCCCCTGTTTCCGGCGTGGTTCGGCTGACGAATCACGTCGCAACATTCTAGATCTCTCACTGTCTGATTTTGCCGAGGATTACGCCATGAAAGCCCGTGTCACCGTCACCCTTAAAAACGGCGTTCTTGATCCGCAGGGTAAGGCGATTGAATCCGCGCTTCGTTCACTCGGGATCGACGGTGTCGCCTCGGTCCGTCAGGGTAAAGTCTTTGATATCGTGTTGGACAGCACGGACAAATCCGCCGCAGAGGCTGCGCTTAAGCAGGCAGGCGATAAGCTTTTGGCCAATACTGTGATCGAGAATTTCAAAGTCGATCTGCTGGATTGAACAGTCTTCTATCTAAGAGGTTCCCATGAAATCCGCAGTCATTACCTTTCCCGGTTCCAATCGCGAGCAGGATGTGGTCAAGGCTTTGGCGCAGGCGACCGGCAAGGCTCCGGCGGCGGTGTGGCATGCCGATCATGATCTGCCGCAGGGCACCGATCTCGTTGTATTGCCGGGCGGATTTTCTTATGGCGACTATCTGCGCTGCGGTGCGATTGCCGGACGTGCGCCGATCATGGATGCGGTGCGTGCCCATGCCGCACGCGGCGGTCTGGTGCTCGGCATCTGCAACGGCTTCCAGATTTTGGTCGAATCCGGCCTGTTGCCCGGTATTCTGATGCGCAATGCCGATTTACGTTTCGTCTGCCGCATGCAGCATCTGCGTGTCGAGCGCAACGATACCGCCTACACCTCGGCCTATCATGCGGGGCAGGTGATCAAAGTCTGCATCGCGCATGGCGAGGGCAATTATATCGCCGATGACCAGACCATCGCCCGTTTGGAAGGCGAAGGCCGCGTGGCCTTCCGCTATTGCGATGCACAGGGCCAGCTCGGCGGCGTGAGCAATCCCAACGGCTCGATCCATGACATTGCCGGGATCTATTCCGACAATTTGCGGGTGCTCGGCATGATGCCGCATCCCGAAAACCTGATCGACTCGCTGGTCGGTGGCGTCGATGGCCGCGGCTTGTTCGCAAGCCTGAACAAGGCGGCCTGATCCCTTCTCCCATTAGTCTGTGATCCAAGACCCAGCGACGAGCACCCATAAGCGGCTCTAGCCTGCTTGATCATTGCTGCATAGCTTCCTGCCCCTGTCATGCAATCACGGATGGACGGTTGCAGGAGGCGCTTTGATAAAGCCTTGATATATCAGCCAATCTTTAAGACACTTGTGGTCTGGATGCAAAATACGGGATTGGCTTTATAAAAACATAGCCTTGCTGCCTGTTTTTTCTATTTGCGCTTCGCACAGAAGCGGTCATAATTTATCACGCTATAAATAATAAAATATCAGAGGCTCACGAGAGCACATCAAAACGGATATTGGGAGAGCAAGATGGAACGCCACTCGGTTCAAGAAGGCATGCGGATTGATTGGGATGTCGCCATTACCATGGATGACGGCTTGGTGTTGCGCGCCGATGTGTTTCGTCCCCTGAAAGAGGGGCGTTATCCGGTGCTGCTGGCGCATGGGCCTTACGGCAAGCTGCTGCATTTCGAGGATGGTTATAAAACCGCATGGGACCGCATGGTCAGCCAGCATCCCGATGTGCCTGCCGGTTCGTCCAACCGCTTCCAGAGCTGGGAAGTTTGCGACCCCGAAAAATGGGTTCCCGATGGTTATGTCTGCGTGCGCGTCGACAGCCGCGGCTGTGGCCGTTCACCGGGCTATGTCGATCATTGGTCGGCCCGTGAAACCCAGGATTTTGCCACCTGTGTGGAATGGTGCGCCGATCAGGCGTGGTCGAACGGCAAAGTGGGCCTGAGCGGCATTTCCTATTATGCGATCAACCAGTGGCAGGTGGCGGCGATGCAGCCACGCGGTCTGGCGGCCATGTGCATCTGGGAAGGGTGCGCGGATTTTTACCGCGACATGATCCGTCACGGCGGCATCCACTGCACCTTCTTGCAGAACTGGTATGATATGCAGGTCAAAACAGTGCAGAACGGGCTTGGCAAGCGCGGTCACCGCTCGCGCATGAATGGCGATTGGGTATCGGGTCCGGACTCGTTGACCGACGAGGAATTGGGCTCGAACCGCCGTGATATCTATACCGATGTGATCCAGCACGAGCTGGAAGATGAATTCTATACCAGTCGCACCCCGGATTTCTCGAAAATCACCGTGCCATTGCTGTCGGCGGCCAACTGGGGTGGGCAGGGCCTGCATCCGCGCGGTAATTTTGAGGGCTATCTGCGCTCGGCTTCCGAGCACAAATGGTTGGAAGTGCATGGTATCGAACATTGGACCCATTATTACACCGATTACGGCCTTGCCTTGCAGAAGCGGTTTTTCGCGCGCTTCCTCAAAGGCGATATGACCGAATGGCAGAACGAGCCGAAGGTACGGCTGCAGGTGCGCCATCCGGGCGAGAAGTTCATCGAGCGCATCGAGGAGGCATGGCCTCTGCCGCGCACGCAATGGACGAATTTTAATCTGCATGCCGATGGCGGCAGCTTGTCGACGGCAGCTGAAACCGAGAAAGCGCATGTCTCCTTCAAGGCTTTCAGCGATGGGCTGACCTTTGTGACAGAGCCTTTGAAGCATGAAACCGAAATCACGGGCCCGATGGCGATGCGGCTCAGCGTCTCCTCCTCGACCGATGACGCCGATTTGTTTGTGGTGGTCCGCGCTTTCGCACCCGATATGAAAGAGATCGTATTCCAGGGGGCGCTTGATCCGCATACACCAATCGGTCAGGGCTGGCTGCGTGTGTCGCACCGCAAGCTTGATCCGGCTTTGAGCCTGCCCTATCGGCCCTATCACAGCCATGACGAGAAGCAGCTGATCGAACCGGGCAAGGTCTATACGGTGGATATCGAAGTGTGGCCTACCTCACTGGTGCTGCCAAAAGGCTACCGGATTGCCGTGAGCGTTCGTGGACAGGATTATGTCTATACCGGCGGCAGCGGTGGTCGCTTGTCAAATATGAAAAACGAGTTCCGTGGCTGTGGACCTTTCCTGCATGATGATCCGCGTGACCGGCCGATGTCGCGCTATGGCGGGACTACCACGCTGCACATCGGGCCCGGTCACGACAACTGGATCATGCTGCCGGTGATCCCGAAAGCCTGATTGTTATCCTCTCCTCTCTGCTCTCAATAAAGGTGATTTATGTCGCACACGCATCACGCCCCTCTGGTTCATGCCAATGGTCTGGACATCCCTGCCATCGGCCTTGGCACGTTTCGTTCGGAAGGCGAGGAGGCCACCAAGGCTGTCGTCTCGGCCATCAAAACAGGATATCGCCATATCGATACGGCACGTATGTATGGCAATGAGCGGGAGGTTGGTGCCGGCGTGCGTGCCTCCGGTGTTGCCCGTTCCGACTTGTTCATCACCACCAAAGTGCTGCACGGCGCGGAATGGGACAATCCGGCGGTCAACACAGTTCTGCCTGCCATCGAGGATAGTCTGAAACGGCTGGAGATGGATTATGTCGATCTGTTGCTGATCCATTGGCCGCATCCGACCACGCCGATCAAGGACACAATGGCGGATTTATGTGCAGCCAAGCGCAAGGGCTATGCCCGTCATATCGGCATTTCCAACTTCACGCTGGCGATGGTGGACGAGGCGGTTCATCATGCCAGCGAACCGTTGTCCAACCATCAATGCGAATATCACCCTTATCTCGACCAGTCCAAGCTGCGGGCCAAGACCTTGGCGCATGGCATGTCGTGGACCTCGTTCTGCCCGATCGGCAAGGGTGCAGCCTTTGATGATCCCGTCATTGTTGCTATTGCCAAAGCCCATAACAAGAAGCCGTCACAGGTCATCATGCGCTGGCAGGTGCAGCAGCCCGGTACCGTAGCGGTTCCCAAATCCGTTCATGCTGAACGGATTGCCGAGAATTTCGATGTGTTCGATTTCAGTCTTACAGAGGCAGAAATGGCGGCAATTTCGGCTTTGAAAAAGCCGGATGGCCGCATTGTCAGCCCGCCATTCGCTCCCAAATGGGATGTGTAAGGAAATAACACGTTGATGCCCATCAACCCATCAAAACAGGCATGCCAAAAGCCCGTCCCCGCGAAACAGCAGGGACGGGGTGTAAGCTTATGCCGGATGATGGGTGACAATCCATTCGGTTACAAGAGCTGCCAGGGCCGTCTCGTGGCCGGTGTAAAAATGGTTGCAATCGGGCAGTACGCGTATTGTGCAGGGACTGATCGCTTTGGCGGCAAAGGCATCGGTGGGGTAGATGTCGCCCCGTTCCTGATCACCGCGCAGCACCAGCGTAGGGCAGCGGATCAACGCCGCATTGTCCACCGTATCCGGGACGCCGGAGGCATAATCCAGAAAGGCTTCCGCGCTGATGACCCACCACCAGCCCGGCAGCAACATCAATTCACGGCCACGCCCTTCGGCCGCCATGGTTTGGGCCAAGGCTGTCAGTTCATCCAGCCGATCGCGCGCCCACAGTCCGTTGGCCGAGTTGAGCTTGGCAATATCCTTGCCGCCGCAATGGGCGGACAGCAAAACAGCCAACGGCGTTTCGGGGTGATCGGCCGCGTGCTGGGCCGCCAGCATGCCTCCATTGCTATGCCCGACCAGAATAGGCGCATCAAATCCCCGCTGCTTGAGCCAAAGGGCTGCCAGATTGTTGTCGGCGATCGCTTGCGCCGAGGTCTGGAAAGCCCCGCCACCGATCTCGCGGCCATGCGTGGAGGCGACCATGTCATGGCCGCGCCGGTTAAAAGCCAGACAGGCAAAACCCGCTTTGGTCAGCGCAGGCGGCAGAAATCGAGACGGACCGGTGTAGAAATTATGGCAGTTGCCATGCAACAGCATGATGGCCCCACGGCAATGTCCCTGCGCAGGGTAAAACAGCCCGTGCATCGGTTCGCTGTCGGTAGTGATCTCGATCATTTCCATCTGCAGCATTGTGCTCTCCCTTAGCGATTCAAGGTGGTAATTGCGCTTAACTTGCTGATTTATAGGTACAAAACAAGATAATAATTACAGACAATCCACTTTGGGGATGATGAAATGGCCAAGACAGTAATTCAGGACGGCATGGCGATTGATTGGGATGTCGAAATCCCGATGGATGATGGCATTGTGCTGAAAGCCGATATATTCCGCCCGATCAAGGCAGGTCAATATCCGGTTCTGCTGACCTATGGTCCCTATGCCAAAGGGCTGGCCTTTCAGGATGGCTATCCGAGCGCCTGGGCAGAAATGATCGCGGCCCATCCCGATGTGCCCTATGGGTCGAGCAATAAATACCAGAATTGGGAAGTGGTCGATCCGGAAAAATGGGTGCCGCATGATTATATCTGCATCCGCGTCGATTCACGCGGTGCGGGTCGATCCCCCGGTTTTATCGATCATTATTCACCGCGCGAAACCAAAGATTATTACAACTGCATTGAATGGGCAGGTGTCCAGCCTTGGTCGAGCGGCAAAGTCGGACTGAATGGCATTTCCTATTACGGCAGCAACCAGTGGCATGTTGCCTCGCTCAAGCCGCCGCATCTGACCGCGATGTGCATCTGGGAGGGCTTTGCCGATTTCTACCGAGACGGTGCCTATCACGGCGGTATCATGTGTACCTTCTTTGCCAATTGGTACGACATGCAGGTCAAGACCGTCCAATATGGTCGCGGCGTACGCGGGCCGACATCGAAACTCAACGGCATGCTGGTCTGTGGTGACGAGAGTTTAAGCGATGACGAATTGGCCAAAAATCTGCTGAGTTTCGGCGATGAAATTCTGGCGCATCCGCTTGATGACCAGTGGCATAAAGACCGTTCGCCGGTTTGGGAAAATGTCGAAGTCCCATTTTTGTCAGCTTCAAACTGGGGTGGTCAGGGCCTGCATCCACGCGGCAATTGCGAAGGATTTGTGAGGGCAGCCTCAAAGGACAAGTGGCTGGAAATTCATGGTCTGGAACATTGGACCCATTTCTACACCGACTATGGACGCGATCTGCAATTACGCTTTTTTGACCATTTCCTCAAAGGTGCAAAAAATGGATGGGACCAGCAGCCGCGTGTGAAGCTGAATGTCCGCCATACCGATCGCTTTGTTGAACGTGACGAGCATGAATGGCCGCTGGCCCGGACGCAATGGACCAAATTCCATCTTGATCCGCATCGCCAGACCTTATCGCTCGAGCCACCCAAAGATCATAAGGCGGTATCCTTTGACGCGATGGGCGATGGCCTGACCTTCTTGTCCGAGCCTTTGGACAAGGAGACAGAAATCACCGGTCCGGTCGCCGCCAAGCTGACGATTTCATCGAGCACAGAAGATGCCGATCTGTTCCTCGTGGTTCGGGTGTTCACGCCCGATATGCGTGAAGTGACTTTCCCGGGTGCGATTGACCCGCATACCCCGATTTTTCAGGGTTGGCTGCGCGCATCCCATCGCAAACTCGATCCTGCTTTGACCCAGCCTTACCGGCCCTATCATACCCATGATGAAAAACAGCCATTGGTGCCGGGCGCGCCTGTCGACGTCGAAGTTGAATTCTGGCCCAGTGGTATTGTCGTGCCTGCCGGTCATCGTGTTGCATTGAGTATTCGCGGCCGTGATTATATCTGGCAGGAATCGACTGGCAGAAAGCTGTCAAACTTCAAGAATGAGTTGCTTGGCTGCGGTCCATTCTTGCATGATGATCCCAGAGATCGTCCGCTATCGATTTTTGGCGGAACCACCACGATCCATATCGATCCACAGCATGATAATTATGTCTTGCTGCCGATCATCGGATGAACGAACAACGACTTTAATAAACTGCAACAGGAGGAACGACTATGACACTTTCTCGGCGTACTTTGGTTCAAGGGGCAGCGACGGCCGGTCTGGCTTCGCTGGTTGGCACGCGTGTCAACGCCCAGTCCTCGGAGCCCATCCGCATCGGCCTTCTGACCGTTAAAACCGGTCCGCTGGCTTCCGGTGGTCTCGATATGGAACGCGGTCTTCTCATGTATATGAAAGAGCGCAACAATATGATTGCCGGCCGCAAGGTCGAAATCTTCTCGGCTGATACGGCCAGCAATCCGCAACAGACTCGCACCAAGGCACAAGAGCTGCTCGAGCGCGATAAGGTTCATTGCTATATTGGTCCGTTAGCGGCGTTCGAAGCGCTGGCCATTCAGGACTATATTGCTGAAAAAGGCGTGCCAACCCTGTCGGTGGCTGCAGCCGAAGACATGACCCAGCGCAAGCCGAATCCTTGGTTTGTGCGTGCAACCTCGACCTCGTCGCAATGCTCGAGCCCGCTGGCCGATTATTGCGCCAAGGAGCTTAAATACAAGAAGATGATCACTATCGGTTCCGACACCGCCTATGGTCATGAAATGTGCGCCGGCTTCCAGCGCGTGTTTGAAGAAAACGGCGGCAAGATCGTCCAGAAGCTCTGGGCTCCGCTGACCGTTCCTGATTATGCCACCTATATTGCCCAGCTGAACTTGAAGGCTGACGCGATCTTCTCGTCATTTGAAGGGTCTAACGGTTTCCGCTTTACCCGTCAGTTTGTCGAATATGGTCTGAAAGACAAATTGCCGATCGTCGGCGGTATGACCCATCTCGATGAATCAGTGCTGCGCAACATGGGTGACGAAGCCCTCGGCACCGTCACATCCTGCTGGTATTCGGCCGAACTCGATAACCCGATCAACAAGCAGTTCGCTGCCAACTTCCGCAAGGAAGCAGGCTATGATCCCGGCTTCTACGGTGCGGCAACCTATGCCAATGGTGCGATTCTGGAAGCAGCCATCAAGGCGATCAATGGCAATGTCGAAGACAAGAACGCTTTGATGAAAGCCCTGCGCGCCACCAAGGTTGAGACCTGCCGCGGTCCGGTATCGTTTGACGAATATGGCAATGTCGTCGGCAATGTCTACATCCGCAAGGTTGTGCGCAAGGAAGGCCGTCTGGTCAATTCCGTGGTCAAGACCTATGAAAATCTGTCGCAGTTCTGGACCTATAATCCGAAGGAATTTTTGGCCAATCCGGTTTATTCCCGCGATTATCCACCTGCAAAGAACCTCGAAAATTGATCCTTGAGGGATTGATGCGAAAACAGACCTGCCGGAGCAATCCGGCAGGTTTTTTTATTACAGCCTGCGTGGCAAAAAGCGCGAAAACACTGCCATGGTCAGTGTCAGGACTCCACTGGTCACAAAGACAAAGGGCAGGGGCAGAAAAGACAGAACAAAGGCCATGATGCCGGGAATGACAATCGGACTGATATGGCGGAAGGTCATGAAAATCGAAGTCATCGCGGTGCGGTCATAATGGCGCACCGCCCGCAGGAAGGGCACATTGCCTGCGCCATCAATCATGCAGGCAAACAAGGCCGCCAGACAAAACAGGCCGATGCTGGTTTGCGGCATATCCAGAGAGGCGGCAATCGCAGCCAGAATACTGCCGGTTCCCGCCATGCCATAGGCAAGGCTGAGTAGATTCCGGATCCCGAAGCGCCGGCCCAGTCTGCTCCATTTGGGTGTCAGGATCAGCGGCAACATGCCGATGGTCACAATCGCACCGCCAACCGCCGGAGAATAGCCGACGCTGGTGACATAAATCGGAATATAGATAAAAAAGACCACCCACCAGCCATTGCGACCGAACGCCAAAATCCATGACAGCAGCAAACGGGGCTGGCTGATAAACCGCCCTGCCAATTTGACCGGATTGGTGCCTGCTACAGTATTGGAGGTCATGGTCTGGCTTGGTTGCAACTGCATAGCCAGAAACACCGTCATCAAGGTCAGCGAGGCCATGGCCGCCACCGCATAGGTGGTCCATTGTGCAACATTCTGGTGCAGCGCAACGCCGATCCATGGTGAAATGGCATAGGAGCCACCGGCAATCATCATGCGCTTGGGCTCGAACAGGTTCAGCTCGCGGCGGGGTATATGGTCGAGCATATAAAGGCTCAGCATCACATCCATCGAAGCATAGGCCAAAGCCTGCAAGATCAAACCGCAGACCAGTCCCGTGGTGGTGTGAGAAGCCAGCAAAGCGACGCTGCCGATCTGCGCGCCCAGCGCCAGACAGGTGGCAATCCGGCGGTTCAAGCCTTTGAGTAGCGTTGGAATGATCAGAATGGTGAACAGGCCGGTAAAGGCGACAAAGAAATAGACCAGACTGACCTTGCGTGCCTCGCCCAAGAGTTCATAGGCCTGCAACGGCACCACCGACAGCAGCATCGCGCGGGACACCGCATCGCAGGTGAACAGCACAATAAACGCCGCCGTGCGCCACGCCTCGCTTTGCAACCGCGCCAGAAGTGGTGTGTGGATCAGAGACATCAGGCCAATCGGGTCAACAAAGCGGATTAACAGCGTTTCATCCGATTATTGGCACGGATAATGTCACCGGCTCAAGCCTTAAGGGCCGATTTGCCGCGAACGGGAAGCAGGGCAGCCCTGCAAGGCGCAAGACGGGCTGGTCAATAAAGGCCAAATTCAAACATGCCTTGGCGACAATCATCCCCGCAACAGCTCTGTCTTTCCAAGACTATATTGCAGGCGGTAAATCCCGCGTTTGATTTTGGTCGATCCGATCTGGGTCAGGAAGGCGTCGGTCAGCGCATGTTCGCGGATCACGATCATGGGTTCGGGATCGATGGTTTCGATCAGCAGCAGCCATGCGACCTCGCGGTCGGGCGCGCCGCGCAATTTCTTTTCCTCGGTCATGGTCTGGTCCTGCCCGATCTGCCCGCGCAACAGATGCAGGCCGACCACGCCGTCCAGACCCGCCAGATGGTCAAGGGCGGATTCGAAGGTGGCGGTGAACACGTCATCGCCTTTGGTGGTCTCAAGCTCGATGGTCTCGATAAATACGCCTTCGCCGCGCCCGCGTGTGAGGGCGACATTGCATAGTGTGCGCGACGTGTCGGTGAATTGTTTGACGGTGGCGAGCGTCCACGGTGTCGGATTGTTGAGCCGCTCTTTATAGGCAGGTGATTCAAGATCGGCGACGGTTTGGGTTTCATAGAAATTGAAAAATTGCGGATGGCCATCAACCGCAATATAGCGTCGGCCGCGCTCGAAACCGGGCAGTCCGACGCGCTCGGGAATGTGCTCTTGCACATGCCAGCGGGTAAATTCTTCCTCGAAACCGGGGGTCATCCCGTTCCAAATTGCCAAAACACCCTTGCCCAACAAAGCCATGCCGATATTCCCTGATTTATGATGCGACAATCTGACCGATCTTGCCGTTGGATACAACCGCTCTTTGACATCGGCGGTTGCGAAGGCAATGATGATGGGCAGTCGAGGATGGGTGTATCAGGGCGGATTTAAAAGAGATGAAAAGCCATTATCGGGCGGTGGTGATCGGTGGTGGTGTGGTGGGGGCAAGCGTGCTCTACCACCTGACCAAAAAGGGCTGGCATGATGTGGCGCTGATCGAGCGGCTCGAACTCACATCGGGTTCGACATGGCATGCGGCAGGCGGGATGCATACCGTCAACGGTGATCCCAATGTCTCGAAATTGCAGCAATATTCCATCAATCTCTATCAGGAGATCGAGACCATTTCCGGCCAGTCTGTCGGGTTGCACATGACAGAGGGTCTGATGTTGGCTGCCACCGAGGCGCGGTGGGAATGGCTCAAAAACATCCATTCCAAAGGCCGTTATATGGGTATGCAACTGGAACTGGTGTCACTTGACGAGGCCGAACGCCTGCTGCCGCTGATCGACAAGACCCAGTTTGTCGGGGCGATGTATGATCCGATACAAGGTCATGTCGACCCCAACGGAACCACCTATGCTTTCGCCGGTGCGGCGCGCAAAGCGGGGGCATCCGTCCACACCCAGACGCGGGTGCTGGGGACGGTGTTGCAGCCCGACGGCCAATGGCGGGTGGACACCGACAAGGGCAGCATTATCTGCGAGCATGTGATCAATTGCGGTGGTCTATGGGCGCGCGAGGTCGGGCGCATGGTGGGCCTGGAATTGCCTATTCTTGCAATGGAGCATCAATATCTGATCACCGAGGATATGCCCGAAGTGGCGGAAATCAATGCTTCGACCGGCAAGATGGTGCTGCATGCGGTCGATTTCGATGGTGAAATCTATATGCGGCAAGAGCGTGGCGGCATGTTGCTGGGCACCTATGAACGCCACGGCGTCCCCTGGAGCCCGAAGCAGACGCCGTGGGATTTCGGGCCGACTTTGCTGCCCAATGATCTGGAACGGATTGCCGATAATCTGGAAGTCGGATTCACCCATTTCCCGGCTTTCAAGACTGCGGGTATCAAACAGGTGATCAACGGTCCCTTTACCTTCGCACCCGATGGCAATCCGCTGGTGGGTCCTGTCAACGGCTTGCCGAATTATTGGGTGGCTTGCGGTGTGATGGCTGGTTTTTCACAAGGTGGTGGTGTCGGCCTGGCGCTATCGAACTGGATGGTTGATGGCGATCCGGGTTTCGATGTCTGGGCAATGGATGTGGCGCGCTATGGCGATTGGGCCACACCGTCCTATACCCATGCCAAGGTCGTTGAGAATTATGGACGACGGTTCCGTGTTCGTTTTCCCAATGAGGAGCTGGAAGCCGGCCGTCCTTTACGGACCACGCCACTCTATCACCGCTGGTTGGGCCTTGGTGCGGTTATGGGCGAGGCCTGGGGCATGGAAACCCCGTTGTGGTTCTCTCCCGATGGCACCAAGGATGCGTTTTCATTCCATCGCTCCAGCGATTTCAACGCTGTCAAGGCCGAGGTCAATGCGGTGCGCACGGGGGTGGGAATTTCCGATACCTCGACCTTCGCCAAATACGAGGTGAGCGGCGAAGGAGCAGAGAATTGGCTCTCCAAGATGCTCGCTAACAAGCTGCCGCCGATTGGTCGGATGGCTCTGTCGCCGATGCTCAACCATGCAGGCAAGCTGATCGGCGATTTTACGGTGGCGAGATTGGCTCAAGACCGTTTCATGGTGTTTGGTGCCGGGGCTGCTGAAAAATACCACATGCGCTGGTTCCAACACCATTTGCCAGAGGCAGGAACAGTTGTCTTGCGGGCGTTCGGGCTTGATCTGGTCGGTATTGGCATTGCCGGTCCCAAAGCCCGCGAGGTATTGGCTGCACTGACCGACGAGGATGTCTCGAACGAGGCGTTCCGGTTTATGGATTTTCGGCCTTCCATGATGGTGGGCCTTCATCAGGTCATGGTGGGGCGGGTCAGCTTTACCGGGGAAACCGGATATGAATTGTGGATGCGCCCCGATCAGCAGGTCGCTGTATTCGAGGCTTTGTGGAAGGCTGGCCAGAGCCATGCCATGACACCATTCGGCAGCAGGGCTTTGCTGTCGCTGGCACGCGAGAAATTTTTCGGCACGTGGGCGCGCGAGTACCGGCCGATTTACGGACCGTTTGAGGCAGGGTTGGGACGGTTTGTTGATCTCGCAAAACCCGATTTCATCGGCCGTAGTTCTGCCGCTCTAGAGCAGCAACAGGGTCCGAAGCGGCAAAGGATCAACCTGATCATCGACGCGCTGGATGCCGATGCTTTGGGTGATGAGGCGGTCTGGAAAGACGGTGCGGTTGTCGGTTGGATCACCTCGGGCGGCTATTGCCACTTTAGCCAATGCTCGGTTGCGACCGGCTATGTCACCAGTGAGCATGTGCAAAAGGGAACGGATCACTCAGTGTGGGAGGTCGAAATTCTGGGCGAGCGCCGTCCGGCTGTTGTGCAGTCAGAGCCGATTTACGATCCCAAAGGGCTTAAAATGCGGATATGATCGCGTGGTTGTTTCATCGATTATGGATGGAATTTGTCGGCGGACGGTTTAAGGTCATCTCATGCGTTATTCACTTGCCAGTCTGTTGCTGAATGCCCTGTCCGGCCAAAGTCGCTGGAGTCCGGCATGGCGCAGTCCCGAGCCTGCCAGTCATTATGATGTGGTGATTGTGGGTGGCGGCGGTCATGGTCTGGCTACCGCCCATTATCTCGCCAAGCATCATGATGTCGGCCGCATTGCCGTTTTGGAAAAAGGCTATGTGGGGTCGGGTAATGTCGGGCGCAATACCACCATCATCCGCTCCAACTATCTGTTACCCGGCAATACGGCATTTTATGAATTGTCACTCAAACTGTGGGAAGGGCTGGAGCAGGATATTAATTTCAACGCGATGGTATCCCAACGCGGCGTATTGAATCTGTGCCATACCGATGCCCAGCGCGATGCCTATGTCAGACGCGGCAATGCCATGCGCCTGAACGGGGTGGACGCCGAATTGCTTGATGCCGAACAAGTGCGGGCATTTGTCCCCTTTTTCAATTTTGACAATGCCCGCTTTCCGATCAAAGGCGGCTTGCTGCAAAAACGTGGCGGTACGGTGCGTCATGATGCGGTGGCTTGGGGTTATGCCCGGGCGGCGGATCAACGCGGCGTCGATATTATCCAGCATTGCGAGGTCACGGGCCTGCGTGTCGACAGGGGCGTGGTGGTAGGCCTCGAGACGACCAGGGGCTTTATCGGGGCAGGCAAGGTGGCTTTGGCGGGAGCTGGACATTCCTCGCGGCTTGCTGCCATGGCGGGGATGCGTCTGCCGATTGAAAGCCATGTCTTGCAGGCCTTCGTATCCGAAGCCTTGAAGCCGATGATCGACACAGTGGTCACATTCGGGGCGGGACATTTTTATGTGAGCCAGTCGGACAAAGGCGGGTTGGTGTTCGGTGGCGACATCGACGGTTATAATTCCTATGCCCAGCGCGGCAATCTGCCGGTTGTCGAGGATGTGATGGAATCGGCAATGGCGCTGTGGCCCGCCCTTGGACGTGTAAGGCTGTTACGGTCGTGGGGCGGGGTGATGGACATGTCGATGGACGGATCGCCGATCATTGACAAAACACCCATCGACAATCTCTATCTGAATGCCGGTTGGTGCTATGGCGGCTTTAAGGCTACGCCTGGTTCGGGTTTTTGTTTTGCCCATTTGATCGCCACTGATCAACCCCATGCGGTGGCGGATCGCCTGCGTTTGGACCGGTTTGCCCATGGCGCGTTGATCGATGAAAAGGGCGTCGGTGCCCAGCCCAATTTGCATTAGAGAAAGCCTTTCGCATGCGTCTTCCATGCCCTTATTGCGGTGAGCGGGATTCCCGAGAATTTATCAATCGCGGAGATGCCGGACTGAAACGTCCCGAAGCGGATGTGGAGATGGCCGATTATGTCTACCTTCGCGATAATCCGCTTGGATGGCACAAGGAATATTGGTTGCACACGGTTTGCCGGACCTGGCTTGTCGTTGAACGGCACACCCAGACCCATGCGCTTGGCACTGTCACACCGGCGCGACACGAGAGGGTCGGATCATGAGCGGGTTTCGGCTGGCCAAAGGCGGGATTGTCGATCGGTCCTCCCGGCTAGATTTTTCATTCGATGGCCGGAACCTTCAAGGCTTGGCAGGTGACAGTTTGGCTTCGGCACTATTGGCGAATGGCGTGGATCTGGTCGGTCGTTCGTTCAAATACCATCGACCACGCGGACTGTTTGGCGCCGGCGCCGAGGAGCCCAATGCGCTCGTCACATTGGGAACGGGGGATCGTGCCGAACCGAATATTCGCGCCACAACGGTCGAACTGAGTGCGCAACTGCAAGCGACAAGTCAAAACCGCTGGCCCTCGCTCGCTTTCGATGTGATGGGCATCAATAATATCTTGTCCGATATTCTGGCCGCAGGCTTTTATTATAAAACCTTTATGTGGCCCGCTTCACTATGGGAAAAACTCTATGAGCCTTTGATCCGGCGGGCGGCAGGGTTGGGCAAGGCCTCCAATCTGCCTGACCCCGACCGTTACGAGCAGGCCAATCTTTTTTGCGACCTGCTCGTGATCGGATCCGGCCCGGCAGGATTGAATGCGGCCCTTGCGGCCGGACGTACAGGGGCACGTGTCATTGTCTGCGAGGATGATTTTGCCTTTGGTGGCCGTTTGCTTTCGGAGGACTACGGGATAGGCAAAGGCACGGCCAGTGAATGGCTCGACACCTGTCTGGCCGAGCTTGCAGCCTTGCCCAATGTCCGGATGATGGCGCGTGCTACGGTGTTTGGCGTATATGACGCGGGAAGTTATGGCGTGGTGCAACGGCTGGTGCCAGAAGGCGTGGTGCCCGATGCTTTCCATGCACGACAATGCCTGTGGCGCATCGTTGCACGACAAAGCCTGCTGGCGAGTGGCGCGATTGAACGGCCGATGGTTTTTGCAGGCAATGACCGCCCCGGCGTAATGCTCGGTTCGGCTGTACGGAGCTATCTTAACCGTTATGGCGTTGCAGCGGGAAAAAGGCTTGTGGTCCATTGCAGCCATGATGAAGGCTGGAATACGGCTTTTGCTGCCCATGCGGCAGGTGTGGAGACCTGTGTTGTCGAGGCGCGTGAAACCGTGAATGCCGATGTGATAGCCAAAGCACGCAGTCTCGATGTGCGGGTGGTGCTCGGCGCACGGATCGTCGACACCAGCGGCTCGCAGGGGCTGAAACGGATTACGGTAGCGACTGATCGCTATGAGGAGCATATTGAATGCGATGCGGTTGCTGTTTCCAATGGCTGGAACCCGGCTTTGCATCTGACGTGCCACCACAACAACAAGCCGGTTTGGGATGAACGGCGCGCTTGCTTCATCCCGCAACAATTACCGCAAGGCATGCGGATCGCCGGTGCGGTTACAGGCGCGTTCTCGCTCAAAGAGGCGCTGGCCCAAGGATGGCAGCAGGGGGCCGCAGCAGCGGAGGATTGCGGCTTCAAAGCCGGTGCGTACGAGGCATTGCCGTGTTCGGATGATCTGCACGAGGGCAGTCCGGTCTGGACCGTGGCAGGCAAAGGCAAGGCCTTCATTGATTTGCAGCATGATGTCACGAGCGATGATGTCGTGTTGGCGCATCGGGAGGGGTATCGTTCTGTCGAGCATCTCAAGCGTTACACCACGCTTGGCATGGGTACGGATCAGGGCAAGACCTCCAATGTCATGGGTCTGGCAG
>CANGQA010000010.1 GCA_947455995.1 Hyphomicrobiales bacterium | reverse complement strand
TATTCCCCTTATCCTGCATCAATATCAAAGCTTACACCTTGTGCCAGAGGCAGGCTGGTGCCGTAATTGATCGTATTGGTCGCCCGACGCATATAGGCTTTCCAGGCGTCAGATCCAGCCTCGCGGCCACCTCCTGTTTCCTTTTCGCCGCCAAATGCTCCGCCAATCTCGGCGCCGGAGGGGCCAATATTGACGTTGGCAATGCCACAATCGGAGCCGTCGGCAGCAATAAAGCGTTCTGCTTCGCGCATGTCGAGTGTAAACAGGGACGAAGACAGCCCAGCGCCAACGCCATTTTGCATCGCTACCGCCTCCTCGAAGGTTGAATAGCGGATCACATACAGGATCGGTGCAAATGTTTCGCGCAGCACAGGGCCGCTATGCGAAGGCATTTCGACAAGCGCGGGGGCGGCATAATAGCCAGCCTCGCAGGAATCTACTGGCATGCGGCCGCCACCTGTGACCATGGCTCCCGCCTCTTTGGCCTCGGCCAAGGCTTGCTCCATCATGTCGAAAGCCTGTTGGTCGATCAGCGGGCCGACCAGCACGCCGTCACGGCGTGGATCGCCGATCTGCACCGAACCATAGACCTTGCGCAGTTTCGGCAAAAGCTGGTCATAAATGCTCGCATGCACAAAAAGCCGTCGCAAGGTGGTGCAGCGTTGTCCTGCCGTGCCGATCGCTGCAAAGGCAATGCCGCGCAAGGCCAGATCGAGATCCGCAGACGGGGCGACAATGGCGGCATTGTTGCCGCCAAGCTCCAAAATGGCGCGGGCAAAGCGGGCCGCAAGTTTGGGGGCAACCTGCCGTCCCATCGCAGTCGAGCCGGTGGCCGATACCAGCGCCACGCGGTGATCATCGACCAATGCCTCGCCGATATCCCGGCCGCCGACCAGCACGCTGGCAATCCCCTCGGGCAGGCCACCGAATTTGGCTGCGGCCCGTTCGACAATCGCTTGCGTAGCCAAAGCTGTCAGCAGGGTTTTTTCCGAAGGCTTCCAGACCACGGCATTGCCACAAACCAGCGCCAGAGCGGCGTTCCACGACCAGACAGCGACCGGAAAGTTGAAGGCGGAAACCACCCCGCAAATGCCGAGTGGATGCCAAGTTTCCATCATCCGATGGTCGGGACGTTCAGTGGCAATCGTCAGGCCGAACAATTGACGCGACAGGCCGACCGCATAATCACAAATGTCGATCATTTCCTGCACTTCGCCCAAGCCCTCGGACGTAATTTTCCCGGCTTCCAGCGTGACCAGACGGCCCAGATCGGCCTTGCAGGCCCGTAATTCCTCGCCGAGCAGGCGCACAAATTCACCACGGCGCGGAGCCGGGACTTTACGCCAGATTTTGAAGGCGGCTTCGGCTTTGCCCAGTTGCAATCGAGTATCGGCCAGCGAGGTGGCTTTGACATGGACGATGGTGTTGCCATCAATGGGTGAGCGGGCGGGGATCACAGAGGGGAGACCGATTTCAGTCTCGCTGAAATGGTTTGGGGACACGCCAAGGCGTTTCAGGATGGCAAGGGCTTCATCGCGGGGGGACATGGACATTCAATCAGCCTTTATCGGTGTATCTCGGTTATATCCATCAAAACGCTATTTTGTCGGGGCTGGCAAATAGGTTTTCTCTCCTTTAGCTTAGAATAAGATTTTTCGCACAAAGTTTCAGCTTTTGAAGGAATAAAAATGTCGGATGCCGTGCCTGTTTCAGCCGATGTGGTGATCGTCGGCGGTGCCGCGATCGGTTCGTCAATCGCGTATTATCTTGCGCAGGATCCGGCTTTTACGGGACGAATTGTAGTGGTCGAAAAAGACCCGACTTATGCCAAAGCGGCATCGGCTTTGTCTGCCGCCTCGATCCGCCAGCAATTCTCGACCGCCGTGAATATCCGCATTTCGTTGTATGGAATCACCTTTCTGCGGAATTTGGGCGAGCATCTGATGGTTGATGGCGAGGTGCCGATCATTGACCTCCATGAGGGCGGCTATCTCTATCTGGCGAGCGGTTCCGGGCCTGATGATCCCGGTGCTGTGACCTTGCGCGACAATCATACCATCCAGACCCGCGAGGGCGCCGATATCGCACTGTTTGATCGGGCGGGGCTGGCCACGCAATTTCCGTGGTTGAATGTGCAGGATCTGGCTTGTGGTTCATGGGGCCGCACGGGCGAGGGCTGGTTTGACGGATGGGCGTTGATGCAGGCTTTTCGCCGCAAAGCGCGCGCCCTCGGTGTGACTTATGTCACCGATGAAGTGGTTGATGTCACACGGCAGGGGCGGATGATCGGTGGCGTTACCTTGAAATCAGGCCACAAAATCGCCTGCGGAACTCTGGTGAACGCGGCAGGTGCCAATGGGCAGAAGGTCGCGGCCCTCGCAGGGGTTGATATTCCTGTCGTGCCCAAGAAACGGTTTGTCTACACATTCCACTGCAAACAAGCCCTGACCGGTGTGCCTTTGTTGATCGACCCGAGCGGCGCATGGTGTCGGCCCGAGGGCAAAGCGGATGCGTCCGGCCAGATGTTTATCGGCAGTATCGCGCCATGCGAGGGTGAGGCCGATCCGGCGATGGCCGAGAATGATTTCAGCGTTGATCCACATCTGTTCGAGGATCGGCTCTGGCCCCTGCTTGCCCACCGGATTCCGGCTTTCGAGGAAATCAGACCGGGGCGGGCCTGGGCCGGTCCCTATGATATGAATCTCTTCGATCACAATGCGATTCTGGGACCGGTCGAGCAGACCGACAATCTGTTGTTGGCCAATGGCTTCTCTGGTCATGGCCTGCAGCAAAGCCCTGCTGTCGGCCGCGCTTTGTCGGAATGGGTCATTCACGGTCATTATCGCACGCTGGATCTGTCCGATCTCGGTTTCGGCCGCATCGCCAAACAGCAGCCGGTGCTGGAAAAGTGTATTATCTGAGCACTCCCTATGTGAGGAGGCAGCGCAATTTATCCGCGTTGAGGCAAGGTGGCTGCGGCAAGCCCTGCGCCGACCAGCAAGACGGCGCCCGATCGGTTGAACCAGCGGATGGCACGTGGCGAGCCCATCATATGTCTGGCACGGCTTGCGGTCAGCGCATAAAACAGCGCATTGGCAAAGGCTATCAGCAGAAATGTGCTTTCAAGTACCAGCATTTGCAGCCAGAAATCCCCCTGCTGGTCCATGAATTGCGGCAAAAAGGCAATGAAGAAGGTCAGGCTTTTCGGGTTGAGAGCCGTCACGATCCAGGCGTGCAGCACCATGGTTGTCCACCGCGTTTCTGCTTTTCTCGGGGCAACCTCGAAACGGCCACCCGCCCGCCATAGGCCGATTCCGAGCCAGACCAGATAGGCCGCGCCGAGCCATTTGAGGCCGATATAGAGCGTTGCAGATGTTTGTAACAGCGCGCCCAGACCCAGCATCGAAAAGCTCATGGCCGTAAAATCGCCCAGTGCGACTCCGGCGGCGGTTGGCAAAGCGGCCCTCCAGCCTTGCCCGAGCGCATAGGACACGACCAGCAAAACAGTCGGGCCGGGGATCAGCACCAGAACGGTCGAGGCGGCAGCAAAAGCCAGCCAAATGTCGAAATCCATTGCTGCCCCCTCGACTTATTCCCGTTCTCGTCAGATCAGTTTGCGTTTGGCGAGATTGCGCATCAGCTGTGCGGTGCCAAAGGTCCATGGTGCACAGTCGTTCGAGCGTTTCATGCGATTGACCAACGCACCGAGTTCCGGTGTTGCAATGGTCACCACATCCCCCATTTTATGGGTGAACCCCTCTCCCGGATGATCGCGGTCGTCTATCGGCGCAAACAGGGTGCCCGTGAACAAGACGGCGCCATCGGGGTATTGATGGTTGCGGTTGAGCATTTGCGCTGTCAGGTCGGTATAGTCGCGGCTGATCTGGTCCAGACGCGAGGAGCCTTTGAGCACATAGCCATCGGTGCCTTCCACAATAAGCGATAATACGCAGTGGCGCATCTGGTCGAGCGTAAAACTGGTATCAAAGAAGCGGATGAATGGACCGATCGAGGCCGAGGCATTGTTGTCTTTTGCTTTGCCAAGCAGCAAAGCCGAACGGCCTTCGACATCACGCAAATTCACATCATTGCCGAGCGTGCCACCGACGATGCGCCCGTCCGAAGACACCACCAGCACCACTTCCGGTTCAGGATTGTTCCAGTTCGACATCGGATGCAGTCCAGCATCGAAACCGGTACCGACAGCCGACATGCTCGGTGATTTGGTAAAAATTTCTGCGTCCGGCCCGATGCCGACTTCCAGATACTGGCTCCACGCGCCTTGCTTGATCAGCACCTCCTTGAGGCGCATGGCCTCGGGCGAGCCGGGCTTGAGTTTGGAGAGATCATCACCGACCAGAGCAACGATCTCTTTCCGGATTTCAGCCGCCGCTGCGGCATTTCCGCGGGCTTTTTCCTCGATCACCCGTTCCAGCATGGAGATGGCAAAGGTAACGCCTGCCGCTTTGACAGCCTGCAGATCGATCGGGGCGAGCAACCATGGTTGATGCGGGTCGCGGTCATCCTCGGGCGTATTGGCCAGCAGAGCCGCCAGATCGCAGATACGATCCCCCTTGACGGCGCGCATGGCAGCGGCAGGGTCTTCCTGTTCGCACAGGTCGTGCATGGTCGGGAAATGTGAGGAGATGTCATAGACACCCTCTGCGCGGATCGCGACGACCGAAGGGCCGTCCACTTCGGGCCGCCAGACGCGTCCGGCAAGGGCACCTGTGGTGCCGTCATGTGGCAGGGTCTGTTCCGGCGTCAACAGTAATTTGGTCATGCGTTTCTGATCCCGTATTGCTTTTATTGCTGCGTGTGATGGGCCTACAGTGTCGGGCTTTTGGCAATCGGGCAAGATGAAACTGGCAAAAAAGCGTTTGCTGCTGGCCCTTCAGATTTGATCTGCACTGAGCGCATGGCCTCTATCGGTCTGTAAAGTATCAAAAATCCGCAGTCAGAGGTTGAAATTGTCAGTCTGTCGTGGTGTTGTAACTGCAATGAATACTAACATGTTGAAACGAGGTTACGTCTGATGAATGGTTCTGCGGCGCAAACGCCACGTACGATCTTGCTTTCGCCTTCCGATAATGTTGTGGCTGCCGTCGATACTGTAGACAAGGGCGTCGTGGTCAACGGCGTCACAGCGATCGACCGGATTCCCCGCGGTCATAAAATGTCGCTGACCGGACTGGCCGAAGGCGAGCCGGTTATCAAATTCGGCCAGATCATCGGCTTCACCACCAAACCCGTCCCGCCCGGTTCATGGTTGCACGAGCACAATGTCGGGATGCGCGATTTTGCCCGAGATTACCGTTACTCCGAAGATGCCCGTCAGGAAGATATTCTGCCGATTGACCAACAGGCCACATTCGAGGGCTTTCGTCGCGCCAATGGCAAGGTCGGTACCCGCAATTATATTGCGATCCTGACTTCGGTAAACTGCTCGGCTTCGGCCGCGCGCTTCATGGCGCAGGAGATCGAGCGCTCCGGTATCCTCAATGATTACCCCCATATTGATGGCGTGATTCCACTGGTGCATGGCGGCGGTTGCGCGCTCGATATCAAGGGCGAGGGCTATGAAATTCTCAAGCGTACCCAATGGGGCTATGCCTGTAACCCCAATATGGCGGGCGTTGTCATGGTCGGTCTGGGCTGCGAAGGCTTCCAGATTTCGCGCTGGAAGGACGCCTATGGCATTACCGAAAGCGATATGTTCCGCACCATGACCATTCAGGAGGTTGGCGGCACCAAAAAAACGGTCGAGGCCGGCGTGGAAGCCATCAAGACCATGCTGCCGATCGCCAATGCGGCGCGCCGCCAGACGGTGCCTGCATCCGAATTGATGTTGGCTTTGCAATGCGGTGGCTCGGATGGCTATTCCGGCATTACCGCCAATCCTGCTTTGGGTGCAGCAGTCGATTTGCTGGTCCAGCATGGCGGCACGGCGATCCTGTCCGAAACTCCCGAAGTTTATGGAGCGGAACATTTGCTGACCCGCCGGGCGGCTACGCCGGAAATCGGCAAAAAGCTGGTTGATATGATCCATTGGTGGGAGGATTACACCGCCCGCAACAAGATGGAGATGAACAACAATCCGTCACCGGGCAATAAAGCGGGCGGCTTGACCACCATTTTGGAAAAATCGCTTGGTGCAACCGCCAAAGGCGGCACCAAAACCATGACCGGTGTCTATCATTACGCCGAACAGGTCACGGCCAAGGGCTTTGTCTATATGGATACACCCGGTTATGATCCGGTCGCTGCAACAGGACAGGTCGCAGGTGGGGCCAATATTCTGGCTTTTACCACGGGACGCGGTTCAGCCTATGGCTGCAAGCCGACACCTTCGGTGAAATTGGCAACCAATTCCGAAATCTACCGCAAGATGATCGATGATATGGACATCAACTGCGGCGATATTGTTGACGGTGTCAGCGTCGAGGACAAAGGCAAAGAGATTTTCGATGTGCTGCTGCGCGTTGCCTCCGGCGAACAGTCCAAATCCGAACAGCTCGGTTACGGCGATGCCGAATTCGTGCCATGGACCGTCGGCGCAACGATGTAATCGCCGCCGTCCTTTGCGAGATCAAAGCCGATGCCAGTGAGGGTGTCGGCTTTTTTATGAGCCGTGCTTGAGGGCCAGATGCTCAACTGCATCCAGAAGAATCCGGATCGCCTGATTGATATCGTCCTGGCTGGAAAATTCTGCCGGATTGTGGCTGATGCCATCGGTGCAGCGCACGAACAGCATGCCGATGGGGCACAAGGCTGCCATGGCTATGGCATCATGCCCCGCCCCGGAGGGCAGATGCAGCGGCTTGATCTGATGGCGGGCAACGGCCTCGGTAAGGGCGGCTTGCAAGGAGGGCGAGCAGGGGCAAGCCGGAGCATCGTAAAACGGTGCGATGTCGAGGGCTACCTTGCGGCGTGCAGCAATGGCCCTGAGTTCAGTTTCAATCGCCTGAACCATCGCAATGCGCTCGCTATCATCCGGGCCGCGCATATCAAGGGTAAACTGCACTCCGCCGGGAATGACATTCACGGCATTGGGCGATACAGCCAGTCGGCCAACGGTTGCAACTGTCAAAGGCGCTTTGGCTCCCAACCGTTCCACCGCCAGCACCATTTCGCTGGCCGCTGTCAGGGCGTCCTGTCGCAAGGTCATCGGCACGGTTCCCGCATGGCCTGCCTGCCCCGACACAATCACGCGGCGGCGCGAGGCGCCGTTGATCGCGGTGACGATCCCGACAGGAAGGTTTTCGTGCTGTAGCACCGGCCCTTGTTCGATATGCACTTCCAGATAGCCGATGACTTTGGATGCATCGCGTGCAATTGCGCCGATGGCTTCGGGCTTGCCGCCAAAATCCAGCAAGGCCTGGCGGAAAGAAATCCCGTCCTCGTCGACCCCGTTCAGCGTCGCCGGATCAAATGTGCCTGCCAGGGCGCGCGAGGATGAGAGATTGCTGGGAAAGCGAACATTCTCTTCATCCCCGAATGCCAGAATTTCAATCGCAAAAGGCAGGCGGCGGCCTGCCTGCTTCAAGGCTTCAACCACTGCGATACCCGCCACCACACCCAAAGTGCCGTCATAGGATCCGGCATCTTTGACCGTGTCGATGTGCGAGCCGATCAGCAAAGCGGGTGCATCGGTGCCTTCGCCGTGGTAGCGGCCAACCACAGTGCCCAAGGCATCAATGTCCACCGTGTCGCACCCGGCCGCCATCATCATTCGGCTGACCGCATCTGCTGCTTGCCTGTGGGCAGGGGACAGAAACAGCCTTGTCAGATGATCGGGATGATCGCTGAATCCGCGCAACTCCATCAGGCGGTCATAAGCGTGCTGGCCTAGGGATGAGGGCGCAAGTGATAAAGGAGACAGTGATAAATGCGACAGTGATAAAGGCATGGCGGTCTCAATGTTTTGATGGATGGAGGGAAAACCAGCGTAAAGTCAGGGCATTGGCCACCACGCTGACACTCGACAAAGCCATTGCTGCCCCTGCCACAACGGGCGAAAGCCATCCGGCTGCCGCAAGCGGCAAGCCGATCATATTATAGATGAAGGCGAAGAAAAGACCCCGCCGGATGGTGGTGACAATCCGTCGGGTCAAAAGTATGGAGAGCGCAACCAAGCGCGGATCGCCCTGCATCAAAGCGACGCCGCTCGATTCAATCGCAATATCGGTGCCGTCCGCCATGGCTATGCCGGTATCGGCTTTCATCAAAGCAGGGGCATCGTTGAGTCCGTCGCCCACCATGGTCACCACCAGCCCTTTGGCTTGCAAGGCGGCAATGGCGGCTGATTTGTCGGTCGGGGAGACTTCGGCAATTACCTCGCTGATCCCCAATGCCTCGCCGATGCGGGCGGCTGCTCCCTTGCTGTCACCCGTCAGCATGACAAGCCCAAGATCAAGCTGTTTGAGTTGTTCGACGGCCTCTGCCGCAGTGGGGCGCGGCATATCGGCAAAGCTGACCAGCGCCAGCACGCTATGATCGGAGATCCGCCCCAGCCATGACTGGCCCGCGCCCTCATTGTGCCGATGGCTGGCCTGATCCGCGAAAGGGCCCAGATCAAATCCCGCATGGCGCAAGGCCGTTCCGGAACCGAACAGATAGGTTTCCTCCTCGATCCGTCCGGTGATCGCACCCGCTTGCGACTGGAACTCTTGGACTGTCATAGCCGTCGGGCCATTGGCCTCCCGGATCAGCGCTTTGGCCAGCGGATGCGTGCTGCCGGCCTCAAGTGCTGCCAAAATCAGGACAATCCGGTCTCTTTGGATGTCCCCAAAACTGTCGATGCCTGTGATGTCGGGCTTGCCGGTGGTCAATGTGCCGGTTTTATCGAAGACCACAACTTGGGTCCGTGCCAGCGATTCAATGGCGCGGGCGTCGCGCAGCAAAATTCCGTTGCGTGCCGCCACCCCCGTGCCTGCCAGAATGGCGGTCGGTGTGGCCAATCCCAAAGCGCAAGGGCAGGCGATCACAAGAACCGATACCGCATTGATGGTGGCCAGAGACAGCGAGCCGTCTTTGACCAGCCAGAACAGAAAAGTGGCAATCGCAATGCCTGTCACCACAGGCACAAACACCGCGCTGATCTTGTCCACCAGAAGCTGGACAGGCGCTTTCGAGCTTTGTGCTGCCTCGACAGCTGCCACAATGCGTGCCAGCACGCTGTCGGGACCCAGTGCCGTCACTTCCACCACCAAGCGTCCATCGGTGTTGAGCGTGCCGCCGATTACCGTGTCACCAGCTGTTTTGGTGACAGGCAGGCTCTCCCCCGTCACCATCGACTCGTCAATCCCCGCGCCGCCCTCGATGATGCGGCCGTCGCAGGCAATCCGTTCTCCGGCTTTGATCAGCAAGCGGTCGCCTGTCGCCAGTTGTGCAATCGGGACAGGGACAGTATGGCCCGCCTGGTCAATCCTGATCGCCTGATCCGGTTGTAAGGCTTGCAGGGCCCGAAGTGCCGAGGCCGTTTCCGACATTGCGCGTTCTTCAAGCCATTTGCCGAGCAAAACAAAGGCGATGACCATGCTGGAGGATTCAAAATAAAGCGGCAGGCTGGCCGGGTGATCCAACCCATGCGCGCCAAAGCCCATGCTCCAATGGGCCAGACTCAAGCCGTAAGCCGCTGAGGTGCCTAATGCCACCAGCACATCCATGGTGGCCGCGCCGCTGCGCAAGGCCTTCCAGGCCCCGCGATAAAACCGCGCGCCAAGCCAGAACTGCATCAGACTGGCCAGCGCCAGTTCGACTTCGGGAGAAAGCAGCATCGGCTTATCAAACAGCATCAGTCCCATCGACACCAGAAACGGGCTGGCGATGACCCCGCCAATGATGGCGGCGCGGCGGGCTTCGTGCTCGCGCAAGATGGCGCGCTTGCTCTCGCTTGCCCTATCATCCCCGCGTATGACCGAGGCCCCGTAGCCGATCTCTTCGACGGCGTCGGCCAGTGCGTCGGGGGGAGCCGATCCCGTGATGCGGGCCGAATGGGTGGCCAGATTGACGCTGGCCTCAGTGACCCCGTCGACCGCAACCAGAGCTTTTTCCACCCGCGCCACGCAAGCCGCACAGGTCATGCCCTCGATGGCCAATTGGGTGGTTTTAGGGCTGATTTGGGTGCTCATCCCGCTAAAATGGGCCTTTTAAGGGGGGAGTGCAAGCGGTAAAGCCCGATAATCACGCTTTCTCATGGGCAAGATACGTGTTGGTCAATTGACACAGCAAGGGATGAGGCGGCACTGTGTCGCATCAGTATCAACAAGAGAACTCCCATGCCGCATTTTGCCGCCAATCTGACGATGATGTTCAATGAATGGTCGTTTCTCGACCGCTTCAAGGCTGCCGGTGATGCGGGCTTTTCGGCGGTTGAATTTCTGTTTCCCTACGAGCACAGCCCCGATGCGGTGGCCAAGGCTTTGCAGGGGGCGGGGCTTCGGCAGGCTTTGTTCAACATGCCGCCCGGCGATTGGGCCAAAGGTGAGCGCGGCATGGCGGCGCTGGTCGGGCGCGAGGCCGAATTCAAGGCAGGTGTTGCTACTGCACTGACCTATGCGGAGGCCACAGGAGTGAAGCGGTTGCACATGATGAGCGGGCTGGTCAGCAATCTGGATCACGCCGCAATGGCCTGTTACGCGGCCAATTTGCGCTATGCAGGCGAGCAATTGGCGCAGCACGGGCTGGATCTGGTGATCGAACCGATCAATGGCCGCAATATGCCCGGCTATTTTTTGAACGATTTCGATCTGGCCGCGCGTCTGATCGGGCAAGCAAACCTGCCCAATGTCAAATTGCAGTTTGATCTCTATCATTGCCAGATCATTCATGGCGATGTGACGATGCGGATGCGGCAGGCCATGCCGATGATCGGCCATGTGCAGATTGCCAGCGTGCCTTCGCGCAATGAACCGGACGGTGAGGAGCTGAATTATCCTTTCCTGTTCGACGAGTTGGATCGTTTGGGCTATCAGGGCTTTGTTGGATGTGAATATAACCCGCGTGCGGGTACACTTGAGGGTCTGGGCTGGTTTCATGAGTGGACCAGCGCGCATCGTTGATCTTCACCATATTCAATAAAGCATTAAATTGACCATCGCGCAGCGGCTCAGCCTTTGCTAAAGAGGCGTGATGTTGATTTGGGAACTGCCATTGTGGTGAATTCACGTCTCTCTGCCGAAGATCTGGTCGCCCGTTTTGCACGGCTCGGCTATCTACGGGTTGAACCGCCCGTATTGCAGCCTGCCGATATTTTTCTGGACCAGTCGGGCGAAAATTTCCGTCGCCGGATGTTTGTCACCACCGACAGCGAAGGGCGGGAGATGGCTCTTCGGCCGGAATTTACAATTCCGGTTGTACGACTTTATCTGGCGGGCGGGGATGCGGGTGGTTTGGCGCAATATTCCTATTGCGGGCGGGTGTTCCGCATGCAATCGGGTGAAAGCGGCGAATTCGTTCAGGCAGGCATCGAATCTTTCGGACGAACGGATATTGCCGCCGCCGATGCCGAAACGGTTGCGCTGGCTCTGGAAGCGCTCAATGAGTTTGGCGTGCATGATCCCGATATCACTCTGGGCGATATGGGATTGTTTAATGCCCTGATGGATGCTCTGGCGCTGCCTGATGCCGTGCTGCGCCGCCTGAAGCGAGCATTTGCCCTGGGCAGTCTGACGGTCACCACGCTCGATCAGGTTTTGGGCGGGCAGGGGCAGGCCGATGCCAGCCATGCCGGACTGAGCGCGGCATTAGTCGGTCTTGATCCGGTGACAGCGCGCAATCTGGTCGACGATATGCTGAAAATCGCCCGCATCTCGACGGTGGGCGGACGTACCAGTGCCGAAATCGCCGATCGCTTTCTGCGTCAGGCCGGACAGGCCGAAGTGACCTTGCCCGATCAGGCGCGCGCCGTGCTGGCTGCCTATCTGGCGATCAGCGGCGAGCCAGACGAGGTGTCTGATCAATTGCGCAGCTTGACTGCAACACAGGGGCTCGATCTGTCCGGGGCAATCGATGCCTTTGATGAACGCACCGGCTTTTTGGCCGCGCGCGGTGTCAATGTCTCGACAATCCACGTGGCCACGGCTTTCGGGCGGGATCTGGATTACTACACCGGAATGGTGTTTGAAATGCGCGCATCACAAGGTGTCACGTCCTCAGGTCTGAAGTCCCCGTCTTTGGTAGGCGGCGGGCGTTATGACCGTCTGGCCCGATCATTGGGAGCGGCTGAAGCCGTCCCCGCTGTGGGGTGCTCGATCTGGATGGACCGCTTGATAGGATCAAACGCATGATCCGGCTGATACGACGAGAGATGCAATGACCAATCAGGCCGATAAAGCCCCACTCCTTCTGGCTGTGCCGTCCAAGGGCCGGTTGCTGGAAAACGCCAACGCGTTTTTTGCCCGTGCCGGACTGGTGTTCAAGCAATCGCGCGGCGAGCGCGATTATCGCGGCACGATTGCCGGTTTCGACAATGTCGAGGTGCTCTATCTCTCGGCCTCCGAAATTGCGCGCGAATTGGCGCAGGGCGGCGCGCATCTGGGCATTACCGGTGAAGATCTGATCCGCGAGGGTATTGATGATGCCGCCGCCAAGCTGGAATTGCTGGCACCGCTCGGTTTCGGTCATGCCAATGTGGTGGTGGCGGTGCCGCAGGCCTGGATCGATGTCCGCACGATGGCCGATCTGGAAGATGTGGCGGCGGCATTCCGCGCCCGTCACGGCCACAAGATGCGGGTTGCAACCAAATATATCAATCTGACCCGCCGTTATTTCACCGCGCATGGCATTACCGATTACCGGATTGTCGAAAGCCTTGGCGCAACCGAGGGGGCACCGGCTTCGGGTGCGGCTGAACTGATCGTCGACATTACCACGACAGGGGAAACCCTTGCAGCCAATGCGCTGAAGATTATCGACGACGGCGTGATGCTGCGCTCGGAGGCCAATCTGGTGGCCTCGATGACTGCGCCCTGGGGTGCCAGCCAGCGTACGGCAGCCGCTTCCCTTATGAACCGGATCAGTGCCGAGGAAGAAGCACGCAGCCATCGCGAAATCCGTGTCAGTCTGTCTCGGCCGATCCCTTCGGTGCTCGATGAATTGTCAGGTCGTTTTGGCGCCACCTTGGTGGCCCTGCAGGATGACAAGCATTTCATCGTGCAATGTCCTGTGGGTGCCTTGTTCGATGTCAGCGCCTATCTGGTGGATCAAGGTGCCACAAGGGTGGCTGTCAGCCAGATTGATTATGTGTTCCGCCCAACCAATGCCTTGCTTGAAAAGCTGCATGCCCGCATCGGTGCATCCTCTTGAGACTGAGCATGGGTGGGCAATAACCCCCGACCGGAAACATTGCAGGCCGTCCGGCTTGCCGTTATCATGTCGCCAGACGCGATACCACTTCAGGAGACGATCCGTGCGCTTGACCACTCGTTTGAAAGCCACCGCTTTGGGAACACTCCTGCTTGGCACGCTGCTGGCGGGTGCGGTTGTCGCACAGCCTGTGTTTATGGCCCGTAAGAAATTCCCCTTCGATGCCCAGTGGATTGCGGTCAGTCTCAATGACAAGCCGTTCCCGGGCGAACGCGCCGACCGCCCGACCCTGACCCTTGACGAAACATTGCGGGTCCGCGGTTTCGGGGCGTGCAATACCTATTCGGCTACGGCCTATCCGTTGCAGCAACAGGCTTTTGCTGTAGGGCCGATTGCCCTGACCAAACGCGAATGCACCAAAGTGGCAAACGATACCGAAAAGGCTTTCCTGCTCGCTTTGCGCACAGCCCAGCAATGGGACACAGAACCCGGCAAGCTTGTTATTGCAGGGCAAAATGGCAAATTGGTTTTCGAACGGACCTTCTAATCCCGCCTAAGACGCATTCGCCACATGCAGCCGCATCCCTGCTGTCGCGGTTGGCTCCAGGATCAGTTTGACCTCGTGGAAGGCCAGCAGTGTCGAGCGGTGGCCGATGGAAATAAGCGTGGTTTGCGGCAATTGCTGCTTGAGCATGGTGTAAAGGCGGGCTTCACTGGCTTCGTCAAGCGAGGCTGTTGCTTCGTCCAGAAACAACCAGGCCGGCTTGGCCAACAGTGCGCGCGCCATTGCAAGCCGTTGCTGTTCCCCTCCCGACAGGCGTTGCGACCAGACATGCTCCTCGTCCATCTCGGCGATCAGGGCTGGCAGTCCGACCGCTTCAAGCGCTTGGGCCACCTCGTCCTTTGAATAGGCATGCTCGCCTGCAGGATAGGATACGGCCATGCGCAGGCTGGCAATCGGTAAATAGGGCCGTTGGGGTGCCAGCATCATCGTTCGGGTGGAAGGTGTGCGTAAACGGCCTGATCCATAAGGCCACAGGCCTGCCAGCGCGCGCAGCAATGTCGACTTTCCGGAGCCGGACGGCCCGCTGATCAGGATGGATTGACCTGCATGGAACAAATGATGCGCTGACAGCAGTGGTTTACCATTGGGCAGTGTGAGGGCCAGATTTTGCAATTCCAGCGCGCCATCATCGCCTGTTTGCTCACGGATGATGGTTTCTGGCTGATAGCCAAGCCGTTTGGCCTCGTCTATCGAACGGTCAAATGTGGTAAGGCGTTGCAGGATCGCCACATAGGCGGCCAATGACGTGTAGGCATTGATGAAATAGCTCAAGGCGCCTTCAACCCGCCCGAATGCTCCGGCTGTCTGCGTCATTGCCCCCAATTGCACCTTGCCTGCGAAATAGAAAGGAGCGGCCACCACATAAGGGATGATCGGGCTGATTTGCCCATAGCTGGCGGTAAACATCATCATGCGCTTGCGGCAGGCGACAATAGCAAAGAAATTGCGGATCACTTCCGAAAACCGCCGCATCAAGGCCGATTTTTCGGTTTTTTCGCCATTCAACAGGGCGATCTGTTCAGTGTATTCGCGCAAGCGGGCCAGCGAGAAGCGGAAGTCCGCTTCGTAACGTTGCTGGTCAAAATCCAGCTTCACCAACCGGCGCCCGATCATATGGGTGATCCATGTGCCAAAGGCCGCATAGATCAGCGCGACCCAGAACAGAAAACCAGGCACAACAATATCGGTGCCCGGTACCGTAAATTGATCCGACAACTGCCACAAAATAATCGAGAATGAGACCAGCGAGCTCAATTGCGCCAGCATCGAAATCGAAAAATCATAGGTGCGGTTGATAAATGAGCCGACATCATCGGCAATACGCTGGTCGGGGTTGTCAGCGTCCTGACCTATCAGTGCCATCCGGTAATGCGTGCCGTCACCCAGCCACGAGGAAATATACTGGTCGGTCAGCCACCGCCGCCAACGGATCATCAGACTGGATTGCACCAGATATTCGATGATGGCACTGGCGATATAAATCGCGGCCCAGAACAGAAAGACCGTATATAGCAGCGACCAGAACGCCGCGGGATCCTTGTTCTGGATGGCATTGAACCAATCGCGGTTGAAGAATGACAGGCGCACTGAAATGCCAACCTGTGCCTGATTGACCACAATCAGGAAAATGATCATCAAGGTGGCCAGCAAGCGTTCGTCGATATTGGCTTGCTTGAATGGCCAGACATTGATTTGGGTGGTTCCGGCATGGTCGAAATAGCGGTCGGAGATAATGGTGACTGATTTTATGACGGGAATAAACGAGATTGCATAAATCAGAATGGCAAAAACAGCGACACTGGCCGCCAGACTGAGCGGTGGCATCGCAGAGCTTAGAACATCAGGCCAAAAATCCAGACGGCCCAGCACGATGATCGTCGTGAAACAGGCGTATTCTACGGCAAATAAACCGGAGAAAATCCGCAAGAATTTTGAAATATGAGCTGCTTGCCATGTTGCGACGGTGGCCAGTACACCCGCAAACGCCAGTCCCCATAGGCCCTTGTCAGCAAGTTTATAGGCTGTTCCGGCCGCCAGTATCGCGCCTATCAGGGCGACCACCGCAAGTTGTTTCAACAGGATGCTCGGGCGCGAAGGGGCTGTATTGGTGCTGTTGGCAAGATCATGCGGCATGGCTTGTCTCTCTGGTCTGTGGCGTCCTGTCACTTGCACTATGTTGTTTGGCGGCAATACCTAAAGTTTGCTGGACATGTCGGAAGGTGACAGACCGGAGGTGCGTCGCAAACCTTATGCAAAGGCGGTGGTTTGCTCGGTATTGGGAAGCGAAAGCGGCACACTATAGATGATCAGAGGCGAGGTGTCGCTTTCTGGCGCTTGGGCATTGCCGTCCCGGGCAAGCTTGATCCGCTGTTCAAAGGCATCATTGCTTTCATCGAGAAACTGTTTGATCACCAGAACTTGTGGTTGCATATCACTCATAAAACCCTCGATAGTTGATTGGTCGGGATGGCCAAAAAGCCGACAAAAAGCAAAGGCAGAGAATCATCATCAAACTGTCATGAAACTGGCCTGCCGACGCCGCAAGGGCAAGCCAAATTCATACATCGCGCCAACTAATTGACGATTAAAATCTTCAAACCGGTTTGTGTCGGTCTGTCAGGGCGTTTAGCAATTGCCCGATGCGGTCACATGGAACTGTCCATGCCCGATTGCTTGCGAGCTATGCACAGCCCCGCTTGGCGCGACGGGCTTTTGGTCTTATGGATAAGAGCAGGATCGTGTTTGAACCGTTGGCTTTTAGAGCATCCGGTTTAGCAGGATTGTCCGTGTCCTTCGTATCCATCCGGTACGATCGTTTGCAATGAGGTTTTTCATGTCTCCTCTTTTGTTCTCGCCGCTCAAGATCGGCGCCGTCACCGTGCCCAACCGTATCGCCGTTGCACCGATGTGCCAGTATTCGGCATCGGATGGCACCGTTAATGAATGGCATCTGCAACACTGGATGACTATGGGGATGTCGGGTTCCGGCCTTGTGATGATCGAGGCCACCGGCGTCGAGCGTATCGGGCGGATTACCCATGGTTGCGTCGGCCTCTACAACGATCTCAACGAGCGCGAAATGAGCCGCACCCTCAATTCAGCCAAAGCGGTGGCTTTGCCGGGCACCGTCTTCGGGATCCAGTTAGGCCATGCCGGCCGCAAGGCTTCCTCACGCAGCCCTTGGGAGGATGGTTCGGCTTGCCGCGAAGGGGATGATCCATGGCAGACGGTTTCTGCGGGCCCCATCCCTTTCAACGATGGCTGGCCCACCCCGGAGGTGTTGGACGACAAGGGGATTGCCCGAATCATACAAGCCTTTGCCGATGCAACGGTGCGTGCGGTGCGTGCCGGAAACTCCGTCATCGAAATGCACATGACGCATGGCTATCTGATCCACCAGTTCCTGTCGCCTCTGACCAACCAGCGCAGCGACAAATGGGGTGGATCGGCCGAAAAACGCCAGAATCTAGCACTGGAAGTGGCCCGCGCCGTGCGCGCTGCCGCCCCTGCGCATGTTGCCATCGGTGCGCGTATCGCCGGTTCCGATTGGGTCGAAGGAGGCCTGACCATTGATGATGCCGTCGATCTGACCAAGAAGCTCAAGGCTTTGGGCGTCGATTATGCCTGTGTGTCCTCGGGCGGGCTTGATCCCAAAGCCCGCATCACGGTCGGCCCCGGCTATCAGGTGCCGTTCGCCCGCGAGATCAAAAAGCAGACCGGCATTGTCACCCGAGCTGTCGGCATGATCGTGACGCCGCATCAGGCCGAAGAGATTTTGCAAGCCGGTGATGCTGACCAGATCGCCTTGGGTCGCGGCATTCTCGATAATCCGCGCTGGGGCTGGCATGCCGCCGATGTGCTCGGCGTCGATCTGCCGCGCCCACCCCAATATGACCGCGCCCGCGCCAAAGTATGGCCCGGCTCAAAACTGGCGCGTGAAGTGGTGTGATCTGGCGGCCGTACCCTTTGGCCGGACGTTGAAAGGACGATCCAACGGCAGGGAGCTTTCCTGCCGTTTTTTTGTTACCCCCGCGCCAAGACCTTGCGCACGCCGTCCAGCATGGCGGTTTCTGCCACCGCGAATTGCGCTTCGGCTTGCGCTTTCAGGTAGGCTTCGCGATCAGGGGCCGACGAAAGTGTGGCGCCGAGCACCAGATCCTTGATAAGAACCTCGCCGCGCCCGCGTTCATCCGAGCCTTGAATCACCACGCAGCGCGCGCCACGCCGGTCGGCATATTTCATTTGTGCCTTCATGCCGGAATCGCCCAGATACAGTTCGGCCCGCAAGCCGTCCTGGCGCAGCATGGTGACCAGACGCTGGTAATGGGCAATCTGGTCGCGATCCATCACCAGCACTACCACGGGGGCGGTTGCCGCCTGATCATCGATTTTGCCCAACAGCCGCAAGGCGGCCAGCAGGCGCGAGACGCCGATGGAGAAACCCGTTGCGGGCACGGGCTCGCCGCGAAAGCGCGAGACCAAGCCATCATAGCGGCCACCGCCCGCCACCGAGCCGAACCGGACAGGGCGGCCGTCATCGCCTTTAACCGCAAAGGTCAGTTCGGCCTCGAACACCGGACCTGTATAATATTCAAGGCCTCGCACCACGGACGGATCAATCACGATGCGCGAGGTGTCATAGCCTGCCGCCTCGAACAAGGCGGCCATATCGGCCAGTTCCTGACAGCCCTGTTCGCCGCGCTCGGAGCCTGCAACAGCCGCTTTGAAATTGGCCAGCGTCAGCGCAACATTCCCGACCGGACTTTGCGCGCCCGCACCCTGATCCCCCCAGCCGGTGAACTGGATCACCCGTTCGATGGCATCCGCATCCAGCCCCGCGCCTTTGGTGAAGTCGCCGCTTTCGTCCTTGCGGCCGGCGCCGAGCAATTTGCGGATTTCGTCGGCAGGGAATTTATCGAGTTTGTCTATGGCGCGCAGAACGGTCAGCCGTCGACCAGCATTGTCATCACCGGCCAATCCGATCGCTTCCATCACGCCATCAAGCACTTTGCGGTTGTTGACCTTGATCTGGTAATCGCCGCGTCCAATCCCGACCGCCTCCAGCGTATCAGCCATCAGCATTGCCATTTCGGCATCGGCAGCAACAGAGCCCGCACCAACAATATCGGCATCGCATTGCATGAATTGCCGGAAGCGGCCCGGACCCGGCTTTTCATTGCGGAACACCCAGCCCGAGCGCATCGAGCGGAAGGGTTTTGGCAATTTGTCGAAATTCTCGGCGACATGGCGGGCCAGCGGCGCAGTCAGGTCATAGCGCAGCGACAGCCATTGGTCGTCGTCATCCTTGAACGAAAATACCCCTTCATTGGGGCGGTCGAGATCGGGCAGGAATTTGCCCAGCGCTTCGGTAAATTCGATAAAAGGCGTTTCCAGCACGTCGAAACCGTAAAGCACATAGGTCTCGCGGATTTTGGCCAGCATCCGTTCGGTCGCCGCCACATCCAGCGCGTCGCGGTCCGCAAAGCCGCGCGGCAATTTGGCATCGGGCAGAGACTTCGGTCTATCGTGCGGTGTTTCGGTGGTCATGCGCTTGATCCTGTATGTGTGGCACGGGTGGTAGCGCAGGCAGAGGCGTGCGGCAAGTCGTCAGCTTTCCCTGAGGTCCATAAAAAGGGGCGGCATAGCCTAAGCCAGCCGCCCTTGATATCGGTAATCGTGGGCTTTTTACGCCACGCTCAGGATTGTCTTGCGTAATTTGTCGACCAGTTCGTCTATTTGCGCATCAGAAATGATCAGCGGCGGGGTGACGGCCAGCGTGTCACCGGTCGAGCGGATCATCATGCCATGTTCCTGGAAGGCCTTGTCCATGGCGTTGAAGGCGCGCTTGCCGAAGGCATCGGGGATGGAGGCCAGATCAATGGCCGCAACCAGACCGATGGTGCGGATGTCGAGCACGTTCGGCAGGTCTTTCAGTGTCATCACCGCATCCATCCAGCGTGGTTCGATCTCTTTGGTGCGCTCGAACAGTTTTTCATCACGATAGACATCAAGGGTCGCCAAAGCTGCGGCGCAGGCCAGGGGATGGGCCGAATAAGTGTAACCATGGAACAGTTCGATCACATGCTCCGGACCTTTCATGAAGGCATCATAGATGCCCTTGCGGGCAATGACCCCGCCCATCGGTACGGTGCCGGAATTGACGCCCTTGGCGAAGGTGATCATGTCGGGGATCACGCCATAGCGTTCAGCCGCAAACGGTGTGCCCAAACGGCCAAAGCCGGTGATCACTTCGTCAAAAATCAGCAAAATGCCGTATTTTGTGCAAATCTCGCGCAGCCGCTTCAGATAGCCCTTGGGTGGCGGCAGAACACCGGTCGACCCTGCCATCGGCTCGACAACCACTGCGGCAATGGTGGAAGCGTCATGCAGGGCGACAATCCGTTCCAGATCATCGGCCAGATGGGCACCCCATTCCGGTTCACCTTTGGTAAATGCCTGCTCGGCACGGTTATAGGTGTGGGGCAGATGGTCGACGCCCGCCAGCAAGGTGCCGAAGAATTTGCGGTTGGCAACAATACCGCCCACCGAAATGCCGCCGAAGCCGACCCCGTGATAGCCACGCTCGCGGCCGATCAGGCGGGTTTTTTGGCCTTGCCCCTGAATATTCCAGTAAGCAAGTGCGATTTTCAGAGCAGTATCAATCGACTCTGACCCGGAATTGCAGAAAAACACATGATCGAGATCACCCGGCGCCAGATCGGCAATGCGCGAGGCGAGCTGGAAGCCTTTGGCGTGTCCGAACTGGAAGGCAGGAGAGAAATCGAGTTCTGCGGCCTGCTTCTGGATGGCCGATACAATCTCGTCCCGGCCATGGCCTGCATTGCAGCACCACAGACCTGCTGTGCCATCGAGAATCTGGCGGCCGTCGGAGGTGGTGTAATACATATCCTTGGCACCTGCGACCATGCGCGGGCTTTTCTTGAAGGCGCGGTTCGCCGTAAACGGCATCCACCAGGCTTCAAGATCGTTGGGGGCCAGTGCGGATTGGGTCGGATAAGGACGAGCGGCAGTCATAGGATGCTCCTTCAAGGCCAAAACGGATTTCTGTACAATTTACACCACAGCCGCACGGTTGAAACAACCCATATTCATGAGCCCGCTTGTTCGGGCAGATGCAGGGCAGGCCAGAAAAGGGCAGAGTGGGGTTGAAAAGGGTTTAAATGACGGGTTATTATTGCTATATTAAATTGAAGGTCCCTCCTAATCAAGTTTGGGATCAAGTGTCGCGTGTTGTGTTGCGTTCCGGCGTTTGTTGTTTTTGGTCCTCCGGTCGGGGGCCGACACATAAGGTTCGCGTGCAATGCCGTTGGCACAACAAACAGAGGAAACGGGTGGCAAAGCCTGCCCTGATCCGGAAGCCGTTCAAAAGGCATTAATGCAAATTCTGGCGAGTGACGAGTTCAGGTCATCGCCGCGTCTGACCGCATTTCTGACATTTTGTGTTGGTCGCTCTGTCGAGGGCAAGGCCGACACACTCAAAGCCTATACCATCGCAACTCAGGTTTTTATGCGTCCCGATCATTTTGATCCGCAGGCCGATCCGATCGTCCGGGTCGAGGCGACGCGGTTGCGGCGCGCCATGCAGCGCTATTACGGACAGGAAGGTGCCAGCGATCCGTTGCATCTGCACATAGAGCGCGGGCAATATGGGGTCAGTTTTATTCCTGCTGCTGCGCCCTTGGCTCAGGCGCAGACCATGCCGCAGCTGAGTATCTCGCTGCTCGAAAAACTAACCGCCCTTGCTGATGGCCACAAGGAGCGTGAGGACTTACACCAGCCAGCTGTTGCCGCTTCCGTTGATCCTGAGCCGATTAACCCCGCTCCAGTTGCCAAACAGCCCGAAACGACTTTTGGGCTTTCATTCGCTTCATTGCCGCCGGATTTGAAACTGGTTTTGCTGGGGTTGAGCCTGCTCGCCGCTTTTTTTGTTGTGGCCTGGTACAATGTGTCGCCTTCGCTCGTTAGCCAAAGACCTGACAAGGCCTTGTCAGCCACGGCAGGCCAGTCCGTGCGGGGCTTCCAGCCTGCTAAGCTGATGGTGGTTGCGGAGTCCTCTGTGCCTGGGATTGGTGTATGGGTCGATGACCTGCGCGATGCGTTGTCGCGTTTCGATGCCATTATCGTGCTGGATTCCAGTGTGCAGGGTGACAAGCGCGGCCTGCTGCCTGATTTCCAGCTGGTTATCCGCAAAACCGGCAACGGGTCCTTGATGTTGCGGTTGGTGCTGGTGGAAAGTGGCGAGATTATCTGGTCTAAAGATCTTCCGATGGCGGTTGATCACAGGCAGGAACCAGCCCAATTGCAAGCGCCAGTATTATCCGCTTTGGCGCCCATGCTAACCGAACTAGCGGCTTGGGATGGCCTGATCAACCGCCGCCACTGGAGCGCCCCGCAATCCGACCGGTTCGGCGCCAATGATGAATGGTCCTGCCAGCATCAGGTTATGCGGGCCCTTTTGGCCCAACAGCTTGATCTCGTCCATCGGGCGCAAGCCTGTTTCGAAAAGGATTTGCCGGCAGGCCTGTCATGGAACAAACCGCAATGGCGGTTGCGGCTCGATGTGATGGGGCTGAAGCTCGGGGATAGCGCTTTGAATGTCGCAACTGTTGTCGCCGAAGCGCAACGCCATATTCGGCAATCACCCTTGTCTGCCAGCGCTTATGGGCTGGCGGGACAAAGTTTGATTCTTTCGGGTCAGGCGGAGGAAGCGCGCGAGATGTTCGCCAAAGCACGCAATCTCAACCCATATGATCTGAGCTTCGACCGGCCTTGATCATTGTAGCGGGCTCGCTCATGATGGACGCTGTGTGGTGTGGTTTTCGCTCGGGAGCCAGAGGTGTATTCATATCAGGCTCATCAGTTTGATTTGCCATTCGAAGTGCATGGCGACCCCATGGCATCGGGGCCACTGTTGTTCAATTCCCCCCATTCCGGGGCTCAGTATCCTCCTGAATTTGTTGCCGCCTCGCGCCTCGACCCCATCAGTCTGCGCCGCTCCGAGGATATGTTTGTCGATGACCTGTTCGCACCGGTGACCGAACGGGGTCTTTTGCTGCTGAGGGCACATTTCCCGCGTGCTTTTCTGGATGTAAACCGGGAGCCTTTCGAGCTTGATCCTTCGATGTTTGACGATGATCTGCCCGATTATGCCAATATCCGCTCCCTCAGAGTATCGGCGGGTTTGGGTACAATTGCCAAAATTGTGTCTGACGGGGCTGAAATCTACCAAAAGCCTTTGAAAGTGGCGGAGGCTCTGGCTCGTATCCATGCGCTCTATCACCCTTATCATGAAAAATTGGGTCAATTGCTTCGGCTATTGCATCGCCGGCATGGTTTTGCCGTGTTGGTCGATTGCCATTCGATGCCTTCTTTGCCGCTGCGCGATTTGCACCGGCGCGCCGATATCGTGATCGGTGACCGGTTCGGAACCAGCTGCACGGCGCTGGTCAGCGATGTGGTGGAACAAAGCTTGACGGCAGCCGGCTATAAAGTCGCTCGGAACCGCCCTTTTGCGGGAGGCTTCATCACAGAGCATTATGGGCAACCCAAACAGGGCTTGCATGCGATCCAGATCGAAATCAATCGCGCTCTCTACATGGACGAGCGGAGCTACCAGCTCCATCGCGGCTTCAAGGTATTGCAAGCGGATATGCTGCAGATGACCAATGCGCTGGCACAAGCCATGGAGGGATCGCCTTGGGGAAACACTATCCAAAGAGAACAGCTTGCTGCCGAGTGATCAATGGTTGCCTATGGCCTACAGGCGACCTGTCAAAAAAAAGGCCACCTGTGCGGCGGCCAAAGTCTAGGGAGGAAACGCCCAAGAAGGGCAACGGGATGTCGCGCACAGCGCAATATCGTGTTGCAACAATATGCTCTTGCGGCGCACAAAAAGCAAGTCTTGTGACGATTCAGATAAAACAATAAAAATCATTATAAATCATAGGGTTATTTGTTTTTTAGCTAAATTAAGACCCTCTATTAATGCATGCCTCATCTGAATTTTGGGGTTTTGATCCCGTTTTTTGCAGATGTATCTTAAAACTCAGGCTTCAGGCTCGGGTCGCAAAAGGGATGTATTATGACCTTGGACGCTGTTGTGGCTTGCATGGCGGGCCGGAATCACGTCTCTAAACATCACCATCCATACTGTTTGGCCATTGCAATGGCTTCATCAGGTCGTACTGAATGGTCTGTGAATGTAGGGGAGACATCATGTCTGCGGTAGATTTTGCATCTTTTGTTGATGATCTGGCGACACAATCGGGCGCTGCGATCCTTCCGTTTTTCCGTACATCTCTGGCTGCAACCGATAAAGCACCCGGTGGAGTATTTGATCCTGTCACAGAGGCTGATCGGGCCAGTGAAGTGGTCATGCGGCAGATGATCAAGTCGACCTTCCCCGAGCACGGTATTATCGGCGAGGAATATGGGAGTGAAAACGAGGATGCCGAATTTGTCTGGGTGCTGGATCCGATCGACGGCACCAAGGCCTTCATTTCAGGCCTGCCGTTGTGGGGTACTTTGATTGGTCTGACCCGCAACGGCCGACCCTGCTACGGCATGATGCACCAGCCTTTTACGCGCGAGCGGTTTTTCGGCGATGGCGGGGTGGCCAAATGGCGCGGACCAGGCGGTGAGCGCATCCTGAAATCGCGGGCCTGCACCTCTCTCAAGGAGGCGACCTTGTCGACCACCACCCCCGTGATGTTCGAGGGTCGTGACAAGGAAGCCTATCAGCGGGTTGAATCGCTGGCTCGTCTCACGCGCTATGGGTGTGACTGCTATGCCTATTCAATGATTGCGGCGGGCCATATGGATGTTGTTATCGAAACCAAGTTGAAGTCTTACGATATTGTCGCCCTTGTGCCGATTGTCGAAGGCGCGGGCGGTGTGGTCACCGATTGGCAGGGGGGGTCTCCTGCCAATGGCGGCTCTATTGTTGCCTGCGGTGATCCACGTCTCCATGAGCAAGTGCTCAAACTGCTCAATGCCTGATCTGCACTTCGATAAATCGTTAGTCTAGCCGGTGATTGTCTGTAAAACGGTCGCAATATCGGTTTTGGTGGTTGTAAAACTCGTCACAAACCGCAAGAACTGTTCGTCCTTGCCGATTGAAAAGCCCGCTGGCAGGCTGACGCTGTCCCATGGTGCTGCGCGGATTTTGTTCCTGGTGAGACGCTCGGCCGCACTCTGCGGCACCACAACAAACACTTCGTTGGCGTGGGTCGGCCAAGGCAGTTTAACCCCCGGGATGGTTTCGAGGCCTTGCCTCAGTGCGGTCGCCATAGCATTGGCGTGACGGGCATTGTCAATCCAATGATCGTTTTCCAGATAGCCCACCATCTGCGCGCCGAGCAGGCGGCCTTTGGAGACCGTATGTCCACCGCGCTTGCGGCGGAAGGGCATGGATTCTGCATCCGTTTTATTGAAGAAGATGATGGCTTCGCAGGCCATGCAGCCGTTTTTGGTGGCTCCGAATGTGACGATATCGACACCTGATTTCCAGGTCATCTCTGCCGGCGTGCAGCCCAGGGTGACCATGGCATTGCAGAAACGGGCCCCATCGAGATGGAACATCAGCTTGCGCTGTTTGGCGAACTGGCCCAGCGCCTTGATCTCGTCAATCGTGTAGATCGTGCCGGCCTCGGTGACCTGCGAGATCGACAAAGCGGCAGGTTGTACCGATTTGATGACGCCGGGTGCAAAATGACTGACTACGGGTGCAAGAGCCTCCACCGTCAATTTGCCGCCGACACCAGGTACGCCGACGAGCTTTGCCCCGTCTGTGAACATTTCGGGTGCGCCGCATTCGTCATCAAGCACATGGGCTTCCGAATGACAGAAAATAGCTCCCCAGGGTGGCGACATGGCTGCCAGCGCCAGCGCATTGGCTCCGGTCCCGGTGGCGACCAGAAACACACTCACCTCATGCTCAAACACCTCTGACAGCAAAGCCTCGGCCCTGGCCGTCCACTGGTCTGACCCGTAAGCAGGCTCAGGTCCGGAATTGGCAGCAATCAACGCGGCAAGAACCGGCTGGCTCATGCCAGATACATTGTCGCTGGCGAGGTTAAGGATCGGGGTCTGAGGGGTGGTCATGGTTATGCTCTCCTGAAAATCAGGCAGTAAATTGCCTTCTTCAGGCGACAAAAGAAAGAACTATTTCGGCCCATGGTTTGGTTTGAAAAAGCGGCAAGGTTTGACACGGAAAGAGAAAAATTCTGATTCTGATATTTTGTTGCGCATAAATTGCGAATTCAGCAATATAATATCAAATTTTCTCGAAAACGCTGCTTGTGTGCTGAACGGTTTTCTGGCAATGTTTGAGCAGATAGGACAGTCTTGCTGTCCCATTATGGTGCTTGCCCCGTCAAGCAACATTCATGAAATTGACTGATCTAACGATACGCCTAAAACAATCAGGATCCGACTTGATGCGCATGGCTGGCACAAAGACCGTGATGACCGCGACCGGAGTGAAAACTCCGCGTGCGGACAAACGTGCCACTAAAGCGCGTATCTGACAGGCGTCTCCGGCATTTCCCGGCAAACGCCTGCAAGGAGCGGGCGCACAGGGAGCGCGCCCGATCAAACTCCTTCCAATCAACGCTTCCAATCGGGCCGGGACTTACCGGCTGTTTATCACTGTGACCGGATAGACCGGGCGCGAGGGCGAGATGAACCAGAAGACTGAAGCAACGAACACGCTTCGTGATATGAGTGCCACCATGGGCCATTCTCATTCTGTAAGTTCGAAAGCCGGAAACTCTAAACCCAGTCATTCTCCAGCCTTGAGCTATAAAGATCCGCAGCTGCCAGAGGCGCAGGGGCTTTATGATCCGGCTCTGGAAAAGGATTCGTGCGGTGTTGGCTTCGTTGCCGATATGAAGCGCGGCAAGTCCCATGGCATCATCAAGATGGGCCTGCAGATTTTGCTCAATCTTGATCACCGCGGTGCAGTGGGTGCTGATCCCAAAGCTGGTGACGGGTGCGGCATGCTGGTGCAAATTCCGCATGCATTTCTGTCCGAGGAATGCGCCAAGCTTGGCTTTGCCCTGCCAGCTGCCGGTGATTATGCCGTGGGCCATGTCTTTTTGCCGCGTGATGCCGAAGGTCGCAAAATTTGCGAGGCCTTGATTGAAAAGGTCGTGACCGATGAGGGGCAGATTTTCCTCGGCTGGCGTGATGTTCCGGTCAACACGGCGTGTCTGGGTGAATCAGTCAAGCCGACTGAACCGACCCATCGCCAGATTTTCATCGGTAAGGGCGCAGGCATTGCAGATACTGACGGTTTTGAACGCCGCCTGTTTATACTGCGCAAGGTGATTTCCAACACCATCTATAATCTGGGTAATCCGCAAACCAAGGGTTTCTATCCGGTCTCTTTGTCAGCCCGAACCCTTGTCTATAAGGGGATGTTGCTGGCCACCCAATTGGGGGATTATTTCCCTGACCTTCTTGATCCTCGCTTTGAATCTGCGCTGGCTTTGGTGCATCAGCGCTTTTCCACCAATACGTTCCCGACCTGGTCCCTCGCCCATCCATACCGGATGGTGGCCCATAATGGTGAAATCAATACCTTGCGCGGGAATGTGAACTGGATGGCCGCACGCCAGGCGTCGGTGGATTCTGAACTCTTCGGAACGGAAATTTCCAAATTATGGCCGATTTCCTATGAAGGCCAGTCGGATACGGCCTGCTTCGATAATGCACTCGAATTTCTGGTTCAGGGCGGTTATTCACTCGCCCATGCCATGATGATGCTGATCCCCGAAGCATGGGCCGGCAATCCTTTGATGGATGAGCAACGCCGCTCTTTCTACGAATACCATGCTGCCTTGATGGAGCCATGGGACGGTCCCGCTTCTGTGGCCTTCACCGATGGCCGCCAGATCGGTGCGACTTTGGACCGTAACGGTCTGCGTCCGGCCCGTTATTATGTCGATGATCAGGGCTTGGTGGTCATGGCATCTGAAATGGGCGTCTTGCCGTTGCCGGAAGAAACCATCGTCACCAAGTGGCGCTTGCAGCCCGGCAAGATGTTGCTGGTCGATCTTGAACAGGGCCGTATCATTTCCGACGAGGAATTGAAGGAAACACTGGCTACGGCAAGCCCCTATGCCGACTGGCTCAAGCGTACACAGATTGTTCTGGAAGATCTGCGTCCGGTCGAACCGCGCGCGTCCCGTACCGATGTCTCTTTGCTCGATCGCCAACAAGCCTTTGGCTACACCCAGGAAGATCTCAACATCCTGCTTGAACCGATGGCGATGACCGGACAGGAGGCCGTTGGCAGCATGGGAACAGATACGCCGATTTCGGTGATGTCTGATAAGTCGAAGCTGCTTTACACCTATTTCAAGCAGAACTTTGCGCAAGTGACCAATCCACCGATTGATCCAATCCGCGAAGAACTTGTGATGAGCCTTGTGTCGTTCATTGGCCCACGCCCCAATATTTTTGATCTGGAAGGCAATTCACGCCGCAAGCGGTTGGAAGTGCGACAGCCGATTCTGACCAATGGCGATCTGGAAAAAATCCGTTGCATCGGCCATCTTGAAGACTCGTTCGATACCAAGACATTGGATATCACCTATCCGGTCGAGGCATCGTCGGCGGGGATGGAAGAAGCACTTGAACGCCTGTGTGAGCGGGCCGAAGCCGCTGTCAAAGGTCGTTACAACATCATTATTCTGTCGGACCGCATGGTTGGACCGGACCGGATACCGATTCCTGCTTTGCTGGCCACCGCAGCCGTCCATCACCATCTGATCCGCAAGGGTTTGCGCACATCGGTTGGTCTGGTTGTTGAAACGGGCGAACCGCGCGAGGTGCATCACTTCGCTTGTCTGGCAGGCTATGGGGCCGAAGCGATCAATCCCTATCTGGCCTTCGAGACATTGACTGCGATGGCCAAGGACTTTCCCGAGGAAGTTGATGCCTATGAAGTCGAAAAGCGCTTCATCAAGTCGGTTGACAAGGGCCTCTTGAAGGTCATGTCGAAGATGGGCATTTCGACCTATCAATCCTATTGTGGCGCCCAGATTTTCGATGCTATCGGCCTGAGCGATGAATTGATTGCCAAATATTTTGCTGGCACCCATTCTCGCATTGGCGGGGTAGGCCTGCCCGAAGTGGCGCAAGAAACGGTCAATCGTCACACCGATGCTTTCGGCGATGCGCCGATCTACCGTAATGTGCTGGATATCGGTGGCGAATATGCCTTCCGTATGCGCGGCGAGGCCCATGCCTGGACCCCCCAGACAGTATCGTTGCTGCAACATGCTGTGCGCGGGAACTCGCAGGACAAGTATCGCGCTTATGCCGAATTGCTCAACAATCAGGCCGAGCATTTGCTGACGCTGCGTGGCCTCTTCCGGATCAAGGATGCTTCAGAGGAGGGCCGCACGTCAGTGCCGCTCGACGAGGTGGAATCAGCCAAGGATATCGTGAAGCGTTTTGCCACGGGCGCTATGTCCTACGGCTCGATTTCGCGTGAGGCCCATACAACACTGGCGATTGCCATGAACCGGATTGGCGGCAAGTCGAACACCGGTGAAGGCGGTGAAGAGAGCGACCGCTACAAGCCGATGGCCAATGGCGACACCATGCGCTCGGCCATCAAGCAAGTGGCATCCGGCCGCTTTGGTGTGACGACCGAGTATCTGGTCAATTCTGACATGATGCAGATCAAGGTTGCTCAGGGGGCAAAGCCCGGCGAAGGTGGCCAGCTGCCAGGCCACAAGGTCGATGCCGTGATTGCCAAAGTGCGCCATTCGACTCAAGGCGTCGGACTGATTTCACCTCCACCGCACCATGACATCTATTCGATCGAGGACCTGGCGCAGCTGATCCATGATTTGAAGAACGTGAATCCCGAAGCGGCTGTGTCGGTCAAACTGGTGTCGGAAATCGGCGTAGGAACTGTTGCGGCCGGTGTGTCCAAGGCGCGTGCCGACCATGTCACCATTTCCGGTTTTGAGGGAGGCACCGGGGCTTCGCCGCTGTCCTCGATCAAGCATGCCGGTTCGCCATGGGAAATCGGTCTGGCTGAAACCCATCAGACGCTGGTCCTCAACGGTTTACGCTCGCGTATTGCCGTGCAGGTTGACGGCGGATTGCGTACGGGCCGCGATGTGGTGATCGGGGCTTTGCTCGGTGCTGACGAGTTTGGCTTTGCCACCGCACCGTTGATTGCTGCTGGCTGTATCATGATGCGCAAGTGCCATCTGAATACCTGCCCTGTCGGGGTGGCAACTCAGGATCCGGTGCTGCGCAAGCGCTTCCTCGGCTTACCTGAACATGTCATCAACTTCTTCTTCTTTGTTGCCGAAGAGGTGCGCGAGGAAATGGCACGTTTGGGCTATCGGACTTTCAATGACATGGTAGGCCAGATGCAGATGCTTGATCAGGATCGCGCGATCCAGCATTGGAAAGCCAAGGGGCTGGATTTCTCCAAATTGTTCCACAAGCCCGATCCGGTTTACAAGGATTCGATCTATCATACCGGGATCCAGGACCACGGGCTCGAGCATGTGCTCGACCGGAGCCTGATTGCCCAGGCCAAGGATGCGATCGAACACCGCAAACCCGTGAAAATAGTGTCACCGATCAAGTCGATCAACCGCGCCACGGGGGCGATGCTGTCTGGTGTGATTGCCAAGCATTACGGCCATAAGGGCCTGCCAAACGATACCGTGCATGTTAACCTCAAGGGCACTGCGGGCCAGAGCTTTGGCGCGTGGCTGGCCCATGGTGTGACATTGGAGCTTGAAGGCGAAGCCAACGATTATGTCGGCAAAGGGCTGTCGGGTGGTCGTATTGTGATCTATCCACCCAAAGAGGCGACCAAGATCATCCCGCATGAGTCGATCATCGTCGGCAATACCGTGATGTATGGCGCGATTGCCGGTGAATGTTATTTCCGCGGTGTGGCAGGCGAACGGTTCGCGGTGCGCAATTCTGGCGCTGTCGCTGTTGTTGAAGGCACGGGTGATCACGGTTGCGAATATATGACCGGTGGTGTTGTGGTCGTGATCGGCAAAACGGGCCGTAATTTTGCAGCGGGCATGTCGGGCGGTATTGCTTATGTGCTGGACGAGGAAGGCAATTTTGCCGAACGCTGCAACATGGCAATGGTGGAACTGGAACATGTGCCCGAGGAAGAGGAGCTCAATGAGCGTCTCAACCATCAAGGCGGTGATCTGGCAGGCCATGGTCGTGTCGATGTGATGTCGGACATGACACGTTACGACTCGGAACGCTTGCATCGGTTGATCGACAACCATGCCCGATATACCGGCTCGACCCGCGCCAGAGAGATTCTGGATCATTGGGACCAGTATAAAACCAAATTCCGAAAAGTGATGCCGGTTGAATATCGCCGTGCATTGAAGGAATTGCAGTCGCAAAATGAAAACCGGCCTTTGGCCGTGGCAGGAGAGTGATCATGGGCAAGGTCACAGGCTTTTTGGAAATTGAACGTCAGGATCGCCGTTATGCACCGGCTTCGGATCGCATCCGGCACTTCAAGGAATTCGTGATTCCATTATCCCAGGAGGCGACCAAGGATCAGGCCGCCCGCTGTATGAATTGCGGTATTCCTTATTGCCATAACGGTTGTCCGGTGAATAACCAGATCCCGGATTGGAATGATCTGGTCTATCATAATGATTGGGAAGAGGCCTCCCGCAACCTTCATTCAACGAATAATTTTCCTGAATTTACGGGTCGTGTCTGCCCTGCACCATGCGAGGCATCATGCACGCTCAACCTGACTGACACACCTGTTACGATCAAATCAATCGAATGTGCGATTGTCGATCGCGCATGGGAGGAAGGCTGGCTGGTTCCAGAAGTGGCCGGCCATCAGACGGGCAAGCGCATTGCCATTGTTGGTTCCGGCCCTGCCGGATTGGCTGCAGCCCAGCAACTGGCGAGGGCAGGCCATGAGGTCCATGTCTATGAAAAGAATGGCAAAGCCGGTGGTCTGTTGCGTTACGGAATTCCCGATTTCAAGATGGAAAAACCGTTGATCGACCGCCGCATCAGCCAGATGGAAGCCGAAGGTGTGATTTTCCATTACAATATCGAAGTTGGCAAGCAAAAGGCTCTGAAAGAGTTGGTTGATAGCCATGATGCGGTGATTCTGGCTGGCGGCTCGGAAAAGCCGCGCGATCTGGCTGTTCCGGGCCGCGAATTGCACGGCGTTCATTTCGCCATGGATTTTCTGCCGCAGCAGAACCGGCGTGTTTCGCACGAACCGGTCAATGCCAATGATCCGATCATTGCCCAGGGCAAGCATGTGGTAGTGATCGGGGGCGGTGATACCGGTTCTGATTGCATTGGCACCTCGGTGCGGCAGGGGGCGTTGTCGGTGACCCAGATTGAAATCATGCCGCATCCTCCCGAAAAGGAAAACAAGGCACTGACCTGGCCGAATTGGCCATTGAAAATGCGCACCTCCTCCTCGCAGGAGGAAGGGGCAGAGCGTGATTTTGCGGTCAACACCGTCTCCTTCACAGGGGAGGACGGTCACGTCAAGGAATTGAACTGTGTGCGGGTTGACGACAATTTCAAGCCGGTTACCGGAACAGAATTTGCGTTAAAAGCCGATTTGGTTCTTCTGGCCATGGGCTTTGTTGCGCCTGTGACCGAGGCTGTTGTCAATGAATTGGGTGTCAAGCTTGATCCGCGTGGCAATGTGGCCGCCGATATGGTGGCTTACAAGACCTCTGCCGAAAAGGTGTTCGCATGCGGCGATATGCGGCGCGGCCAGTCGCTGGTGGTATGGGCCATCCGCGAAGGGCGCCAGACTGCTCATAGCGTCGATAAATTCCTGATGGGCAGCACCACTTTGCCACGCTAACGCTTATATCCCGCCAGTGCTTGCCGTAACTCTTGGCGGGATACTCTATTGAAATCAGTTTTTCAGCATATTGAGCGCGCGCGGGCTTGGCCATCCATCGGGCACCTGTCCGCGCTTGATTTGCTCTTGACGCAAGGCGTTGCGGGTCTTTGATCCGATCCGTCCGTCGATTTCGCCCACATCATAGCCCAGCGTTTGCAAACGTTGCTGGAATTCGATCCGCTCCTCGGCGGACAGTTGCGGCATCGCGCTCGGCCAAGCCTTGATCAAGGGAGAGCCGCCTTTGATCCGGTCGCCCAGATGGGCTACCGTCAGCGCATAGGCATCGGACGCATTATAGGCGCGGATCATGTCGAAATTTTTGGTGGTCAGAAATACCGGCCCCTCGCTCCCAGCAGGAAAGAAAAGTTTGGCATTGCCCCGTTGCGGCATCGGTTTGCCGTTAGCGCGTTTGACGCCATGTTTGGCAAAGGCGCTGAAGTCTCCTTCGGTCAGGCTGAAGGCATAGTTTTGCGGGAGTTTGATTTCAAACCCCCAAGGTAAACCCGTTACCCAGCCATGGGCAGCCAAATAATTGGCGGTCGAGCCGATGATGTCAGGCAGGTTGTTCCAGATGTTTTTTTGGCCATCGCCATCAAAATCAATCGCATAGGCTTTGAAACTGGAGGGCATGAATTGCGTCTGGCCCATCGCTCCCGCCCATGACCCTTTCATGCTCTCGCGCGGGGCTTGGCCCTTGTCGACCATTTCCAGCGCGATCATTAATTCGTTGCGGAAGAAATCGCCGCGATAGCCGACAAAGGCCAGGCTGGCGAGCGAACGGATCACATCCTTGTCGCCGCTGAAACCGCCAAAATTACTTTCCATCCCCCAAATGCCGAGGATGACCCCGCGATCAACCCCGAAACGTTTTTCAGCGTGATCGAACAGGCCTTTGTGTTGGGTGAGCAGGGCTTTGCCCTTGTCAATCCGCCCGCCTCCCAAGCCATCATTGAGATAGGTCCAGATCGGCTTGGTAAATTCCGATTGCTTTTGGGTGAGCGCGATCACACCAGTGTCGAGCGTCACGCCATCCAGACTGCGGTCGACCGAAGAAGATTTTAGACCTCGCGATAGGGCTTGCTGTCTGATTTTCTGCAGAAAAAGCTGAAAATCCTCGTTTGATTGCGCCATGGCCGATGGGGCAGCACAGAGGCTGATCACAGTCACCAGAACCTGAAAACAGGACAATAGGGGGCGGATTTTCAACACGGAACCTCTCACATCGAATCAACAGACCATAGGCCGTGATTGCGTTGTGCCTGAGGAAAGTTTGCAAATCATTGACGTTTGGTTCGTCTCATTCTATGCGGGCACGAGAGCGGGCTATTCACGAATGGTTCAGTCTTGTGTGGTTAAAGTCTTTTTTGTCTGAATTTTTCACTCGAAATCGAGAATGCTTGAAACATGACTCATAGCACAAGTAAGGCAAGAATTCGTAAGGCGGTTTTTCCGGTTGCCGGATTAGGCACCCGTTTTCTGCCTGCCACCAAGGCGATCCCCAAAGAGATGCTGACCGTGGTGGATCGTCCGGTCATCCAGCACGTTGTCGATGAGGCTCGTGCCGCTGGGATAGAGCACTTTATCTTTGTGACGGGCCGCAATAAAGGCGCGATCGAGGATCATTTCGATATCCAATTCGAATTGGACCGGACGTTGCGTGACCGCAACAAGATCAAAGAGATAGAACTGCTGGAAATCGATCTTCCCGGTGCAGGCCAGACCAGTTTTACACGCCAGCAATCGCCGCTCGGTCTCGGCCATGCGGTATGGTGCGCACGCGAGATTGTCGGTGATGAGCCGTTTGCCTTGCTGCTTCCCGATATGTTGCATCATGGAGAAGCCCCGTGCCTGAAGGGGATGATTGATGCCTATGACCGGCATCACGGCAATGTCGTCGCCGTCTATGAAGTGCCGGACAATGAAACGCATCAATATGGCATTGTCGGGATCGAACAGAAGAACGGCGATCTCGGCATCACCCAGATGGTTGAAAAGCCCGCCAAAGGGACGTCTCCGTCTAATCTGGCCATTTCGGGCCGCTATATTCTCAAGCCTGAAATTTTCAATATTCTGGCGACACAGGAGCGTGGTTCTGGCGGCGAAATCCAGTTGACCGATGCCATGATCGCGTTGTCGAGATCTCAAGATTTCTATGCCCATTTGTTCGATGGGGAGGTTTACGACACCGGCATGAAAATAGGATTTTTGACGGCCAATCTCGCTTTGGGTCTGGCGCATCCCGAACTGGGCGAGCCGTTGCGGGCCGCAATCAAGCGTATGGGGTTATGACAGGCATGGCTTCGACCAAAACCGCTTCTGCGGATCTGCTTATCCAGTCCGGCCAACGGGCTTTGGAGTCAGAAAAAGCAGGGCTCGAGGCTTTGATTGTTGCCATGTCATCGGAGATGGGCGCTTCCTTTGCCGCTGCCGCACAGATTATTGCCCGATCGAGTGGCCGGGTGATTGTGTCGGGCATGGGAAAATCGGGCCACATTGGCCGCAAGATCGCCGCAACCTTGGCCTCGACTGGCACACCGGCCTATTTTGTCCATCCGGCAGAAGCCAGCCATGGCGATTTGGGTATGGTGCAACCAGAAGATGTGATACTTGCGCTATCCTGGTCGGGCGAGACAACAGAGTTGAGCGATATCGTCGCCTACGCAAAAAGGTTCCGAGTGACCCTGATCGGGGTTTCCTCAAACAAAGACAGTGCCTTGGGCCGCGAGGCCGATATCCTGATCACGCTTCCCAAAGCCAAAGAAGCCTGCCCCAACGGTATCGCACCGACCACATCGACGACGATGCAGGTGGCGCTTGGCGATGCGCTGGCCATTGCCTTGCTTGAAGCGCGCGGGTTTTCCTCTCATGATTTCCGCACCTATCATCCGGGCGGCAAGCTGGGGGCGCAACTCAAACAACTGAGTGCGATCATGAGCACGGGCGAGCTTTTGCCGCTGGTGCCGAAGGGCACGCGGATGGGCGAAGCCCTTGTGACCATGAGCGCCAAAGGTTTTGGCTGCGTGCTGGTGGTGGATGCGCAGGGTCTGTTGATCGGTATCATCACCGACGGCGATTTGCGCCGTCACATGAGCGTTGATTTGTTGGGCCAGACTGTCGATCAGGTCATGACCGCCAATCCCGCCTCGGTGCCGCCTGAAACGCTGGTGGCCGAAGCGCTGGAGATTGTCGAGACCCGCAAGATCGGTGCGTTGATCGTGACGCAAGACCGCGTGCCTGTTGGACTTGTACATGTGCTCGACCTGTTACGGATCGGCGCGGCCTGATCTGGATCAGTTGGCTTTTGTAAAAGCTGCTTTTTTCAGGGCCTCGCGCAGATCCTTGTTGTCAGGTGCCTGATCAGCCCTGCCGAACACCATTGTACCGAAGCGATAAGCCAGCCCATTTTTGCGCGGCAGAAATAGATATTCGATATTGAAACTGTTGTTCTTGTCATCGCAGATCGTATAAAGCCGCTTGAAACTGCTGTCTTCCTCATCCGACACCTTGCCGGATGCAAACCGGCCATTGCAGGCCTTGGCATCGCTGGCCAGTGCTGAACTGACCTGATCATCAATGGATGTGATTTGTGTGGAGAAAATATGCAACAGGCCAATAGCCTGCGGAGCAATCCATGCGACATCGGCAGAGCGGACCACATCCGGTAATTTTTTATCGTCGAGCTCTTCCGAACTCATGAAACGGTAACTTCGGAAATCGGTGCGGGAAAACAGGTTGGCGACAAAGCGGGTGGCATCCAAACGATCATTTGCTGTCACACCACCGCTGGATTGATTGGGTTGTGGAGTGGGCGAGGGGGCTGGGCGTGTCGTTTCACGTTGGGCCTGACGGCCGGCAGGTGTGTTGTTACGGGCGCAATCAAGCAAAACGGCCAAGGCTTTTGCCGTACCTTCAAGTTTGAACTGGTAGACGTTTCCGGCCACCGATACTGTCAGCATATTGCCATAACGGAATTGGTCGAACAGGGTCGATTTGCTTGGCAGTTCGACCACAATAAAATTGGGGTCTTTGGCCACTCCGGTCAGCAGGCTCGCCGGACTCCCATCAATCGTATAGGCAATGGAATAGCTGTTTCCGGAGCGGAACTGGAATTTTGAGGCATTGAAGCCGATGCGCCATTCATCATCATTATCAATAGCAAAATGCACGCCTATGCCTGATTTATAGCTGGCAAACATGCCGCAATAGACAAATTCGTTGGTTTTACGATTGAGGTAGGCCCCGCCCGACCAATTGCCGACCGATAAATCGCTGACTTTATAGTTCTGCGCAGCCGTTGGCAGCAACAGCCCAAGCCAAATACAAAGGGTCAGGATAATCCGCATGGCAGCCTATGCATGATGCAATCATTAAACAGGTCCAACCAAGTCCGATCTTCAGGATTTGGAACAGGATGGAAATCTATCGAAATTTCCATCCTGTGCAAGTCGTCTGCAAGTTGTCTGCATGTCGTCGCCGCAACGATCGATCGCATTTCATCTGATCGCTCAGATCCAGCCCATCAATTCGCGTCGCATCACTGTTTCGATGACGCTCAGGCCTTCGGGAGAGGCATTCAGGCATGGAATATAGGTGAATTGCTCACCGCCATGATGCATGAAAATTTCACGGTTTTCGCCGTCAAGTTCTTCCAGTGTTTCGAGGCAATCGGACGAGAAGCCCGGCGCGATGATTGCCATGCGCTTGATCCCCTTTTTGGCCAGTGCCTCGACTGTCTTGTCGGTGTAGGGTTGCAGCCATTCTTCCGGCCCGAAGCGGGACTGGAAGCTGATCATCATCTGCTCAGGCGTTTTGCCCAGGTTTTCGCGCAGTAAGCGCCATGTTTTATAGCAATGGCAGTGATAGGGATCGCCCAGCATCAGATAGCGTTTGGGAACGCCATGGAAGGAGGTCAGGATGACCTCGGGCTCGAAATGCAGTGTTGCCAGATGGTTGTTAATGGATGCTGCCAAAGCATCGATGTAGGCAGGCTCGTCATGGTAGGGCGGTGAAATCCGGATCGTCGGTTGCCAACGCATTTTCATCAGCACTTCAAACGTTTTATCACAAGCGGTTGCAGAGGTGGCTGCTGCGTATTGTGGATAGAGCGGGATAACCAGCACCCGATCACACCCTTGTGCCTGCAAGGCTTCCATCCGCGATTGGATCGACGGATTGCCGTAGCGCATCGCCCAATCGACAATGATCCGGTCGTCCAGCTCTTTGGCCACTTCGGCCATGCCTTTGGCCTGATCGCGTGTAATTGTCTTGAGGAAGGATTCATTCAGCTCGTTGTTCCAGATCGAGGCGTAATCCTTGCCTTTCTTTTGGGGGCGCAGCGACAAAATGATGAGGTTCAGGATCGGCCACCACAAAATGCGTGGGGTATCGATAACGCGGCGGTCAGACAGGAACTCCTTCAGATAACGGCGCATAGGCCAGTAATCTGTGCCGTCGGGTGTGCCAAGATTGGTCAGCAGGACACCGATCTTTCCTTGGCGCACTTCGGGATGTCCCTCGGGAAGCGGACCAACCTCCTTGTAGGCAACAGTTCGGGAAACAGGACATGTGGCCATGGGAGAACCTTTCTGGCACGTCGATTTACATGATCACTATACGGTCTAAACAGAGTTTGGATTTTTAGCCACTGCCGTGTTTGTCACAGCAAGGATGATCGCACGCTTTGGGCAGCTTGCACCAGCGCAAGCCTGAGTGAGGTGCACATGGTCTCCTCACTCAGGCGCGAAGCCTGCGTGCTGATATTGATGGCCGCGACAACATGTCCCGTTGCATTGGTGACAGGCACGGCTATCGAACGAAGACCGAGCTCCAGCTCTTCGTCGACAAAGGCATAGCCCTGGTGTGCAACCTGTTGGAAAATCCCCAGCAAGGTTTGCGGATCGGTAACAGTCTTGGGGGTGAGAGGTTTCAACAGGCTGGTCGCCAAGATAGCCTGTTGACGCTCAACAGGTTCATAGGCCAGCAAAGCGCGGCCCAGAGATGTGCAATAGGCCGGAAGACGTGAGCCTACCGCCAGCCCGACAGACATGATGCGCTTGGTGGCCGAACGGGCGATATAGACAATATCGGGGCCGTCCAGAATAGCGGCGGAACAGCTTTCTCTCACTTGCTCGCTGACCATTTCCAGAGCAGGAAGGATCACACGCGGCAGCGGCGTCGAGGACAGATAGGCATAGCCGAGCGACAGGACTTTCGGGGTCAGTCGGAATTGGCGTCCGTCATCGATGACATAACCAAGTTGACCAAGTGTGAACAGGGATCGACGTACCGTTGCGCGTGGCAAATCGGTGAGTTTGGCAATATCAGCCAGGGTCATGGTTTCGCGTCCCTCGCCAAAGGAGCGGATCACCCGCAGACCGCGCGCAAAGGCTTCGACATAGGACGGATCGCGTTCGGGGGCTCTTTGTTTATTGGCTCTTGGTTCTTTTTGACTTTGCTCGGTGGTTGGGATCATCAGTGTGCTCGTTGAAGGCATAGAGGGTTGTTTTCTGTCGGGGTTCAAATCGTTCAAAGCTCACCTGCACCCGTGTCATACTGACAGTATTGGCCTTTAGGGTCTCTGCTGGTGCCTGGGGCCCCAAACGGACTGTCGCTTGACGGATATGCCCGAACGCCGCAAAATCGTTCGCGATGCGGATTATTGTTCACTATACGAACATAATGACACGCTTTCGTCAAGCCCTGACGGGCTGTTGGGAAGTGCTGATAGGCTCAGGAGAGGTTATCCGGTGGCTCAATTGTTGGTTTTACAAGGCGTAAAGGCGGGCATCCGACAGGCGCATCATGGCCAATCACCCGCTTCTGGGCCTAGCTGCAGCTATGGCAGACAGCAGATCATGCTATAAGTATTTCAGGAATCACTGATGTCATCGCAGGCAGATGATGAAGGAATTGGCATGAGTTTTTCGGTACTTGATTCAGCCCTGAGCGGACCGCTGTTCGTGCCTGATTCTATGGTCGATATCTGGTCAGACCAGTCAAGACTGGACGCGATGTTGAAGGTTGAGTGGGCCCTGGCAATGGCGCAGACCCACAACGGCCTTTGCCCGCCCAACGTGGCCGAAGCGATAGCGGCGATTAGCCCGTTGGATTTTGATTGTGTGGCACTGGGACAGGAAACCGCTCTGTCAGGAGTGCCAACCATTCCCTTTATCAATGCCTTGCGTAAAAAACTGCCGCCCGAATACGAGCCTTATGTGCATAAAGGGGCAACCACGCAGGATGTGATGGATACGGCCCTGATGTTGCAGGTCAAGCGGTCAATGGAGGCTTTGCTTCCTCAGTCCGTCGCTGTTCTGTCCGCGCTGTCTGAAATGGCTTCACGCCATGCCCAGACACCGTGTGTGGGTCGTTCCTACGGACAGCATGCGGTTCCTGTAAGCTTTGGATATAAAGTGTCGATCTGGCTGGCGGGTTTGTGTGACGCGCTGGCCCCTTGGCCCGCTTTGGCCCCGACCATCCTGAAAGCCTCTCTGGCAGGTCCGGTCGGCACGCTTTCGGGTCGTTCACCTGCTCATGCCAAAACGGCACAGGAATTTGCGCATCTGCTCGACTTGGCTTTCGATCCGGTGCCCTGGCATGTGCGCCGCAGTCCTGTCGTATCACTTGCGGCGTTTGTGACCCAGGTTTTGGGCGCGCTGGCCAAGATGGCGGGTGATGTTGTCAATCTGTCCTCGACCGAAGTTGGTGAGGTGTCCGAACCCTTCATCGCCGGGCGTGGTGGTTCATCGGCCATGCCACACAAGCGCAATCCAGTGGCTTCGACAGTTATTCTTGCTGCCTTTCAGGCTGCTCAAGGCTTAAACCAGACGATGCAGGCCGCAATGGTTGCATCGCATGAACGGCCCGCCGGAGCATGGCATGCTGAATGGAATACCCTGCCGCAATTATTGGGGCTGCTGGCTGGCGCCCTGCATGAAGCCAAGCGGATTGCCGAGGGGTTGGAAATCGACACCTTGCGGATGGCCAGTAATCTCGATCTGACCCATGGTCTAATCTATGCCGATGCAGTCGCCTCTGCCCTGTCTGTCGAACTGGGTGCGAGCCGCGCTCATGCTGTGATCGAGCATGCAGCTGACGCAGTCCGCCGGACTGGACAGCATTTGTCCCAAGTGGTCAGCGCGTGGCCGGACCTGCCCTCCGGCTTCAATAGGGATCGTTTGCAAGCTTTGTTCGATCCGACACCCGCCGTACTGGCGGCATCCCTGATTGTTCCTGCGGCGCGGGAGCAAGCCGAGCGCGTAGTGTCAGCATTTTCCGCAAAAGGATAAAATATGCCCCTGATTGCCGTAAATGGTGTGAGCCTGTTTTACGATCTGGCCGGGCCGGAAGGCGCGCCGGTGGTGGTGTTTTCAAATTCGTTAGGCACCAGTGCCGAAATGTGGGATGCGCAGGCCCGTGCGCTGGCAGGACGCTGCCGCGTCTTGCGTTATGATACCAGAGGCCATGGACGCTCATCGACCGCAGGTCCTGTAACGATCAGGCAACTGGCAGATGATCTGGCCGGGCTGCTTGATGCCTTGTCGGTGACCTCTGCCCATGTGGTCGGGCTTTCGCTGGGCGGGATGACAGCGCAAGCGCTGGCTATTCACTATCCCGCCAAAGTGCGCTCGCTGGTGCTCATGGCGACAGATGCTTACCTGCCACCAGAGGATGGATGGCAGGCCCGTGCCAAAACAGTCCGCGAGCAGGGATTGGGCGCAATCGCCGATGCCGCTATGGGGCGCTGGTTTACGGATCAGGCTGCTTTGAAGTACCCCGAAAAGGTCGCATTTGCTCGCGCCCGCTTTGTCAGCGGTGATGCCGAGGGCTATGCCCTGTGCTGCGAGGCGATCGGCGGCATGGATTTGCGTCCGCTAATCATGCAGATCAAACAGACCTGTCTGGTTGTCGCCGGTCGCCATGATCCGGTCACAACACCGGATATGTGCGCGGCGTTGAGCGCGGCGATTGCCGGTTCGACATTGCAGATTGTTGACGGTGCATCGCATCTGATTGCGATGGAGCAGCCAGAGGCCGTCAACAATCTTCTGCTGGATTGGTTGGAGCGTCACGGCGCCTTGTTGCCTGCACTCCCGCGTGGCGCCTTCGAAGCAGGCTTGGCCAATCGCAAAGCAGTACTGGGGATTGACCATGTGCAACGCTCATTGGCTCAATCCGGGCCATTCACGATGCCTTGGCAGGATTTCATCACCCGCAACGCCTGGGGCGAGATGTGGGGGGATGATACTTTGCCCTTCAAACTGCGGTCCTGCGTCACTTTGGCCATGATGATTGCGCTGCATCGCGAGGAGGAGTTCAAGCTGCATGTCAAACCGGCGATCAAAAACGGTTTGACGCTGGAGGAATTGAGAGCCTTGCTGATGCACGCCTCGATCTATGCGGGTGTTCCGGCAAGCAATGCGGCTTTCCGCTGGATGCGCGATGTTCTCGGTGATGAGCTGGACAAGGTGTCGCCAGATTGAGCCGTTGAATCGCGATATTGTTCGTGTAAAACATCCCTCACGCCCCAGATAATCCGGAGCGCGTTGAAATGTCGAATGTGGTATGCGCGGTGGTTAGGCCGCGTGTGGTACAGGTGTGTTGCGGGTGATCTGGGCGCTTTTACGCGGCTCGATCACTTCGCCTGTGATCCCGCCGAGATGGCGCAGGCGGGCATCTGTTTCCGCACCCATTTCCATCAACACAGCGATACACATCACATGCCCGATCCGTTTGGGCGGGGCCAAAGGTTCGCCGGCGCAGCCGATCCGTTTCATCAGACGGTGCATGTTCAAATCGAACACTCCAACACAATGTGTCATGCCGATGCCCATGCCGATTTCATTGCCAGCAAGCAATAATTCGATAGCTGTACGGCTGACAGCCGTTCTTTCACCTGTCTGCGAGACATCCGAGTCGACTGCAAATCGACTTCCTTCCCAAATGCGCGGGCTATAGATCGGTGCGCCGTCGGGGAGAAGTTCAGAAAATATATCATTGATCATGGTAAAACCTGTGGTCGGCAAGAGCCGAACTGTGCCAATCACTTGATTTTCATCGCTTATTTTGAGCAAATAAACAGGATCAAGGGCATCAAAACCATCTGCTTCCCAAGTATTTATAACAGGAACGTCCCAGTTCATGCGATCATAAAATACTTTTTTTCTCAAACGATGCATTTGATCAATTTCTCTAGGAAACATAGCCCGTTCATGTCCGTGAATAACTCTGATCATAGCGCACCTCTCATAAGTTGATAGCCGATGATGCGACAATGAATTAATAAAATGAAATTAAATACTGATCAAAAGAGCAGGATTTAGTTATTTAATTGTAATACAATATATATTCTACTTAAAATTGTATTGATTTTCCCTTTGCTGTTGATTGTCTAAATCATAAAAAATGCTGATGATTCAGTGGGTTGGGCTTTAAAACAATGCAATCGCACCCGTTGCCAAAGCTTTTGCAACTGCATGTGTAGTGTTGAGTGCATCAAGTTTGGCACGGGCGTTTTCGAGATGGAATTTTACCGTGCGCTCGCTGATATTCATGATCTGGCTGATATCCCAATCCGATTTGCCTGTGGCACGCCAGCGCAAGCACTCTTTCTCGCGCTGTGACAGCAAGGCTCCGTAATTGGGGGCTTCCACACCCGCGTTGAGCAAAGCGTAATGGTGGAAGTGATGCGCAATGAGCAACAGTTGTGGCACGATGGTTGGACGCATTTTCTGCCATTCGACATCCGAGACGTCGGAGGTCACGGAAAATAGCGCAAATTCATTCATTCGCCCACGGATGGGGAACGAAAGGCCCTGCTGGCCGATATCGAAATCCTGCGCCTCACTAAAAAAACGCTGTACGACCCGTTGCGAGCGGTCGACTTGGGCCCAATCGATCGGCAGCAAGCCACCCAGACCTGCCTTAACGACCGGGTCGATATCCACATAGTTGTTCTGGTAATAATGGCGTTGCCATTCGGGTGCATAGGTGACGGCAAGCAAAGGGAGAGCGGTTTTTTGGGTCGGGATATTCACAGCAAGATAAGAAATATGATCAAGGCCAAGCTCGGTAAGGGCTGTTCGGAGTTGGTCGGTTGTGTCCTGAAGTTTAGTGGATTTCGATAAATTTTCAAGGATTGAAAACAAATCTTCAGTTTTCATTTGTTTACTCCTACATTACATAAATATTTTACTTTATTTTAAATATAATAATTTATTTTTTGAAATCATATTGTTGAATATGAGTCTCAAAATTAAATTATTACGTTCTTATTTTATAAGAAAATTATTGCATTAAATAAAAAATTTAACAAGTAGTAATTTTAAATCTCATTAAATTCATGCTCAGTGACATTTTTATGAAAATTCCACTCTAAGGCATTTACTAGGCTTTTATGAAAACTGCGCTATATCCAATGCACGATAAAAAATTCATATGCTTGAAGGGTTTGGATATGGAGTGGAAAAGCAGTCATATATTGGCTGTGGGTCTTGTCGTTGGTGCGACCCTTTGGATCGCTTCGGGATCTTTGACGCGTGATACGGCTGTTCAGAAGCAGGGCGAAACCAAACTAGCCCCCAAATTGTTCAGCGTTTCTGTGGTTCCCGTTGAAGTTGAAGCACATTCGCGGGTGTTGACTGTCTCGGGCCGTTCGGAGGCCGATCGACGCACGGTGCTGACCGTGCGCGCGAACGGTACCGTGACGCAGATCAATGTGCGACGCGGATCGCGGATCAAAGAGGGTGACGTGGTCGCGGTGCTGTCGGATGAGGCGCGCGAGGCCAATGTCAATCAGGCTAGCGCCCGGGTCGAGCAACGGCGCAAGGAATACGAGGCCCGTTTGCCACTGGTTGCTCAAGGGGTTATGCCACGGCTTAATCTGGCACAATACGAAGCCGATCTGAAAAATGCCGAAGCCGGTCTGGCTGCTGCCGAAGCAGAGCGCGAGCGTGGTCTGGTTCTTGCCCCGATTGACGGGGTCATTACCGATTTGCCGGTGGAAATAGGGCAGGCGATGCAGCCCGGCGGTGCCATTGCAGAGATTGTCGCGCTTGATCCGATGCTGGTGGTGATTGATGTCTCAGAGCGCCGGATTGGCGGGATTAAAACCGGAGATATTGCTCAGGTCCGCCTGGCCAATGGTGTGGAGGGAAAGGGTGAAGTCCGCTTTGTTTCCTCACGCGCGGCAACACAGACGCGGACCTATCGGGTCGATCTGTCGATAGCCAATAAAGACGGAATGATTCCTGATGGAATTACCGCCGAAGTCGCGCTGAAACTGGCGGCGGTGCCTGCCAGCCGCATCCCGCGGTCGGCTTTGACCTTTGCCGCTGATGGGCAATTAGGTGTTCGTCTTGTTGATTCCGCCAGTGTTGTGCAATTTATGCCTGTGGCATTGGTCGAGGATGAGGGCCAGTTTATATGGGTGTCTGGCCTCTCCGATCGGGCTAACCTCATTGTACAGGGCCAGGACTTTGTCAAAGAAGGCCAGCGGGTCATCGCCCATCCTGCCGTAAAACCGTGAGGCTAAGATGAGCAATCCGGTTGATTATGCCATTTCTCACGCCCGCCTGACGCTGGCTTTGCTGGCTTTTTTGTTGATAGCCGGATTATCGGCCTATGTCAGCATTCCCAAAGAGGCTGAACCAGATGTGCGGGTGCCCATCATCTATGTTCAACTGACACAGCGCGGCATCAGTCCCGAAGATGCCGAACGGCTGCTCCTGCGTCCCGTTGAAACGCAGATGAAATCGGTCGCCAATGTCAAGGAAATGCGCGCCACGGCATTTGAGGGCGGCGGTTTCGTGCTGCTGGAATTCGAGGCGGGCTTTGATTCCACGCGTGCGCTGGCCGATGTCCGGGCCAAGGTCGATGATTCAAAACGCGATCTGCCAAAGGATGCCGACCAACCGACCGTGCGCGAAGTCAATCTGTCACTGTTTCCGGTGCTGGTGGTGGGCCTGACTGGCGAAGTACCAGAACGCACATTGTTGCGATTGGCGCGCGACACCAAGGCCGCGCTGGAACAAGTCCCCGGTGTCTTGTCGGCCGAATTGCGTGGATCGCGCGACGAGGTCGTCGAGGTGGTGGCCGAACCCATGCACCTCAAAAGCTATGGAATTTCCCTGTCCGATCTGACCGCGGGCACCTCCATGGGCAATTCACTGGTCACGGCGGGCGCTATCGAGGGACAAAGCGGGCGGTTTGCTGTCAAGGTGCCGACGCTGATTGAAACGCCCAATGATGTATTGAAACTGCCTGTCGTAGCCGCCAATGGTGCATCGGTTGTGCTGGGGGATCTGGCTGAAGTGCGCCCGACGTTCAAGGATGCGACTTCAATCACCCGTATCGATGGCCGCCCAGCGATTGCCATCGAGATCACCAAACGCACCGGCGCGAATCTGATTGAAACAGTCGATGCCGTTAAAATGGTTGCAATGCAGTTGCAATCCCGCTGGCCTGAAACGGTAGCGATCACCTTCTCCCAGGATAAATCCAAAACCATCCGCGACATGCTGCATGAATTGCAAAACAGCGTCATCACAGCCGTGCTGCTGGTCTTTGTGATCATGATGCTGGTGCTCGGCGGTCGTGCCTCGATCTTTATCGGTATTGCGATTCCGGCTTCGTTTTTGACCGGTATTCTCGGTCTCCAGGTTGCGGGACTGACTGTCAATATCGTGGTGCTTTTTGCCCTTATTCTGGCGGTCGGGATGCTGGTGGATGATGCCATTATCGTCTCGGAATACGCTGAACGGCGTATGGCCGAGGGGATGGCTGCCGGACCTGCCTATTCGCTGGCGGCCAAGCGTATGGCCGGGCCGGTGATTGCTGCCACTCTGACCCGTATTGCCGCCTTCTCACCCTTGATGTTCTGGCCCGGCATTGTCGGCCAATTCATGAAATATTTGCCACTCACGCTGATTGCGACACTGTCGGCTTCGCTGGTCGTCGCCCTGTTTTTCACCCCGACCCTCGGGGCGCTGTTGGGACGTGCGCCTGATGTCAATCAAGATGACCGCGCGGCCTCACACGGGCTCTACATGCGGATTGTGCGCCTGTCCCTGCAACGCCCGGGACATACGCTTCTGGCCACTCTGGCGCTTTTGGTAACGGTCATTGTTGCTTACGGCAAATTCGGCCACGGGGTCGAATTTTTCCCCAATGTGGAGCCTGATTACGGCATTGCGCAAATTCATGCGCGCGGGAATTTGTCATTGACCGAGAAAGACCAGATGGTTCGGCAGGTCGAGCAACGCATTCTTGCGCGCCATGATTTGCGGACCGTCTATGCGCGAGCGGGTGAAGGACAGAAGGGATCCGCCGAATTGTCGGAAGACACGATCGGTACGATTCAATTCGAATTCATTGATTGGCAAAAACGCGCCAAAGCCCATGTCATCATGGACGAAATTCGGGCAGCGGCAGCAGATATTCCCGGTATTCTGGTTGAAGTGACGGCCCCCAAAGGAGGCCCACCCACAGGCAAGGCCATTCAGGTGCAATTAATGGCAATTGAATCCGCTTTGCTGCCAGAGGCTGCCAGACGCGCCGCAGCTGTGATTGCAGCACGCAGCGATATCACTGATCTGGATGACGGGCTGCCTTTGCCGGGGCTGGATTGGGAAATTATCGTCGACAAGGCAGAAGCCGCAAAATATGGCATTGCCGCCTCCCAAGTGGGTACGGCCGTTCAGCTCATTACCAACGGAACCAAAATTACGGATTTCCGACCCGAAGGGACTGATAAGGCCGTCGATATTATTGTTCGTTTCCCACCCAACAAGCGCACACTGGATGAACTGGACGAATTGCGCATCACCGGCCCGCAAGGAGCCGTGCCGATGGGTAATTTTGTCAAGCGTGTGCCTGTGAAACGGGTGGGGCAAATCAACCGTGTTGCCGGACAGCGCGTCATCACGGTCTCGGCCAATGTCAAAGCGGGTGTACAATCAGCCGTTGTGCAAAAAGAGGTCATGGCTGCTTTGAACGCAGCAGATCTCGGTGCGGGTGTCACAATCCGTATGAAAGGGGAGGATGAGGAACGCGAAAAGGCCGGAGCCTTTTTGATGAAGGCCTTTGGTTCGGCCATCTTTCTGATCTTTGCAATCCTGCTGGCGCAGTTCAACCGCTTTACCTCGGTATTTCTGGTGATGTCTGCGGTGATTTTGTCGACGATCGGTGTGTTGATCGGGCTGATGGTGATGGGCCAATCCTTCGGGGTCGTGATGACCGGTATTGGTATCATCGCCAATGCCGGCGTGATTGTGAACAACAATATCGTGCTGATCGACACCTATGACCGCCTGAAACAGGAGGGATGGGACACCTATGACGCGATCATCGAAACCTGCCGGGAACGTGCCCGCCCTGTCGCGCTGACAGCCGTTACCGCCGTATTGGGCGTTCTAGCCATCGCCTTCGGAATCAATCTGGATTTCGTCAACCGCACGATCATGATCGGCGCACCGTCAACCCAATGGTGGGTGCATCTATCGGTCGCTATCGTGTTCGGCCTCGGCTTTGCCACGGTCCTGACCCTTGTTGTCACGCCGGCGGCTTTGCTGGCACTGGATCGTTTCGCGCTGTGGCGCGGGCGCATCAAAGGGCGGTTTATCCGCCAGCAGTAAGGTCCGCATCGTCGGGGCTAAAGATAAAAAGGCAGGAAAAAAGTATAAAAAAATGGCAGGGATGCCCCTGCCATTGCCGCGATGAAACAGAATAAAATGTGCGGCTTATTTTTTCTCGACCAGCGAGATGCCATTGCGGGCCGCAACATGGTCCGACAACATCGGAATATAATCTTGCGCGTGACCCGTGTTGACGGGAACGGCAAAGGCGTTTTTCACGGCATTGCCCATCGGATTGGCTATGCCGGCATCATTGGCCATTGATTCCAGATAGGTCATGTCTTTCAAGCCGTTTTGCAGCGTAAACTTATGGGCATCACGGTCACGTTCCAGCACATATTTCATGAAAGTCTGGTAGAAGCCGCAATCCATCCGGCCACCACGTACCACGCTGTCGAAACGCTGCGGAGTGATGCCGACTTTCTGGGCGAGCGATAGTGCTTCCGAATAGATGGCGGCATAGCCCATCGATACAAAATTGTTGAGCAGCTTCATCCGGTGACCGTCGCCCGTACCACCGATATGGATGACACGGCCTGCCCATGTGTCGAGCACGGGTTTCAGGCGAGCAAACACCTCGTCAGTGCAACCGACCATGGTGTCGAGCATCCCTTCCCATGCTTCTTTGGGAGTGCGCGATAACGGCGCATCGACCAAGATAATGCCTTTGCTGGCAAGTTCCGCCGCCAAAGCCATGGTCGAGGTTGGATCGGAGGTCGAGCAGTCAACAATGATCGAACCGGCCTTCAGGCCCGCCGCCAGTCCTTCTGGTCCCCGAACAACCGCTTCGACCTGACGGGAGCCAGTGACGCATAGGAACACGATGCTGGAGGCTTCAGCCAAAGCCTTCGGGCTTTTTGCTTCCTTGGCGCCGCGTGTCAGCAAATCTTCGACAGGTGTTCTGTTGCGGTGGCCCATGACAGTCAGCGCATAGCCCTTTTCGACGATATTTTTGGCCATGCCGTGTCCCATCAGGCCGACGCCGATAAAACCGATTGTCTCACTCATAAACGTCACTCCCGATGATTTTTTGATTTGATGGTCAGAATATGGTTGGGCAGCCCTATGGGCTGTTATCCCTTTTTAAGGCCTGCCAGGTCACGATAGGTCAGTACGACCTGACTGTCGTCTTTCAACCCGTGGCCTTGGGCAGAAGCCGCCAGAAACATCTGATGCGCTGCTGCAGCCAGAGGCAGAGCGGCTTTTGATGAACGGCCTGCATCCATCACAATGGAGAGGTCCTTGACGAAAATATCGACCGCGCTGGTCACTTCCGGCTCAGCCTGCACCATTCGGGGGCCACGGTTGAGCAGCATCCAGCTGGAGGCCGCAGAGCCACCAAGGATGTCCAAAATAACTTGCCCGTCGATGCCTGCCTTTTCGGCCAGGGCCATACCTTCGGCAGCTGCGGCAATATGGACGCCGCACAGCAATTGGTTGACAGTTTTGACCATCGCGCCTTGTCCGGCTTCAAGCCCGACATGGAACAGTTTCTCGCCCATCGCCACCAGCACCGGACGGTTGGCCTCGATCACGTCTTCGGACGCTGCGGCCATGATGGTCAGCGTGCCGCCTTGGGCGCCGACAACACCACCCGAGACCGGCGCATCAACAAAATGGCGGCCTGTGGCCTCAACCCGCTTGGCGAGCGCAGCCACGCTATCGGGCGGGCAAGTTGCCATCAGGATCACTGTTGCCGCGCTCGGGAGGGCCGCAAGTGCACCAGCCTCGAACAGAACGCTTTCGGCTTGGGCGACATTGACGACCATCAGCACCAGCGAATCGGCTGCATGGGCTGCCTCTGCCGCACTGGCAGCGACATGCCCTCCCGAATGGCTGAGGGCGGCAAGTGCTTCCGGCTTCATATCGAAGCCACGAACATGAAATTGCTTTTTGACGAGGTTGAGAGCCATGGGCAAACCCATGGCTCCAAGCCCGACAAAACCGATATTGCGCGGTGCGCTCATTCTTTTACGGCCCCTGTCATCGCCGACACGTAATGTTCGACAAAGAATGAATAGAGGATCACCAGCGGCAGCGAGCCAACCAGCGCGCCAGCCATCAAAGAACCCCAACGATAGATGTCGCCATCCACGAATTCCGAGACAATCGCCACCGGAACCGTCTTGTTCTGGGT
>CANGQA010000009.1 GCA_947455995.1 Hyphomicrobiales bacterium | reverse complement strand
GCTTCGGCAGCCATTTGCTCGGCGATGATCTCGCGCAGTTTATGGAAATAAAGGATCGCCGTATTGCGGTTGATGCCAACCAATTCGGCAGCCGTTCGCGCAGAAACACCTGCCACAAATTGCTCAAGTAAACGCTTTTGAATACTTGGCAAAAGTCTGCTTTTTCGTCTTTGTCTAACCATCTGACATAAATAGCCTTTTTCTGCTATCTATGTCAGCCCCTTCATTTAACCATCCTTGGCCCTGCCAAGGATGGTTTTATTTTTGAACCCATAAAGCCCTTAATTCAGCAAAGGAGACCATGCAGGATCGGAGGCGAAGCCAGGAGTTGGCACCGGCACCTCGACGCGTCCGGTAATATCGACCATGAACAGGCGCGGTCCAGAACTGCCGCCGGCATCGCGGAAAAACATGAGATAGCGGCCATTGGGGGCCCATGTCGGACCCTCATTATGGAAACCTTCAGTCAGAATTCGCTCGCCCGATCCATCCGGCTTCATAATACCGATCGCGAAGCTTCCACCCTTTTGCTTGGTAAAGGCAATATAATCGCCGCGCGGGGACCAGACAGGCGTGGAATACCGCCCCTCCCCGAAGGAAATCCGCTTGGCAGGCCCGCCGGTAGCCGGAATCACATAGATTTGCTGTGCTCCGCCACGGTCGCTTTCAAACACGATCCGCTGGCCATCGGGTGAGTAAGATGGCGAGGTATCGATCGCGCTGGCATCGGTCAACCGCATGGTGGCCCGGGAACGCAGGTCCATCGAATAGAGGTTGGAAACCGCCCCTTGCGCCAGCGACATCACCACTTTTTGGCCATCGGGAGCAAACCGCGGAGCGAAAGTCATCCCGGGGAAATTACCCACCACTTCGCGCTGTCCGGTTTCGATATTCATCAAGGTGACTTTGGGATCATTGCCGCCAAAAGCCATATAGGCGATGTCCTGCGAAACAGGGGAAAAGCGCGGGGTTACCACCAACTCGTCACCTTTGCTGATATAGCGCAAATTGGCGCCATCCTGGTCCATGATGGCCAGTCGTTTGATGCGCTTGTCCTTGCTGCCCTGCTCGTCGACAAACACCACGCGGGTATCGAAGAAACCCTTTTCTCCTGTCAGGCGCGAATAGATCGCATCGGCGATCAAATGGGCCACCCGCCGCCAGTTATTGGGGTCGGTGAAATATTGCTGCCCGGTCATTTGCTGGCCTGAAAATGTGTCCCACAGCCGGAATTCGGTTTTCAAGCGGCCCGACGGATCACGCGTCACCCGTCCCGTCACCAGAGCCTGTGCATTGATGACCTTCCACGAGTCAAATTTTGGCGTCACATCGGGGCTGGAGTTTTTCTCGATGAATGCCGCCTTGTCGATCGGAGCAAAAATACCGGAACGCTTGAGATCATTGGTGATCACCGCCGAAATCTGGGGCCCGAGATCGGTGCCGATAAAATCGCTGACCGCAATCGGCAGGGGTTGGAAATTGCCTTTGTCCAGCGTGATGGTGATTTCGGCTTGCGCCTGCGCACCCATGACAAAACAGGCCAGCAAAGCCAGCCAGATCCGGCGAAGGGACAGGGCCAATAAGGGCAAATGATGTGAGGTCATGGGTGTCATCCGAAGTTGGGTCATCCGAGGATATCCTTGGGATCGAAAATCACAGTGGTGTCTTTCCAGTCATTGTGGAAAGGCGCGAACTGGGCAGGAATTTTGAACGGCGAACATTTACGGATCGCCCGCATGGCACTGTCAGCCATCGCCCTGAAAGCGGGAGAGGACTGGTCATTCATCACCACGGGCTGGCCGACCACGGACCCGTCGGGCTGAAGATTAAATTTGATCATCGGCTTGAGCGTGTGACCATCCATGACACCGGCAGGCGGGCTCCAGCATTGCGACAGTTGATCCTTGATCGCATCGCCGAACTGACCTTTTTGGCTTGGGTTCAATTTGGGGCCGGTGGCATTGGGTGCCCCCAGCGATGCGGTTTTGTTGACTTCAGCACCCGTAGAAGCAGCCATGGCTGGCTTTTCCTTCGATTCCAGCATCTTCTTGATGTCATTGGGATTGAAGGGCTTGGTATTGGGATCCGATTTCGGTTGCGCGGGCTTGCTTTGCTCGATCAGCTTGGCCAGCTGGGTCGGATCAAGCTTGGGCTGTTCGGGCTTTGGTGGCTCGGGCTTTTTCTCGGGCTTGGGTGGTTCGGGCTTGGGCGGTTCGGGCTTGGGCGGTTCGGGCTTTTTCTCGGCCTTCAGCAAAGCCTCGTCCTTCACCTCTTCCTTGGGTTGGGGTTTGGGAGGTTCCGGCTTGGCGGGTTCTGCCACTTTGGGGGGCTGGGGCGGGGTCGGCTTGGTTTCGGGTTCGGGGGATGGCGGACGCGACGGCGGGGTCACAACATCGCGTTTGTCCATCGCCGAATCGGGTTTGGTCTCGGTCACTGCTGCCACTTTGTCGGCGCGCGGCTTGGGATCGGGCTTGGCCTCTTTGGCAGATTTTTCACCTTTGGCAATCTGGTTGGGCTCATCGGCATTGATGATTTCGACCGGCACCGACTCGCTCATATACTCGAATTTGGGCGGGTTTGAAAACGCAACCAGCGTCGCCACGATACACAGGATATGTATCGCGCCGGAAACAGGTAGACCGGGTTCTGACCACTTGATCGCCACGTCCGATCCGCTTCCCTATTTTTTCTGTTCCGGTTCATTCACGAGGGCGATTTTCTTGTAACCGGCCGCCGTGATCATCCCTGTCAATTCAGCCACGCGGCCATAGGGGACGGCCTTGTCGGCCCGCACAAAAATCCGTTCTTCAACGCCCGTCTTGGCAATCGCCGCCAGCCGCGCCACCACGTCCTCGGAAGCCACGGCCTGATCCATCAGATAGATCTTGCCGTCGGTTTTCAAAGAAATGGTCAAAGGCTGTTTGTCGATATTGAGCGGCGACGCCTTGGTTTGGGGAAGATCAAGCGGCACGCCTGTCACCATCAAAGGGGCAGCCACCATGAAAATGATCAGCAAGACCAGCATCACGTCGATAAAGGGGGTCATGTTGATCTCGGACATCGGGCGATGCTTGCGCCCGCCACGCCGCCTGCGACCGCCCGAACCACCACCCCCGCCTGCTGCTGCCATGGCCATCAGACGCGTTCCTTATTCGGCTGCAATACGTTCGTCGATCTGCCGTGAGAGAATGGCAGAAAACTCGTCGGCAAATCCTTCAACACGTGCCTGCTGCTTGGCCGCTTCAGCCTGCAACTTGTTGTAGGCAATCACGGCAGGGATCGCTGCAAACAGACCGATGGCGGTGGCAAACAACGCTTCGGCAATACCGGGCGCAACCACGGCCAGCGAGGTATTTTTGGACGCGGCAATCGACCGGAACGAGTTCATGATGCCCCATACCGTCCCGAACAGACCAATAAAGGGTGAGGCTGAACCGATGGTGGCCAGAACCAGCAATTTGGATTCAAGCCGTTCGACCTCGCGCTGGATGGTGACATCCAGCACCTTGTCGAGCCGCTGGGTCAGATTGGTAACGGCGCGGCCTGAATTTTCGACAGAGCGCTTCCATTCGTTCATTGCCGCCACAAACACCGCGGCCATGGCATTATTGGGGCGCTCGGACAAAGCCCGATAAAGCTCCTCAAGCGACTGGCCCGACCAAAACACTTCCTCGAACCGGTCCATCGAGCGCCGCTCGCGCCGAAACAGCAATTCCTTGTCGATGATGATCGACCAACACCAGACGGAGGACGCCAACAGACCCAGCATCACGAGTTTGACAACAAAATGCGCATTCCAGAACATGGTCCAGATCGAAATCTCGCTGCTGGCCGTTTGCAGGGCACCTGCGACAACCTCTGTACCGTTCATCGTGACTTCCTCTTCAAAGACCCAACCTGTCTGCGACCGGACGGAAACGATGCCACCTCCCGATTTAACTGTGATGTGCCAGCAAATTCAGGCGAAAGCAGGGCATCCCAAGCGAATCACGGGCGCAAAACCACTTGTTGCATTAAGAAACGCATCAGGCTTAATTCTTCGTTACCATCCACGAAAAAGCCCGTCACAAGACGGGCTTTAAAGGCTTATTGGCATGAAAAAACAGTCTCAATCCTGATCGAGGTCGTCTTTGCCTGCGGCACGCTCGGCCAGATAATCCTCGGTCGTCCGGACGCGGGGACGTTGGGGAGGCTGGCTCATCCCGCCTGCCAGATGGGGATCCAGCCCGTCATTGATGACGGTTTCGATCCGGCAATCATCGCACATGCCAATCACCGACAGCCGCTTTTGACTATCATACATCCAGTGTTTGCCGGCCAACTGGTTGCGTATTTTATCAATGGTGCTTTTCACCCCGAAAGGCTTGGCGCAGACCGTGCATAAAGCCGGCTCCTCGGATTTTATAACCTGTTTGGGCGCCCCCCATGCATTGAAATCGATCTGAGGCACCAGCGTGATCACTTTTTCCGGGCAGGTTGCCGCACAAAGCCCGCATTGAACGCACAGGCTCTCGCTGAACGATAAAGCCGGACGGTCGGGATTATCCGACAGCGCGCTGACAGGACAAGCCGTCACACAGGCAAGACAGAGCGTGCATCCCGCCACATCCACCTGCACCTTGCCAAAAGGCGCGCCCTTGTCGAGCGCCACCACATCCACTGCAACGGGTGCCGCATGATGCAATTCACGCAAGGCCAATTCCATCAGGCCGCGTTTACGCCCTTGCGGCATGAATGAAGCCCGCTCGCGGGGCCCCTGCCCCTTGGGCAAAGCCTCGATCAGATCCCGCAAGGCGTCAGGATCATCGGTGGACAAAAGAGCAAGACTGTCGCCGCCATAGCCGAGCGGCTCCAGAATGGATTGCATCAGGGCCAACGTTGCCTGCAAGCCCGACAGGTCATGCTTGGGCTTGGCGCGGGCGACAAGACCAACATTGACGGCACCGTAGGCATAGGCCGCAGCCAGCAGCTCCGGTCCGATTTGAGCAATCTCGTTGACCTGCATAGGGAGCACACGGGCAGGCAGTCCGCGGCCGCATCGCGCCAGCATGGTGATCAAATCCTGCCCGTGTCCGCCCTCGTGCAGCAGCACCATCGCATCCGTGCCGCCAGCGGCGTGATAGGTGGCCAGCAACGTCCGCAAGCGGCGCATCAACGCATCGACGGGCGGCAGGCGATAGGCCGCTGCCCCAGTGGGACAGGCCGCCGCGCAGGAACCGCACCCGGCACAGATGGCTGGATCAATGGCGACATGCTGGCCTTGCGGGCTGATGGCTCCCGTCGGGCACAGATCGAGACAACGCGTACACCCGGTCTTTCCGGATCGAGAATGGGCGCAAAGCGAGGCATTCAAATCGATATAATGCGGACGGTCAAACACACCGACCATCTGGCTAGCCTGATGGATCACCCTTTCGACACCCAAAGCATCCGCTGGTGCGGCTCGGAAATAGCCGTCACGCAGCTCATGGGCAGCAAACAGCGGCTGCGCTCCCGTCAGATCGATCACAAGATCACAGGTCGAGGTCGCCCCCTGACGGACCGGACCAAATTGATAGACCTGACGCGAGGAAGGCAAAGCCAGGGCAAACGCATCGATGCTCAAGGCAAAAGCACCCAGATGCCCGCTGGCCAGCCGCACTTTGCCCTGCACCACAGGAAACGGCGTCTGGCGCGGCGGCACAACCAAACTGCCGGGCGCCAGCATCACCGTCACATCAAGTTGATCTGCCAATCTCATTCCTGTCTCGATGGCCGTCTGATCAGAGCCAATGATCAGGACAACGCCCTTGCTTTCGAGCGGGACAAAAGGGATCGGCGGCATCGGCTCGCGGGCTGCGGCCAGTAAAGCAGCCATTTTAGGACCGGCCTGATCCGCCTCATCCGACCAGCCAGCCATATCACGCAGATTGGCAAACAACAGCGTGCCATCCGTCGAGAGATCGTCAGCCATGTCACGGAAAATTGGCTCTTCTTGCGTACAGCCGATAAGAATCGGTTGTCCGCTTGCCATCTGTTCTTTGACCAGATCCGCCTGCTTGCGGCACAGTTGTGTGCCCGCGCGCACAGGCAGGCCGAGCCGGTCGAACACGGTCAAATCCAGCGGCATCGTATCATCGCACGAACATACAAAGGTGACTGGTTCACTCATCAGATAACATGTCCTTGATATAAACTGTCTGTAGCCCAAAGATCTGTTTTTGATCCCGTTCAGGCCCCAACTATTGCCAGAAACTGTTTTTCAGTTCACTCATTCACTCTAACAGCCGCTACTCTGCACACCGACGCGCATGGGACCATACCGCCTCTCATCATAAAAAGCGAAAATGATATGACTGACAACCTGAGCCAATCCCTCAGCGAGATGTCGCTGCCCCCGGCCTATCGCCTGCACATTGCGGGCATCGAGGACAGCGCCCATGCGATGGCCTGCACACTCGCCCCCAAACGCGGGGCGGGAACGCTGGTGGTGCGCGCCAATCCGGCATTGATTGATATGGCTGTGGTGCTTGAGCCTGACGAGGTGTTGCGTTCGGCGCGGCGGGTCTTTTTTGCCTGCATGGCCGCTTTGGGCGACGCCTTAGCCACCCATGCCCCGCCCGAAAAACCGCTGATCTTCGGATGGCCCGCAACCTTGCTATGCGATGGCGCGATGGTTGGAGGCGGCAGACTGGCCACGCCCGCAGGGATCGACGACAACCAGCGTCCCGACTGGCTGGTATTTTCTGCCCAGATCACCATCCGCCATGAAGATACATTTGATGCGGGCCTGCATCCCTATTCGACCACACTGGAAAACGAAGGCTTCGAAAACCTGTCAGCCAATGCCTATATCGAGAGCTTTACCCGCCATTTGATGACCCATATCGACCTCATGCAGCATAAAGGTTTCCGTCCGGTCGCCGAGGCCTATCTAATGCGACTGCAGCGCGATCCGCGCAAATGCGAACGCCAGATCGACCCATTCGGCAATCTGATCACCCGCTTCCAGCCCAACACACGCGGCCAGACCACGCCTTTGTTGCCCGATGCCGAAAACCCCGAATGGTTTGATACTGCAACAGGGATACCGCGCCTGTGAGATTGCTGAAAACCATCCAGCTTGATGTATCCGACACTCTGGTTTTCGAGCATGCGGCGATGCCGGGCGAATGGGCGGTGACCGGCTCGTTTTTGTTCATGAATGATGATCTGGCCCAACTGGGCGGCAAACGCCGCGCAGCATTCAGGCAGGGATTTGCCGGTGTCAGTTCGCTCGGTTTTTCAACTCTGGCAATCGTGACACTTGTGCAACCGCATGAGGTTGAACAAGCCACACAGGATTTGGCCCAAAGCCTCCTCGATCAATTGGGCGCGCCCGATTTGATGGCCGCGCTGGAGGCCGCGCGAGACGAAATCCGGTTTTCCGCCAGCCTATGCATGAACGGCACAGAACCCTATCCCGAAGGCACTGTGATCGCGATGACCCGCAGCCACGAAGACGGCGAGATCACGGAGCAATTCCGCTCTCTGTCCAGGCGGCAAGCACGACAGGCCGAGGACGACTGGCACAGCGATGCCCGTGCCTTTTCCATCATCGAGGTGGATGATACAGATGCCGTAGAAGAGCGCATCGATCTGGTCGCGCTCATCAAGGATGAAGACCAGCCATCATGAAAGGCCGTCAGCCATGAAAGAATTCTGGGTTTCAAGCGGCCATCATCTGACCCGTCGCAATCCACAGGGCACGCTTGATGTGACTGATGAATTGCTTTTAGGCCTCTTGGCCCGCCCCGAAGTGCTTCCTCCCGAAGAGGCCTGCATCCATGAAAAAGCCCTCCATCAAGCCTTGCTGGCTGATCCGCGTCGTGCTGTTGGTGCCGACGACATCGCAAGGATAGAGGATACGGACGCACGCGAGAACTGGCAGTTCCTGATTTCCTTCCGCGATCTATTGCTCGAACATCACACTATCGAGGCCAGCTATCTGGCAATGATCAAGCGAGACAAAATTTCCATGCCGCTGATCTTCATGGCGCAACTGGTCCACCTGATCCTGCGCAATGCGCTGGATGGCTGCGAAGACACTCTGATTTTGCGAGCCGGTGAATTGTTCTTCCGCAGCCAGAAAGCCTCTATGCATGACGGGCATTTGCTGCTGGTCGATCTCGATCTGGTCGAAAGCCTGTCGGCAGACCCACACCAATCGCCTTTGCTGTCAATGATGGGCGAACAGCGTATCCAAGAACTCGACATTCTGGGCCCCGGCAATGCCTATGATTACTGGAGCCGTTCGGATGCCTTTTCGATGGTGTTTGATCTGTCGCAACGCACATCGCGAGAGGCTTTGGCCCGCGTGATGGAACGTTGGATCAACCACCTGACAGGGGTGACACTGACCATCGAAACCATTGAGTCGATCAGGGATGATGACTGGCGATGGTTTATTGGGCTCGACACGACCGGCACCCGGATTGGCAATGCTTTATGGAAAGGCGAGTGGATGCCCGACGAGCTGAAACAACGCGCCGTCGTTTTCTATCAAGCCCGAATCGATAACGATGTCCCGCTCTTGCCCGATGTTGCCGGGCATCCGGTTTATCTCATTCTGGGCATGGCCGGGGATGGGCAAATTCTATTCAAGCCGCAAAATCTGATTGCCGGATTGCCTCTCAAACGCAACAACTGATCTTCACTGCAGGGGACGAACCATCATGCACAGCCAATCCATGCCCGTTGGTATTCTCGTCTCGCGCCACCCGCGCTCCCAACATGCCCAATATGAAGTCGTAAGACCGATCGCGGTGGTGACCGATATGCCGCCTTTGCCGGATTGGACCCTGCTGCGTCGCGATGGCGAGGCAGAGGTGTTTTATGCAGGACAAAGCCATATCGTACTCTACCCGGGTGAAGCAGCCCATTACGAGGACAATCTCGCCCTTGACCCACCCCGCGTCTGGGTCGCGATCAGGCCCGATCTTGATCATTTCGGTACGGTTGCCGCTTTGTCGCTTGACCCTTACGAGGGCGAAGCCATGGCCGATGTGGAAAGTGACACAGTGGAGGCTCTCCCGATGCCGATGGCTTTACGCGAATGGCTTGCCGATTTCATCATCCAGTTTCCACCCAATCGCACATTCTACAAACGCCAGCGCGACACAGCGGGACGCGGACGGCGCGATATCGAAGAGGGTGGCAAATGAGCGACAAAGACCATGACGGCGAAGCAAGTCCGGAGCGCGGACCTTTTCTGGCTCGCTGGTCCAAACGCAAAATCGACAACACAAGGCGGACACTGCCCGACAAGTCCTCGCAGTTGCCACAGGCGCATCAAGCTGACAGCACCATCGAACAGCCCTTCGATCCAAAAGCCTTTGAACTGCCGGTTCCCGAGCTGGAAGATATTGTAGCGGGTTTTGATATGCGGCCTTTCTTGCAAAAAGGCGTGCCCGAACATCTCAAAAACGCCGCCTTGCGGAAATTATGGGTGACAGATCCTGCCATTGCAGGATTTGTCTCGCCCGCGCTTGATTATGCCCATGATTACAACACACCCGGTGCTGCACCGGGCTTCGGGCCGCTAATCGGCGATCACGATTTGACAAGCCTGATGGAAAACCTGTTCAGCCGCGACCCCCAAGACAAAACCCCGCAGGAACCCCGAGAGCAAACACAAACGCTGCCATCCCCGCCGATGGAGACACTCCCCGCCTCACCGCAAACGCCCCTTCCCGCCCTTCAAGCCGCGGCACCAGCCGCACAGATACAAACCGATCAGAATAAAATTCCCGATCCGACACCTGTGAAGGTTTCAGCCCCCAAAGCCCGCCACGGCAGTGCACTGCCGGAGTGATCCCATCCTCGCATCGCAGGTTGACATTTTGGAGGTATAGGATAACCCTATGATCCAGAATGTGTTGTACTGCGTAAGAACAGTGAAAATAAACACAAGCATAGGCTGGGTGAATGCGCGACCAAGGATTGCAATCCGCAATCGAAAGCGTGGGGGGAATAAGTGCTTTGGCTCGCGCGTTGGGCCTGGCTCAACCGTCTGTGTCCGCATGGCAGCGCATCCCGGCAGAACGTGTGGTTTCGATCGAAACGGTCACGGGCCTTTCGCGCACAGTCTTGCGTCCTGATCTGTTTAGCCCGCACGCCCAAAGCATCGACATCGAGCCGATTGAGGCCATGCGGGCCGATGTTTACACCTTGCTATCGCTGACACTTTCCAAAGCGCCCGATGCGTCTCTCCTGAAACAGTTGCAGACGATGCCGGGTGATGGGTCGCCGCTTGGCCAAGCCTTGCACAATCTTGCGGGTGCGAGCAATCACGATACCGCCCCTGCAATCGAACGCGATTATTTCAACCTGTTCATCGGCCTTGGACGCGGCGAATTGCTGCCCTATGCCAGTTTTTATCTGACAGGTTTCCTGCATGAACGACCCTTGGCGAGCTTGCGCGATGATCTCAGGCGTCTCGGGCTCGAACGCTCTGGCACGATGAGCGAACCAGAAGACCATATGGCGATTGTTTGCGAGGTGATGGCCACGCTGATCCGCTCTGGTTCGCCAGGCATATTGCTTGAACAGGCGCATTTATTCGATCGCCATATCAAGCCATGGGGCAGTCGGTTTTTTGCCGACCTCGAGGACAGCGCAAACACAGCTTTTTTCAAGAGCCTTGGCGCACTTGGACGGTTGTGGATAGACATTGAAGAAGAAGCATTCGCGCTGGCCTGAGGCTGGCACGCAACAAGAAAGAGACCGGCTGGAAGGCTGGATTTGGAGGGCGAGATGAGTAAAAGCATAACGACATCTGCACATGATGCATCTGAAGCCAAGGATGTAAGCCGTCGCCGGTTTTTCAAAGTTCTCGGCGGAGCATCGACCGTCGCGCTTGCAGCACCCGTCATGAGCGACAACGCCCATGCCGGTGAAAGCAAGGACGAGGCCCGCAAGTCACGCTATCGGGAAACCGATCATGTCAAAAAATTTTACAGCACAAACCGGTACTGAGGGAGGCGACCATGCTGATCAAACGCAAAAGTGGTGAAGCCACCCGCACCCGTCTGCAAGCCATGGCGAATGGCCTCTCTTCGGGCGTGCTCGACAGGCGTTCTTTTCTTACCCAATCCGGTCTCGCCTTGGGTGGTGTTGCGGCCATTGGATCGATCCAGCTTGGCGCCGTGAGAAAGGCCGAAGCTGGTCCGGTCAACCGCGCCGCACCTGTTGTCATTAAAAAGAATGTCTGCACCCACTGTTCGGTTGGCTGCACCGTTACTGCTGAAGTGCAGAACGGAGTCTGGGTCGGTCAGGAACCGTCCTGGGATAGCCCGATCAACCGTGGCACCCACTGTGCCAAGGGCGCATCGGTCCGCGAACTGGTCCATGGCGACCGCCGGATCAAATATCCGATGAAACTGGTCAACGGTGAATGGCAGCGTCTGTCATGGGAAACCGCAATCAACGAAATCTCCACAAAAATGGTCGAGATTCGTGAAAAATCCGGCGCAGATTCGGTATTCATGCTCGGCTCGGCCAAGATGTCGAATGAAGGTGCCTATCTGTTCCGCAAGTTCGGTGCATTCTGGGGCACAAACTCGGTCGACCATCAGGCCCGCATCTGTCACTCCACCACCGTGGCCGGCGTGGCCAATACCTGGGGCTATGGCGCGCAGACCAATTCATATAATGACATCCGCAATTCAAAGACCATCATCATCATGGGTGGCAATCCTGCGGAGGCGCATCCGGTCTCGTTGCAGCATGTGCTTTCGGGCAAAGAAATCAACCGCGCCAGTCTTTTCGTGATCGACCCGCGCTTTACCCGCACCGCTGCCCATGCCACTGAATATGTCCGCATCCGTCCGGGCACCGATATTCCGATTATCTGGGGCATGCTGCACCATATTTTCGCCAATGGCTGGGAAGACAAGGAATTCATCGCCAAGCGCGTTTACGGCATGGATGAAGTGCGCAAGGAAGTCGCCAAATGGACGCCCGAAGAGGTCGAGCGCGTCACCGGCGTTCCGGGCGAACAACTCAAGCGCGTCGCCCAAACCTTTGCCACGCAAAAACCATCAACACTGATCTGGTGCATGGGCGCGACACAAAAGACGGTTGGCACCGCCAATGTGCGGGCGTTCTGCACCTTGTTGCTGGCCACCGGCAATGTGGGATCGCAAGGGACCGGCGCGAATATTTTCCGTGGTCACTGCAATGTGCAAGGGGCCACCGACATGGGCCTCGATGTCGCCAACCTGCCACTTTATTACGGGCTTGTTGAAGGGGCATGGAAGCATTGGTCGCGTGTGTGGGAGGTCGAATACGACTACCTGCAATCACGGTTCGATGAAGTGCCTGCCAAGGCCGGACGGCCCGCGCGCACCCGCAAACAGAATATGGAAACATCGGGCATTCCGTCCACCCGTTGGTTCGATGCGGTCACCATGCCATCCGATGATGTCGACCAGCGCGACAATGTCAAAGCCATGTTCATCATGGGCCATGGCGGCAATACCGTGACCCGAATGTCGGAAATGTCGAAAGGCATCGAGAGGCTCGAATTGCTGGTGGTGTGCGATCCGCATCCGACCACATTTGCCATTCATGGCGAGCGCAAGAACGGCACCTACCTTCTGCCGATCTGCACACAATTCGAAACATCCGGATCTCGCACCGCATCCAACCGCTCGATCCAGTGGGGCGAGAAGGTCGTCGAACCGATCTTTGAATCGAAAGACGATTTCGAGGTGATCTACCGCTTCGCCAAAAAGCTCGGTTTCGCCGACAAGATGTTCAAGAACATCAAAGTCGAGAACGACCATCCGGTTCCTGAAGATATTCTTCGCGAGATCAACCGTGGTGGCTGGTCAACCGGCTACACCGGACAATCGCCGGAACGGCTCAAGGCGCATATGGCAAACCAGAAAGATTTCGATCTGGTGACCCTGCGTGCCAAAGACGGCCCCGCCAAAGGCGATTATTATGGCCTTCCCTGGCCATGCTGGGGTACGCCCGACATCAAGCATCCGGGCACGCACATCCTGTATAACACCAATCTCAATGTCCGCGATGGCGGCGGGGCCTTCCGTCCGCGTTTCGGGGTGGAATATCAAGGCAAGACCCTTCTCGCCGAAGGCTCCTATTCCTTGGGCTCGGAACTGACTGACGGTTATCCGGAATTCACGTTCGGCATTTTCAAGCGTCTGGGCTGGGACTCCGATCTGACAGAAAGCGAATTGGCTACGATTACTAAAATCGGCGGCAATGCGGTGGATGCTGTCAGCTGGGCGACCGATCTGTCGGGCGGCATCCAGCGGGTCTGCCTGAAGCATGGCGTCAGCCCGTTCGGCAACGGCAAAGCCCGAGCGATTGCCTGGAACCTGCCTGATCCAGTCCCTGTGCATCGTGAACCGATCTATTCACCCAAACCCGATCTTGTCGCCAAATACCCAACCCGTCCGGATGCACGCGAATTGCGCATGCCCAACCGTGGCGGCTCGGTACAGAAAGCTGCGGTGGAGTCGGGCGTGGCCAAGAAATTCCCGATCGTGCTCACCTCCGGTCGTCTGGTCGAATATGAAGGCGGCGGCGAAGAAACTCGGTCGAACAAATGGCTGGCCGAATTGCAGCAGGATATGTTTGTCGAAATCAACACCAACGACGCTGCTGAACGCGGTATCCGAGAGGGGCAGTGGGTCTGGGTCAAGGGACCGGAATCAGACTCCAAGGCCAAGGTCAAAGCCCTTGTCACGGATCGTGTCGGGCGCGGAGTGGCCTTCATGCCATTCCATTTTGGCGGTTGGTTCCAGGGCGTTGACCAGCGGGCGAAATATCCCAAAGGCACCGATCCCATCGTGCTCGGAGAACCTGTCAACGGTGTTACCACCTATGGCTATGATCCGGTGACAGGAATGCAGGAAACAAAAGTCACGCTCTGCCAGATTGAAGCGGCGTAAGGGAGGCAAACATGGCCAGAATGAAATTCTTATGTGACGCTGACCGCTGCATCGAGTGCAATGCCTGTGTCACCGCCTGCAAAAGCGAACATGATGTCCCATGGGGCATCAACCGTCGCCGTGTTGTCACAATCAATGACGGCAAGCCAGGCGAACGGTCGGTTTCCATGGCCTGCATGCATTGCACAGATGCCCCATGCCAGGCAGTGTGTCCGGTCGATTGTTTTCTGACCACCGCTGATGGCGTGGTGCTCCATAACAAGGATCTGTGCATCGGCTGCGGCTACTGCTTTTATGCCTGCCCGTTCGGCGCGCCTCAATATCCCAAAACGGGCAATTTTGGTTCGCGCGGCAAGATGGACAAGTGCACCTATTGCGCGGGCGGTCCGGAAGCTGACAATTCACCGGAAGAATACGCCAAATATGGCGCCAACCGGCTGGCACAGGGCAAGCTACCGATCTGTGCGGAAATGTGCTCCACCAAGGCTTTACTGGCTGGTGACAGCGAGATGATTGCGACCATCTACAAGGAACGGGTTCTCAAGCGCGGCTATGGCTCGGGCGCGTGGGGCTGGAAGGTGGCTTATCGTGAAACAATTGCGGTCTGAGCGTGGATCACAGCAGCAAAAGGGGGCGATCATGATAGATCGGAACAGCAACTGGCGTCATCTGGCTCTGGCTCTATTGGGGCTCGCATTGGTGGTCATTACCCAGCCGACTGAGGCACAAACGGTGACACCCACCGCTTCTGCCGCCAAAGAGGAACAACTGTTATCGACCATGAAACAGATTGACGGGCGGATCTCGATCCCCGATCAAAAGGCTTCTGTGTTGATGCAGCCTGCCGGACAGGAATGGCGCAATGTGCACAACACAACCATGTTCTGGGTTGGCACTGTGTCTATTCTGGGCATGATGCTGGCGCTGACATTATTTTACACCATCCGGGGCCGCATCATGATCGACAGCGGTCCTTCGGACAAGACGATCTTGCGCTTTAACGGCTTCGAGCGGTTTGTGCACTGGCTGACAGCAAGCTGCTTCATTGTGCTGGCCCTGTCCGGGCTCAATGTCAGTTTCGGCAAATATCTGCTGTTGCCCGTCATCGGCGCTGAAGCCTTTTCGGCCATGTCGCAGCTGGCCAAATATGCGCACAACTTCCTGGCTTTCCCCTTCATCATCGGGCTGGTCTTCATGTTCCTGGTTTGGGTGAAGGATAATATCCCCAATGGCGGCGATCTTGACTGGCTCAAGGCTGGCGGTGGATTTCTGGGCAAAGGGCACCATCCACCCGCCAAAAAATTCAATGCCGGGCAGAAAGTGATTTTCTGGGTGGTGATTGGCGGCGGAACGGTTCTCTCTCTCACCGGCCTGATGCTTTTGTTCCCATTCAGTGGCACGGTTATTGCCGATATGCAGCTCGGCCAGACTATCCACGGAATCCTGTCCGGTCTCATCATCGCAATCATGATGGCCCACATCTATATCGGTTCGGTTGGGATGGAAGGTGCGATTGACGCCATGAACACCGGCGAGGTGGATCTCAACTGGGCGCGCGAGCATCATTCCTTGTGGGTTGAAGAGGTCGAAGCGCAGGAGCACGAGGCCCATCACAAAGCAAAATCCGTGGCGGCCGAATAACCTAAATCAGGAGCTTTACCATGCGGACATTTCTATTGGCTCTTGTCGTTGCTGCCGTTATGGCTGGAATCGGCGCTACCGTTCTTGATAGCACCTATCAAAAGCAGGCCTATCAGGCTTTTGCGACAGGCGGGGCGCGGGTCGGTGATGCCGGAAACAATCTGGTTGGCAAGGATTGGCCTTCAGCGCAGCATTAATGCGTGAAGAACCACAGCAATCCAAAAAGGCAGGGATTTCCCTGCCTTTTTCTTTTATGGCAATGGGCCAAAGGCGGGGGGCGGAATACGCCGTTTAGAGGCGTTTTCATAGGATGAAGCGATCGACAGCAAGACTCCCTCCTGTCCCGGCTCGGCACGGAAAACCAGCGAGAAGGGCAGACCAGGCGCATCCAGCATGGTCTGCGTCTCGGAATGAGCCGGACGATAGCGGGTGCGCTCCTCGTTAAGTTCCAGCACCGGATCATAGGCCGTTTGCACATAACCTGCCGGAACAAGCACTTCTGTCAGGCCGGCATTGGGACCATAAAAAGATTCAAACCTCAGATTCTGCTCGGTGCCAGGCTCCTGTGCCGAACCGATTTTGGCAGGCGGCAGCGGGGTGTGCAGACGCACAAAGGCATCGAGCTTGTTTTCCATGATCACCATCATATCGACCCGCCTGAGCAATTCACGCAACATGATGCGTTCATTGACACCCTGCCGGCCGTCAAGCCGGTTGCGCGGATCAGACACCTCCTCCCAGTTCTTGAAGGCAGCGCGCTGGTCATCCCCCCAGAAACGCGACCGGGCATTCAGTTCGACAAAACTGGTAAGCGTTTCACGCAGACCGCGCTTGGCCCAGTCATCGGCACGCCGTGTCAGATATTGCGGAATATGAAAGCGGAATGTGTTGGCCAATTCCTGTTGCTGGATGGTGATAATATTGAGGTTGGCGGGTGGAACGATTTTTCCCTCTGCAAGGGCGACACAATAATCAATCGGGGTCATATGGCCCGTCCCGAAAAATTTGCCGGGGAGAAATTCGGTCGGCACGATCGCCTCGCTGAACTCCTTGTAGAGCGGCTCCCCCTGCGCATTCAGCCGGAACAACAAGTCAGGCATAAAAACCGGCACCAGCCGCGCCAATGCAGCCCTAAAATCGGTCACCATCGGTTCCATATCGGGATCACCCGCCCACTCGGGATCGGATGACTCGACCAGTCCGGCACCGAGGTGCCCGCCAAGCATGGTCTTGATTTCTGTGCGGGCGGCATGGGCAATCGGTTCGGCGGCTTTGGAGCCGTATGGCAAGAGCGATTCCGTCACAACACCCAGCCTGACCCCCTTCAATGTACCAAGCGATCCAGAGCCATGGGCATGCGAGAGATAGGGCGTCGCCAGCACGCTATTGCGGGCCACGGTTGTGTAGGGATCACGCGGATCATAATACCCGTTCTCTGGATCCTTGAGCGCATCAAGCACTCTGGCGGCATCGGCCAATTTACGGGCATGGATCCCAGTGCGGTCGCAATAAATATCGGCCCCGATAGCCCCGCCATCAAAACCCAGCATGGCCTTATGGGGGAGGATCAAGGCAATGGCATTATGGTTTGAAGGACCACGGCACGAGGCCCGCGTCTCCTCGCCCAGCGAGCACATCACCAGATTGGCACTGACCGACACACCGGAACCCGAACTTGAGCCCAGCGAGGCAGCCCGCGTCGTGTCATAGGGGTTGGACGGATTGCCACCCCATGTGCTGCGCTGATAGCCGAGTACCGAGGGCAGAACCGCATCAGGGCTGTGACGCCCACCCGGATCACCTGCACGTCCGTTATATTCGGTGCATACGGCTTTGGCGAAAATGATCGCGCCCTTCTTCCGCAATTGATCGACCAGAATATGGTCACGTGCCGGAAAATCGATGTCATAGGCGGCATCCCCGCCGCCGGTCGAGCGCATATCGACCGTATCGAACGGATCTTTAAACGAAAAAGTGACGCCATACATCGGCATGGCGTCCAAATCGGGATTGGTCCCGAATTGGGCATCGAGTTCGGCCGCTCTTTCCAAAGCATCGGGAAGATAGCGGAACATCTCGCAAACCGGCGGAGCACCCTTGGGCAACGGCCCCAGAGACGGGTGTAAATCATAATCACCACGGCACGTTACCGAACGTTCGCCGCGTATATTGAGCGTGGACAACGCATTGACCTGACCTGCCTTCGGCATGCCGACAATCATGCCGTATTGCTGCATGACCGAGGGATCGGAAGCAGTCGCTTGCATCCTGCCAAATTCGATGGGCGGCCCCTGATAGAGATCATAATCGGGCAGCACATCGCGCACCGCGACTGTCTGTGTGGGAAAAGCGAGCGGCGCACCTGCCCTGACTGCTCCTTGTGATGCTGGCAGTTCCTGCCCGTCCTCGGTCACCAACAGGCTGCTGACCCCGTTATAGGCTCGTGCCCGGGCAATGGTTTGGGTGACAATATCCACCAGCGAGGTCTCGCCTGCTTTGATCGCTGCTTGCAGGCTGTCAATCGTCGCTTCTTCGATCCGGAAGCCAAGGGATGTTGATGAACGCATAGCGGACACTCGCTTTAAAAAAATCAGGACAGAACACGCACGGGCGCATCGGCAAGCCAGGCTTGAATATTGTCAACGACGCCCTCAAAAAAGCACTTGTAGCTGTTTTGCGTAACATAGCCGAGATGCGGTGTTGCGATCACTTGCGGCATCTGGCGGAACGGATGATCAAGCGGCAAAGGCTCGTGATCGAACACATCCAGTCCAGCGGCAGACAGCGGGCCATGCTGAAGTGCTGCAATCAACGCTGCCTCATCGACAATCGGTCCGCGCGAAGTATTGAGCAGCACCGACCCTGGCCGCATCATGCCCAATTCGCGCGCGCCGAGCAGGCCGCGCGTGGCCGCATTCAACGGAATATGGATCGATACCACATCCGATTGAGACAAAAGCTCGTCCAGCGTCGCGGTGAAACCAATACCCATCGCAGCCGAGCGTTCGGCACTGTTGTTGAGGCTCCAGCCTGACACATTCATGTCGAAAGCCAACCCGAAACTGCAGACTTTAGAACCCAGAGTGCCCAGCCCGATCACACCCAAATTCAATCCCCGCAAATCGCGCCCCACCGTACGCTGCCATTGCGCCGAGCCCGCGCGAAAATGCTCCAGTTCCTGCGGAATCTGTCGCATGATCGACAGAAGCAGGCCCCATGTCAGTTCGGCGGTCGAACCGGGAAATCCCGGAGTGCCGCAATAGGTCACCCCCAGCTCTTTGGCCGCACCACCGTCAATGGAGGCATTGCGCATGCCTGTTGTGATCAGCAATTTCAAATTGGGCAGTTTCGCGAGCCGCTCACGCGTGATCGGGGTCCGTTCGCGCATCGCCACCACAATATCATAGGGTTGCAACGCCTCGACCAGATCGGACGTATCGGCGATGTGATGGGTGAACACATCAAAAACCACGCGACCCTCAAATGCCGAAAAATCAGCCCGCGACAAAGCCGTGTTTTGATAATCATCCAGAATGGCGCAACGAAGCATGCCCCTACCTCCCCAAATTTATATGCCCTGAACCCTATCCTGCCTGATGGGGCACGAAAAGCCCCATATCATCGACGCAGCTGCGCTCACAGCGAATGAGACCATACATGTATGCCATCGAAGAGCCTGATCTTGAATTCCGGCTCCCCAATCCCCAATTCCAGACCATCCTCTCGATATGAACCTTTCGATATGAACCTTTCGATTTGACTTGGAGATTACAGCTATGACCAAAAGCAAGAGCGCAAAAACCGCCCCTGAACAGCATGTCTTTGAAGCGGATGTATCGCGACTGCTGCACATGATGGTTCACTCGGTTTATTCCGACAAAGATGTCTTTTTGCGCGAATTGATTTCAAACGCTGCCGATGCCTGCGAAAAACTTCGCTATGAGGCCATTGGTGCGCCCGAACTTTATGGTGATGACGCGACCCCGCGCATTATGCTGACCATCGACAAAGAGGCCAAACGCCTGACCATCGACGACAACGGCATCGGCATGACCCGTCAGGACATGGTGGATGCTTTGGGCACCATTGCGCGGTCGGGCACCAAGGCCTTCATGGAGCAGATCGAAGCCGCCCAGAAAGGCGGCGACGCCACACTGATTGGCCAGTTCGGTGTCGGTTTTTATTCAGCCTTCATGGTGGCAGAACGCGTCGATGTTCTCTCGCGCCGCGCCGGTTCGGACGAGGCATGGCAGTGGTCGTCCGACGGCAAGGGCACGTTCGAGATGATTCCACTGGTCGTCGGGGATGCGCCTGTACGGGGAACCCGGGTTGTGCTGCACCTGCTTGAAGATGCGTTGAGCTATGCCGAAAAATATACGCTGGAACGGATGATCCGCGCCCAATCCGGCCACGTCCCGGTGCCGATCCAGATCAGGGATACCGGCGAGACCGAAGCAAGCGAAGTCACCGACGGTGCAGCACTATGGACCAAATCCAAAGCCGATATTTCTGCCCAGGATTACACTGATTTTTATCGCTCGGTGGCCGGTGTTTACGACGAGCCTGCCAGCACACTGCATTACCGGGCCGAGGGCCGTCAGGAATATACAGTCTTGACCTTCATTCCCGGCTCAAAACCGTTTGACCTGTTCGATGCCGACCGCAAAGGCAGGATCAAACTCTATGTAAAACGCGTGTTCATCACCGACGAGGCTGAAATCCTGCCGCGCTATCTGCGCTTTGTCCGTGGACTGGTTGATTCCGCCGATCTGCCGCTCAATGTCTCGCGCGAAATGATCCAGGAAAGTGCAATCCTGACCGCCATCAAACGCGGTGTCACAGGCCGCGTCATCGGTGATCTCGAAAAAATCGCCAGCAATGAACCCGAAACATATGCCGCGATCTGGGCCAATTTCGGCCCTGTGCTGAAGGAAGGAATTTACGAGGACTACGAGCGGCGCGATGCGCTGTTAGGACTGTCTCGCTTTGCCACGACATCATCGGGCGAAAGCCTTAAAAGCCTGCCTGCAATAGTCGAAGGCTTCAAAGACAATCAGACCGCTATCTATTATATCGCTGGTGATGACCGCAAACGGCTTGAATCCTCACCCCATCTCGAAGGGTTTAAGGCGCGCGGCATCGAGGTTTTGTTCCTGACCGATCCTGTTGATAGTTTTTGGGTCTCCTCCGGAGTGTCGTTCGAGGGCAAGCCGTTCAAATCGGTGACACAAGGCGCATCCGATCTCTCGTTGATCCCTCTGCTGGATTCCTCCAAAAAGGCGGATCAAGCAGGCGACCAGCCCACCATAGACCTGATCAGCTTCTTCAAGGACACGTTGGGAGAAGCAGTATCGGATGTGCGGATCTCGGATCGCCTGACCGACAGCGCGGTCTGCATCGTTGCCTCCGAGCAGGGGCCGGACCGCCAGCTTGAAAAAATGCTGATGGGGGCAGGCCGGATCGAAACCGCCGCAAAGCCGGTTCTGGAAATCAACCCCCAGCATGATGTGATCCGCTCACTGGCAGGACTGGATACGAGCCGAAGTGAACTCAAACAGGATGCCGCGCATCTGTTGCTTGATGAAGCACTGATTCTTGACGGCGAACGACCCACCGATCCCAAAAATTTCTCCGACCGCCTTGCCCGCATTCTGAGGCAGTCGATCGGTTGAGATCCTGGCCTGCTAGGAATTGGCTGGATTAAACAGTTTTGCAATATCGGGCGGCAGGCGCGAAGGCTTGCCGTCCTTGATGGTGACAACCAGCACAGTCGCCGTCAGCAAGACCACACCATCGCGGATGATTCTCTGGTCGAGTGTGAGCAAAGGTCCGCGTTGCGAGACACAGACTGTCTCGACATCCAACAGATCATCCATGACCGCCGGTTTCAGCCATTCCAGTTCCATCCGGCGAACGACAAAGACATAGGCTTGATCGGCACCATGCAGCGCGCCTTGATGGATACCGAGTTCGCGCAACAATTCGGTGCGCGCACGTTCCAGAAACCGGAGATATGAGGCGTGATAGACGCGGGCAGAAAAATCCGTGTCCTCATAATAGACCCGGAGTGTAAGGCGATGCGGTTCGGCCTTGGGCATAGCATCCGTCATGGCAATTTCCCTTTAGCCGTTTACTGGCCTCAATCCGCGTCGTGATTGCTGGCATAGATGCCTTCGGCCCCGATACCGCTTTCCAGCATCATGCGGGCGCGGGCCCGCAGCTTTTCGGTCTCGCTTTTGAGCTGGCCGCACGCTGCCAGAATATCGCGCCCACGCGGGGTACGCACCGGCGAGGCATAGCCTGCCCGAAACACGATATCCGAAAATTCCTCGATCCGCTCCCAATCAGAACAGGTATAGCGGGTACCGGGCCAAGGATTGAACGGGATCAGATTGATTTTAGCCGGAATTCCCTTCAGCAGTCGCACCAGCTCGCGTGCATCGGCATGGCTGTCATTGATACCATCCAGCATCACATATTCGAAGGTGATCCTACGCGCATTCGAAACACCGGGATAGTTGCGGCAGGCATCCAACAGCTCGCGGATCGGATATTTGCGGTTGAGCGGCACCAGTTCGTTGCGCAAATCATCGCGCACCGCGTGCAAAGAAATCGCCAGCATCGAACCGATCTCGTGACCGGCGCGCTCGATCATCGGCACAACGCCGGATGTCGACAGGGTAATACGGCGGCGAGACAGAGAAAGTCCGTCGCCATCGGTCACCACTTCCATTGCATCACGCACATTCTCGAAATTATAGAGTGGCTCTCCCATGCCCATCAGCACGACATTGGACACAGCCCGCAAGCCGGCGGGCACCAGCCCTTCGGTCGATCGTTCCGCACCGGGCCAATCGCCCAAACGATCGCGCGCAACCATGACCTGTGCGATGATCTCCGAACTCGAGAGATTGCGCACCAATTTCTGCGTGCCCGTATGGCAAAAAGTGCAGTTGAGCGTGCAGCCAACTTGCGAGGAAATGCACAAAGTCCCGCGATCGGATTCAGGAATATAGACAGTTTCGATCTCTGCGCCCTTGTCATGCGGGCCGGTCGACGGCATGCGAATCAACCATTTGCGGGTGCCATCAATCGAAATCTGTTCTGAAATCACCTCGGGGCGCGCCAGCGTATAGCTTTGCTTGAGGGAGGCCCGCATGCCTTTTGAAACATTGAGCATGGCATCGAATTCATCCACGCCGCGATGATAGATCCAGTGCCACAATTGGGCGACGCGCATCCGCGTTTCGCGTTCGGGCACACCGATCTCGCGCAGAGCGCTTGCCATTTGGGCGCGTGTCATTCCAACCAGCGACGAGCCACGCTCGATCACCACAGGCACCGTCACTTCCGGTGTTTTTTCAATCAGAAGACTATCGTTCACAATCATAAAGCCCGCTCTCGTGCATCCGTGAGCGGGCTTTTATCATATTGTCGTCCTGCAAGCTATCAAAGCAGTGTTATGGACATTCTTTCTTGATGCGGTCCAAGGCCTGCCCCAATCCTGCTAGCGCATAGTGATCGGTGGTGGCATTGCCTTTGCCGGAACTGGTTTTGACGGTCATTGTCTTGTTTTTCTTCATCAAATCGACCGCACTGCCATCTTCAGCGGCATTTTTTACCCATGCGCTGGTGCCCTTGGTGACAAGGGTGAATTTAGTCGAACCGATGACCATTTCACCGACCGAGTTATCCTTGGTCGGAAAGCCGAGTACAAAACTGATTTCATTATGCACACCATCGGCAGGACGTGCCGAGATGAACAAGAAACCGTCATCGCGCTTGAGTTCTTTCGGAATCCGCTCTTTGGGCTTGGACAGAACATAGCAGACCCGTCCCTTGCCAGAGGCATCGGCAGCATAGGCTCCCCAGTCCCCGAACGTACCGAGCAAGACAGGTCCTGCAGGTTGAGCCGGTGCAGCGGCAGCCGGCTTTTCAGGTTTTTTCTGAGCGAATGCCAGATGAGGCACCAAAACAGCACTGGTTGCGAGCGCAAGCACCGCCAACACACCAGAGAATCTATTTTTTTCAATCATGGTCTGAAGTCTATCCTATAGAGTGCCACCACACATCCACGTTATGCGGATCTATTCTATGACGCCCAATGGTTAATGAAGCGCAAAAATGGCAAAATTGCTATCGAACTCGAACCAAATAAATCTGTGTTACGCCCTGCCCGTCCAACTGCCCGTCCGAATGTCAGATGTTATTGTATCATCTTCATGTTTCATGGCACAGTGGTCGGCGTGGAAATATCTGCCTGCTGCCAAACCGGTTCCGGCACGGTAGACTATCGCCTAACATCCTCGCAAGACAGACCATTCGGCCGCATCAGCCTATCAGGAAAACCTCGTTTGCCCTCGCCCACCGATTTCAACAGTCTTGTAGCCGCACTTGTCGAGCATCGTGACCGCGCTGCATTTGCACAGCTGTTCGATTATTTCGTGCCGCGTTTGCAATCGCATCTGATTCGCCTCGGAACGGATTCCGCACAGGCCGAGGAAATCACTCAGGATGTGATGGTCACCCTGTGGCACAAGGCCCATCTGTTTGATTCGCGAAAATCCGCGTTGGGCACATGGCTGTTCCGCATTGCCCGCAATCGCCGGATTGACCGCTTGCGCCGCAACCGCATCGATTTTGTCGATCCGGCCGACGGCTTCGACGATATCGTTGCCGACACGCCCGACGCCGATGCAATGATCGATCTGGGCAAGCAGGAAGACATGATCAGACTGGCTCTGGCTGATTTACCCGAAGAACAGCTGATGCTGGTCCGTCTGGCGTTTTTCGACGGACTATCCCACAGTGAAATTGCCGAAAAGACAGGCCTTCCGCTCGGCACCGTCAAATCGCGCATCAGGCTGGCTTTCACACGGCTCAGGCGCGGCATGGAAGAGCGCACAGGCTGAACGATCGCCCGTCTTGCCCAAACGGCTAGCTGGCGATGGCCTGTATTTGCCTGTAGCTTTCCAGCAAAGATAGCCAAGGGAGAAGCATCATGGAGCTTAACGACCAGCTTGCCGCCATTGTCACTGGTGGAGCGTCCGGCCTCGGACAGGCGACCATTGCCATGCTGCGCAAGGCCGGCGTCAAAGTCGCCTCCTTTGATATGGACCCTAAAGGTGCGCCCATTGCCGCCGAAATGGGAGCGCAATTTTACACCGTTGATGTCACCAATGAGGCTTCTGTCGCGGAGGGAATAGCCAAAGCGCGCACGGCCCACGGAGTCGAACGGATTTTGATCAATTGTGCCGGCATCGCGCAGGGCAAACGGCTGGTCAGCAAAAAACGCGATACCGGCGAATGGCTGGCCCATGATCTGGCTTTGTTCAATAAAGTCATCGCCGTGAATCTGACCGGGACTTTTACCATGATCGCCCAATCGGCTGTGGCAATGGCCCAACTCGACCCTGTCACACCGGATGGCGGGCGCGGTGTCATCATCTGCACGGCATCGGTGGCAGCCGAGGACGGGCAGATCGGCCAGACCGCCTACTCGGCTTCCAAAGGCGGCATTGTCGGCATGACTCTGCCGATGGCGCGCGATCTGGCCGGTTATGGCATCCGCGTGATGAGCATCATGCCAGGCCTGTTTGAAACGCCGATGATGGCCGCTGTACCCGATGATTTCCGACATGCGCTGGAAGCGAGCATCCCCTTCCCCGCGCGCCTCGGCAAGCCCGGCGAATACGCGCAACTGGCCCGTTCCATCATCGAAAACGACATGCTCAACGGAACGGCCATCCGGCTGGACGGCGCCTTGCGGATGCAGCCCAAATAACCGGATCAGGCCAGCAAGCCCTCGATTTTTTTGGCCAATTCAACATCCTTATGCGTCAATCCGCCTGCATCATGGGTCGATAGCGTGATCTCGACACGTCGATAGCAGTTGAACCATTCGGGATGGTGGTTGAACTGCTCGGCCAGCATGGCCACTCGCGTCATAAACGCAAAGGCTTGACTGAAGTCATCGAAATCCAGCTTACGGACAATTGCGTCACGTCCCTCAGCAAGTGTCCAGAGTGGCAACGTACCTGACAAGGACTGCCGTTCGGCTTCATTCAGCAAAGAGGTCATCTGCACCCATCCCCAGCGGATAATCCGCCTCCACAATATAGGGGCCACCGCCCACCGAGTCTCGCGAAGAAAACATCACATAGCGTTCAGCCGTAAAAGTCAGCTTCGGCACAGCACCGACCGCCGAAATGAAAGCGGCAAGCTGGAAAGCCGATACGTCGCGCAAGCGCGCCAGCGTGATATGGGGTGCATATTTCCGTGTTTCGGGAGGCAGACCGAGCCGCCGCACCAGCCGCTCCTGTTCAGCCTGCATCTCCAACAAATCCGGTGTGGATTCGATTTCGGCGACAATCGCTCGCGGGCGCTCTCCGCCGAATATACGCAAGCCCGTCACCGTCAAACGCAAGGCGGGCTTATCGGTCAAGGCCAACATCGCATCGATATCACGGGCGGTTGCACCATCAATATCCCCGAAAAACCGCAAGGTGACATGATAGTGATCGGGAGTAATCCAGCGCGCTCCCGTCAGGCCGCCCCGCACAGCAGCGAGTTGGTCGGCAATATCGGTGGGCACTTCAAAGCCGGTAAACAAACGGGGCATGGCCACCTCCCCTTCCTTCAACGCAACCAGGTCACATCATGACGAATGAAAACGCAGAATGGAAGGAGAGAGGCCGATTCTCAACCGGCGGTTGGAACCGCTTATGGTGCAGGGTTCATATGCACCTGATGGATCGCGTCGATCTTGGCTTCCAGCTCCGGCGTAATCGTGACATTCACGGAGTCGATACAGGTCTTGAGCTGTTCCATCGTGGTCGCGCCGATGATGTTGGATGTCACGAACGGACGCGAGGTCACAAAGGCCAGCGCCATCTGGGTCAGTGACAGTCCGGTCTCATGGGCCAGATCCCAATAGGCCTCGATGGCCACGTCGGTACCGGGCTTTTCATAACGCTGCAAGCGGTTGAAAAGCGCCTTACGGGATTTGTCAGGCAAGGCACCCATACGGTATTTTCCGGTCAGGTAGCCCTGCGCCAATGGCGAATAGGCCAGCAAACCGCAATCCTCACGCAAGCTGATTTCAGCCAGAGCGGTCTCATAGGTGCGGTTAATCAGCGAATAGGCATTCTGGATGGACGCCATCCGTGGCAAGCCAAGCTGGTCAGCCGTTATCAGAAACTTCATCGTGCCCCAAGCGCTTTCGTTAGACAAACCGACATGGCGGACTTTGCCGGCTTTCACGAAGCCATTGAGGATATCGAGAATGCTCTCAAAACTATGGAAATCACCTTTCATTTCATCGGCTTTGAAATGCGTCGGGTTGGAGCCCCAAGGCATGGGACGATCAGGCCAGTGCAGCTGGTAGAGATCAATATAATCGGTGCGAAGGCGGCGCAGACTGCCTTCCAGCGCCTCGGTCATCTGGGCTTTGCTCAGTTCAGCCGGACCCTTGGGATCACGGAACCAGTCCATCGGGGTGCGACCCACCACTTTGGAAGCCAAGACCACTTTATCGCGGTTTTTATGGGCGGCGAACCAGCTGCCAATGATCTTTTCTGTCCGACCAACCGTTTCGGCCTTGGGCGGGACGGGATAAAGCTCTGCCGTGTCAAAGAAATTGATGCCGCGCTCAAGCGCGTAATCCATCTGTTCATGGCCTTCTGTCTCGGTATTCTGCTCACCCATATTCATGGTGCCAAGACAAATACTGCTTACCTTCAGGCCGGTGCGGCCAAGGGTACGAAATTCCATAATAGAAGCACTCCGCGCTAACAAGATCAGGAAAGGGCAACACCGATTGGCACAGATTCCGTTGCAAAACCAGTGCTAATCACGGCTTGGCCGGCAGCTTTCGTAAAAATGCCTCAACATGCGGCAGGGTCAAACGGACCATCTCCCGCACCCCTGCCGCGCTGGGATGGATGCCATCTGCCAGCATCATATCGCGATTGCCAATGAGGCCCTCGAGAAAAAACGGATAGAGCGGAACCTGATAGACCAACGCCAGATCGGGATAGATCGCGTTGAATTGTTTGGCATAATCGGGGCCGGCATTCGACCATGCAGGAATACCGAACAGCATGACCGGTATCCGGCGTTCTTTGAGTTTCAAAATTATTTTGGTCAAACTGGCGCGCGGAATTTCGGGATCAACGCCGCGCATCATGTCATTGGCACCCAATTCCAGCAGGACAGCATCAGTGCCCTCAGGGACAGAGAAATCAAGCCGTGCCAAGCCACCCGAGGTGGTATCACCCGATACGCCAGCATTGGCCACCACCGCCTGAATTCCACGACCAAGCAGCGCCTTTTGCAACACATCCGGATAGGCCTCGCCATTGGCGAGCTGGTAGCCCGCGGTCAAGCTGTCGCCCAAAGCAACGATTTTTAAGGGCCTCGACGGTTTGGACTGCGCCATAGCGGGAACTGGCATCCATAACGCTGCGGCAATAAGCCCTAAAAAAGCCATGTTGAACATCAGTGTAAGTCGTGACAGGCGAAAAAACAGCATCGTAATAACCTTGGTCGTTTAATGGGGCTCGAATGATCCGAGGGCTCCTCGGAAGGCGTAGAGATAGCACAGGACGAAACGCAACAGACAGGCTATTCAAAAGTGCAGACTCGATGGTAGGCACGAGCCAAATTGAAAATATGCAGTGTTTAACACATATGATCTTATTGGATTGAGGCAGGTTGATGGTCAAGGCAATTTCTTTACGCAATGTCGATTTAAGTCTTGGCCGGGGTGCGGGGCGAGTCCATATTCTCAAATCAATCTCGCTGGATGTGATAAAAGGCGAAGCGCTTGGCCTTGTTGGACCCTCGGGTTCAGGCAAATCCACCTTGCTGATGTGCATGGCAGGACTTGAACAGCCTGACAGCGGCGAAATCATCATCCAGAACCAGGATCTGACCCAGATGAGCGAGGATCAACTGGCCCGTTTCAGAGGCAAGCACATTGGTGTCGTGTTTCAATCCTTCCATCTGATCCCCACCATGACAGCACTCGAGAATGTCTCGGTACCGTTGGAATTGGCCGGTGGGAGGGACGCTTCAACACGCGCGGCCGCCGCACTCGCGCGGGTGGGTCTGTCGCAACGCTCGAGTCATTACCCCGCGGAAATGTCGGGCGGAGAGCAGCAGCGCGTGGCGCTGGCCCGTGCCATTGTCGCCAACCCGGCTATTCTTGTGGCTGATGAACCCACTGGAAATCTCGATGAGGCGACCGGCGCCGATATTGTCGAATTGTTGTTCGAACTCCAAAGAGAGCATGGCACCACGCTGATTCTTGTGACCCATGACCTCGGACTGGCCGCACGCTGCGACCGCACAGTGCGGCTCCGTTCGGGTCAGATCGAGCATGACTCATTTGCCACTGTGACCGCCTGACATGAGGTCTTTTATCTCCTCTTCAAAGGGCGCAACCCTGATCCGTCTGGCCTCACGCAATCTGCGCGGCGGCTTTTCAGGCTTTCGTATTTTTATCAGCTGTATCGCGCTGGGCGTTGCGGCCATAACCGGCATCGGCTCGATCGCACAATCGCTCAGTGACGGATTGGCTACCCATGGCAGGCAGATTTTGGGAGGCGATATCTCGATCAGCCGGACGCAACTGCCAGCCAGCGACAAGGAACTGGCCTTTTTCAACCAGCAAGGTGCCCTGACATATTTGATGAGCCTCAGGGCGATGGTCCGTACTGGAGACAAAGCCGCAGGCCTTGCCGAAATCAAGGCGGTTGATGCCTCTTATCCGGCTATTGGCGCGGTTGTGCTTGACCCACCCATCGCTCTGGCCCAAGCCCTTGCAGCATCAAACGGCATCTATGGTGCGGTGGCCGATTCGGCCTTGTTTGCCCGACTGAATGTGAAAGTGGGTGACAGGGTGCAGATCGGGGAATCCTCGATTGAATTGCGTGCGGTTTTGCTGACAGAGCCGGACAAGCTGGCAGGCGGCCTCAGCCTTGGCCCGCGACTTTTGATGCGGCAGGAGGCTCTGCAAGCCTTAGGCCTGATGCGTGCCGATGCGCTGATCCGGCATTCATGGCGGATCAGCCTGCATGAGCGTTCCGATGCCGCGCTGGACCAGCTGGGCCTTATCATTCCGAAACTATTTCCCGATGCCGGCTTTGAAATCCGCAATCGCCGCAACGCTGCGCCGCAATTCACCCGCAACCTGGAACGTTTTACCCAATTCCTGACACTTGTTGGTTTGACGGCCCTAATTGTCGGCGGCATCGGCGTGGCCAACGCCACCGCCGCTTTTGTCGAGCGCCGCAGGGAAACCATGGCGGTGATGAAGGCGGTCGGCGCATCAGGCGCAACCGTTTTTTCACTTGCGTTGATCGAGGTCATGGGGATGGGACTGGTCGGCACCCTGATCGGGCTGGCCATCGGCGCGGCCATGCCCTTTGCTATTGCCATTTTTGCAATCCAGTATCTGCCTGTACCGCTTGAGCCGCATGTTTATCCCGAGCTGGCAGGTCTGGGCATCGTCTACGGCATGCTGGCGGTATTGGCCTTCTCGCTTTGGCCCCTGGGCCGTGCGCATGACGTGTCGGTCTCAGCGCTATTTCGTGACGAGGTTGCACCTGCATGGCGTTGGCCGCGCCGCCGCTATATCGCAGCGACAATTTTGGCCGTCCTGGGGTTAGCGGCTGTGGCCGTCCTGTTCGCCTATGACCGCAAGATTGCCATCTGGTCGGTGGTTGCAACCAGTGCAATTTTTATCATCCTGCGCGGCATGGGACTGGCTTTGGCCTTGCTGGCCAGACATTTGCCGCTGGCTCGAAACACCGAATGGCGGCTTGCTTTATCCAACATCCACCGCCCGGGATCGCTGGCGCCGACGCTGGTGCTATCCATCGGGTTGGGCGTGACACTTCTGGTCACAATTGCAAGCATTGACGACACGTTGCGCCAGCAGTTGCGTCAATCGTTACCTGAAAAAGCCCCGAGCTTTTTCTTCATCGATGTCCCGCGTGATGATCTCGGCCCTTTCACCCAATTCATCACTGAACTGGCTCCGAAGGGCAAAATGCTAACCGTGCCGATGATGCGCGGACGCATAACCGCACTCAACGAGACACGTGCCGAAAAAATCAAAGCGCGCGATGATATTGCATGGGTTCTGGAAGGCGATCGCGGCATCACTTTTTCAGCAAGCCCACCAGAAGGATCGGTGGTGGTCGAGGGAGAATGGTGGCCCAAGGATTATGCAGGACCGCCTTTGCTGTCCTTTGACAGCGAGGCAGCAAAGGGCCTGGGGCTAAAACTCGGAGACCGCATCACCGTGAACGTCTTGGGGCGCTTGATCGAGGCCAGAATTGCCAATTTCCGGCGGATCGAATGGCAGTCGCTCGGCATCAATTTTGTCATGGTTTTCTCACCCAACAGTTTTTCCGGTGCGCCCTACAACACCCTGGCGACCTTGACCAATCCGCCCGAAGCCAATGCTGTGGACGAGGCAAGGCTGTTGTCCAAAGTGGCGACACGCTTTCCCGGCGTTACTTCTGTCAGGGTCAAGGATGCACTTGAAGCAATCGACGAGCTGGTTGGCAAGCTGATTGCCGCCATTCGCGGCGCAAGCCTTGTGACATTGTTTTCGGCCATCCTTGTCCTGGCAGGTGCATTGGGAGCGGGCCAGCAGGCACGAATCTATGATGCGGTGATCTTGAAAACACTGGGGGCCACCCGCACCATGCTGATCCGCTCTTATATGATCGAATACGCGATCATCGCTCTATTCTCGGCAATTTTCGGACTTATTGCGGGGAATATTCTGGCGCAAACCATTATTACCAAGCTGATGAAACTGAGCTATCACGGACTGACGCAACAGGCTTACAGCGTGGCAATTCTGGGCGTGATCGGCACAATAGGGTTGGGCTTGATCGGCACTTGGCGGGTTTTAGGTCAAAAACCGGCCCGACATCTGCATTCTTTATAAGAAACAAACCAAACAAAGCGTTTGACCACTTGTAATTTGGTCACAATCTACTCATATTTTCCTCAAGCCGCCATCAAGGCGGGAGGGGAACTAAAGGATAAATCGATGTCAAATTTCGATGGAAATGGATCAACCCCGTGGGGTGCTTATTCGGCGCCGATTGATCGCGCGACGTATGATCAGGGCCTGCGGACTTATATGCTGGGTATTTACAACCACATGACACTGGCACTGGGAATTTCCGGACTGGTGGCTTGGGGGACATTCATGGCTGCAACCCATGAGGTCAACGGCAAGCTTGCTCTGACCCCACTGGGTCAGGCGCTATACCTTAGCCCGCTGAAATGGCTGGTGATGCTGGCACCTCTGGCTTTCATCTTCGTGCTCTCTTTCCGCTTTGAGCGGATGAGCTATACAAGCCTGCTCGGCACCTTCTGGGCCTTTGCAGCGACGATGGGCCTTTCGATGTCTTCGATCTTCGTCATCTACCAGATCGGTAGCGTGGTGCAGGTGTTTGCCATCACGGCTCTGATGTTTGCGGGTACGTCACTGTATGGCTATACGACCAAGCGGTCGCTTTCCGCGATGGGCGGCTTTCTGGTGATGGGCCTGATCGGCCTCATGATCGCCAGCCTCGTCAACATCTTCATGCAGAGCTCGGCTGTGCAGTTTGCCATCTCGGTCGTCGGCGTATTGATCTTCGCAGGCCTGACGGCTTGGGATACCCAGCGCCTGAAGGAAGAATACGACGCTGTGGCCTATGACCAGACCCTGATTTCCAAATGGTCGGTAATGGGTGCCCTGACGCTGTATCTGGATTTTGTGAACATGTTCCAGTTCCTGTTGTCCCTGATGGGCAACCGCAACAGCGACTAATCGTCGACACCATATCACGTCTTAAAGGCCTCGTTCGCGAGGCCTTTTTGTTGGAGGGATGGCTGGCCTCTCACAAAACCCTAGCCCACCACTAGCTTCACCGGCTTAGCAAGAAAACGCAGCACCAGCTGCAAGTCATGGCCGCGTTTGAGCACCTGCCCAGCGGCACCTTTGAGAACATATTGCCCCTGTTTGCGCGCCAGCTTCGGGTTTTTCTCGACCCGGTAAAGTGGGACATCATGGGCGCGCCGAAACACCGAGAAAATAGCCAGATCCGGAGTGAAATCCATAGCATAATCACGCCACTCGCCCGCAGCCACCATCCGGCCATAGAGATTGAGCAGTACACGCAGTTCAAACCGGTCAAACGCCACCACAGCAGGAGCGGAGGGAACCGCACTGTGATTCCCTGATACTGATCCACCCGTGGCATGGGGCACAGGCAATGGCAAAATCAGAGCAGGCTCAGCGCTCCGCTGCATTTGCTCTTCCCCCGAGCGGCTGATCTCCTCCAGCGCATCACTCATCATCAGCCCCACTCACACGATCCAATCCGCACATGATGCCTTCAGGATAGGCGTCCAACAAGTCTAAAAAAATGCAGGGCAGTTCAAAAAATCATGATTTCGCCTTGATCTGGCCCATCCATCGCCGCAGTGCAGAGTATAGTGATCAGTGTTGCCTCGGACCCGGTACTCGCCCCTGATAACAGTCCCCCCCTAGCATCGGGGGTTTGAGAACCGGGTCCACCAACAGCTTATGACATTCTCTCTGATTGAGTTTCGTATCCTCCCAAGACTTCAAGAGCTGGCTCAGGCCGGCTCTTTTTTTGTGCTCAACGCACGCTTGCTATTTTTTGCGCTCAACCCCGCGCTTGGCCGTGATAGGCCAGATTGGGCCGCATATCGACAGCAGAAGCCATGCGATTGGTCATGTTGTAGAACGAGGCCACGGCTGCCACATCCCAGATGTCGCGGTCACTCATGCCTGTATCGCGCAGGACCTGACGGTCTGCCTCGGCGATCTCATAGGATGCACGGGTTATTTTGGTGGCAAAGGCCAGCATGGCGTGGTGGCGTGGCGACAGATCGGCCGCCCGCCAGTTCATCACCAGCAATTCCCCCAAAACCGGATCCCCCGACAATTGCCGCACCGCGGCACCGTGGGCGGTCAGGCAATAGAAGCAGCGATTTTCGGAGGAGACCGCCACCGCAATCATCTCCCGTTCGAGTTTCGACAGGCCGGAAGGCGCCATCATCAGGTCATTGTAGAACAGCGTAAATGCTTCAAGCTTGGCATTGTCGTGCGCGTACGTAGCCAAAACATTCGGGATGAAACCCAGCTTTTCATTGCACTTATCGAATAATTCCTTGTTATTACTCGATAATTCGGTTGAAGCAATGACCAAAGCCATGGCTTCGGGGTCCTGATCCTGTCGACGCGGAATCTCTCCGCTGGTCTTTTTTTGTGTGCTCATCTGGTCGTTCTCCTTGCAGGATCACGAGCCTGAGCCGAGCAGGCCGCAAGGTCAAGCGGGGATCAGCCCCACGGCCTCCAAAGCCCGGGATTGTCGCAACGTCACCCCCTCGACCGAGAAGTCAGCCATGGCGTTTTCAAACAGCTTGTGGAAATTCAATTCGGCAGAGAGATGCAAGAACACGCTGCCCAAGCCGATTGCCGCGCGATCCATAAACACGAATTCCTGCGGAATGGTAACAGGACCCTGCTTTTTCAACGCCTGATGAACTGTAAAGGCTTCCTTGCGTCCATAAGCGGCAGGACTGACCCCATCGGCAACCGTGCGCACCCGATTATCCAGCAAAGGCGCATAGATAAACCGCGCCCAAACATTCAGCACTTCGATCAAATCCTTGGTCAGCCCTTTGAAGCCCCAGGTCTCATAGGCATGGGTGACCCGCTCCAGATCATTCTCAAGCAAGCCGCGATACAGATCGACCACCCCGCCGACAAATCGTGGCGGGAAGATTCGCACACAGCCATAATCCAGCAGATTGATGCCGCCCGGCTCAGCACCTTCATCGAACACGGTATAATTACCCAAATGAGGATCACCGTGGATCACGCCAAAACGGCTGAACGGTAACCACCACGCCTGAAACATCGCCGTGGCAATGCGGTTGCGCACAGAGAGATCATGCTGCTTGAACCCCAACAAAGGCTGGCCTTCCAGCCAATTCAGCACCAGCAGCCGATCGGTCGAGATGTCTTGATGCACATGTGGCACCCGCACCAATGTCTCTTCGGCCAGCATGTGTTGATACAAGGCGGCATGTTTCGCCTCGCGGACATAATCCAATTCCTCGCGAATCCGCTCTGAAATTTCCTTGGCGATTTCACTGGTATTAATTGCCGGATCCATCTGACGATGCATCGCAAACAGCACGGACAGCTGATTGAGATCGGCCTCCACTGCCGATTGCATATCAGGATATTGCAGCTTGCACGCCAATGCCTCACCTGCCAGTGAGGTGGCCCGATGCACCTGGCCCAACGATGCCGCAGCTGAAGGTTTAAGATCGAATTGAGCAAAGCGGGTCAGCCAATTCGGTCCCAACTCGGCAATCATCCGGCGTTTGACAAATGCAGCACCCATTGGCGGGGCATCGCTTTGGATTTTTTGCAACTCTTGTGCAAAATCGGGAGGCAGCAAATCGGGAATGGTCGCCACCAGTTGCGCAACCTTCATCAACGGGCCTTTAAGCCCGCCAAGGGCCTGCGTCAGCAACACCGCATTGGCATGCTCGCCAAAGCCTGTTCCTGTCAGCCGCGCGCCAGCCATCCGTGCAGCGACGCCGCCCACCTGCAGTCCGACCCGCATATAGCGGGCCGCGCGGGCTGATAATCGGTTTTGCTCATCATCGGCTAGGCTCATCATCAACGCCCTATCGGGCACCACAACAGCCCATACCCTCTACACGGTCAAAAACCCGAACTGGATCAAACTTAATCCAGCTGTTCGAGCTCGATGATCATATTCTCGATCACACCAAGCCCGATCTGCCAGAAGGCCGGATCACGCGCATCAAGGCCGAACGGAGCCAGCAATTCGGAATGATGTTTGGTGCCGCCAGCCGAAAGCATGGCAAAATAACGATCGACAAACCCATCCGAGGCTTTTTCATAAACACCATAGAGCGAGTTCACCAGGCAATCACCGAAAGCATAGGCATAGACATAGAAGGGAGAATGGATGAAATGCGGAATATAGGTCCAGAAGGTTTCATACCCCGGACCAAGACGGATCGCGGGCCCAAGACTCTCGTGCTGCACATCCATCCACAAGGCACAAATGTCATCGGCGGTCAGCTCGCCTTCCTTGCGCTTGAGATGGACTTTGCGCTCGAAACTGTAAAAGGCGATCTGGCGGACCACCGTATTGATCATATCCTCAACCTTACCGGCCAGCATAGCCTTGCGGGCCAGTGGATCGGAGGTTTTGTCCAGCATGGAGCGGAAGGTCAGCATCTCGCCAAACACCGAGGCTGTTTCTGCCAAAGTGAGCGGCGTTGGTGCCATCAAAGCCCCATTGGGACCAGCCAGCAATTGATGCACCCCATGCCCCAATTCATGGGCCAGCGTCATGACATCGCGCGGCTTGCCCTGATAGTTGACCAGCACATAAGGATGGGCCGAAGGGACGGTCGGATGGGCGAACGCTCCCGGTGCCTTACCCGGACGCACCGGCGCATCGATCCAGCGCTCGTCAAAAAAGCGTTGGGCAAGGCGCGCCATCTCGGGTGAAAAATGCCCGTAGGCACCCAGCACAGTCTGTTTGGCATCTTCCCATGCGATCACCTTCTGCTCGACCTTGGGAAGTGGTGCGTTGCGATCCCAGTGATTGAGGGCCTCAACGCCGAACCATTTGGCTTTGAGCTTGTAATAGCGATGGGACAGGCGCGGATAGGCGGTTTGCACCGCCGAAACGAGCGCATCTACCACTTCGCGCTCCACCCGATTGGCAAGATGACGCGAATCCGCAACATCGGAAAAACCGCGCCAGGTGTCGGAAATATCCTTGTCCTTGGCCAAAGTATTGGTGATGAGCGTGAAAATCCGCAGATTATCTTTGAATGTATCAGCCAAAGCCTCAGAGGCGCGCTGGCGCAAGGCACCGTCGACATCCTGCATCTTGTTCAGAATCGGTTCGATGGTCAGTTCCTCGCCATCGAGCGAAAAGCGCAGTGAGGAGATGGTTTCGTCGAACAGCCGGTTCCAGGACGAATAACCGGTTGCCGCTTTTTCATGGAACAACTGTTCGAGCTTGTCGTCGAGCTGATGGGGCTTTTCACGGCGTATATCCTCCAGCCACGGCTTGTAATGCGCCAGAGGTGCATGGTTGGCAGCCTGATCAATCAGCGAATCATCGATCCGGTTCAGCTCCAGCGTAAAAAACAACAGATCGGTTGAAATGCTTGTCAGGTGTCCTTGCGCATCGCCATAGAACTTCGCCCGCACCGGATCGGTCGTCTCTCCGGAATAGACCAATCCGGCATAGGAGATGATCCGGCCCAACCTATCGTCCATGTCCTCGTAGCGTTTGATTGCCTCAAACAACGCTTGTGCGGCATTCGGCCCTTTGGCCAGATCAGCAAGCTTACCATGATAATCAACGGCAAAAGCTTTCGCCTGGCTGGCGGCAAGCGTCAGATCGGCCAGATAGGCCGCGCTGTCGAGGCCCGGATAGAGATCGTTCAAATTCCATTCCGGCAAAATGCCCAGATCCGTTTTAGCCTTTGCTGCCCCTTTATCGGATTGGGCTGCGAGATGATGCGGCAGGTCGAAAGGAAATGACAGAATGGACATGCGTTACGGCTCCGGTAACCAGCAAGATTGCTGAGTGTTTATCCGGTTATGGCCGAGCGTGATGGCAGGATCAAGGCATCTCATGGGTCTGGACCCAGAAATCAGACTCTAAAAAACCGTGCGGCGTTAAAGCCCCGTTTACCCTCATCAGGCATGGTGTGATCCGAATCTTAACCATGATCGGCTTTTTTGAAGCCCGATCCTGTTGTCAGTGATGAAACGGAGCCGATGCAAAAACGAGTGCTCATTGTTGATGATGACCCTGTAGAACGCCAGCGGCTGGAAGGCCTGCTGACGCGTTCGGGCTATCATCCTATGGCTGTTGCAAGCGGTCAGGACGCGTTGTCGCTGCTCGACAATCCCGAAACACCGCGGATTGACGCGATGATTCTCGATCTCGTGATGCCCGATCTTGATGGCATGGGCGTGCTGGCACGCATGAAAAGCGTGTTGCAAACACCCCCCGTCATCATGTCGATCACCGAGGGCAATATTGATCACGTCGCCTCTACGATCCGTGCCGGGGCGCTTGATTTCATTGTCCGCCCGACGGGTATCGAGAGGCTGACACTGGCGCTCAACAACAGCATGCGCCGTCAGGTGCTCGAAGCTGCAATCCGGGATACCGGCGAGGACGAAACCGCTCCCCAACTGTCCGATCTGATCGGCACATCGCAGGTGATGGAACGTCTGCGCTCCCAAGCACAGCGGGCGGCCCGCTCCTCCATACCGGTTCTGGTGACAGGACCGAGCGGCTCGGGCAAAGCGCGACTGGCCCGCGCTATCCATCGCGAGTCTGAGCGTTCTGGTAAAGCCTTGCTGACCCTGCATGCAGGCAACACCAACCCTGCAGATTTGGGGCAAGCCATTGAAAGCTGCCTGACGCTGAAAAGCGCGATGCTGATTACCCATGTCGGCCTGCTGGATGACGAATGCCAAACCATTCTGTCCGAAGCCTTCATGCGTGATCGCTTTGCCTTTACCCCGGGCGGACCAAAGGCCGCGCGAAAAATCAGGCTCTATGCCACCGCTTCTGCAGATCTGGCGGAATTGAGCCGCGAAGGCCGTTTCCGAGCAGATCTGGCGATGCGTCTGGCCGTACAGCCCCTGCGCATGCCCGCTTTGAGCGAGCGGCGCGACGATATGCTGCCCCTGATCGACGATGTGCTGGCAAGGGTATCGGCCTCCCTGAAACGGACAATTGCAGGCTTTTCGGCGGAGACCTTGCAGGCCTTGCAAAACCAAATCTGGGGCGACAATATCCGCGGCTTGCGCAAGGCCATCCAGCAGGCAGCCATGCGGGCCGAAGGCCATATCATCACCTTGCAGGATTGCTCGCTCGAAGGGATACAGCATCCCCATGGACCACAGCCGCGGATATCGGCAGGCCCCGTTGCAAGTGCCCGGCGGCTGCCCCCAACCGAATTGAGTGTCAGCCTGACCGGATCCGATCGGCGGTTGCGGTCTTTTGAGGAGATCGAGGCGGACATCCTGCGCCACGCCTTGTTCCATTGTGACCACCATATCGGGCGCGCTGCCAGTGCCTTGGGTATTGGCCGCTCGACATTCTACCGCAAAGCGAGAGATTTCGGATTGCTGGACGGTCCCGATCTCTCCTCAGGCTTTTCCCATCAGGACAGTGCAACAGGCACCGGTCCGAGCCGCCATGCTGCCGCCTCACGTGCGGGAGAAGCAGCATGAGCGCAGAATTCTGGACCCGCGCTGCGGGTTTGGTGTCACTTGCTGCCATATTGTGTGCAGGCCATGCACAGGCCCAAGCCCTTATTTCCGACCCGCCTCTGCTCGATCTGGGCGAGATCAATCAAATCACGCCCGTCTACCCGGCACCGTGGGACGCTCGTTTGACAGGATTGCCGCTGATCCTTCCTGTCGTATCCGCCGAAAGACTGTCGCCGCTGGCGCAATCTATCAGAACGTTTTTACAGCCCTCCAACCTTGCGTCCCAAGGAGTGAGCGGGAGCGAAAGCACCGAAAAATCCGGTATTTTACGCTTTTATGAAGCCCGTGAATTCAGCCCGTTATGGATAGATGCCCATGGTCTGACCGAGCACGGACAGTCGCTGGTGAAACGTCTCGCGCTGGCCGAAGAGGACGGGCTGGACACCCCTTCAACCCTCCTCGCCCTGATCAAGACCGGAGCATCACCGACAGCCTCCCTTGAAGTGGAACTGTCAAGGGCCGCCATCACCTATGCCCGCGAGGCCCGTGGCAGCCGGATCGACCCAAGCAAAATATCGAAATCCCTGACTCCCAAACTCGATATTCCGGACGGCATGAGCGTGTTGCAGCATCTGGCAAACGCGACCGAGACAGGCAATGCCCTGTGGCATTACAACCCGAAACATTCTGGCTACCAGGCCTTGCGTGCCAAGCTGGCAGAATGGCGCGAGACGACGGCCAGTCTGGCCGAGATTGCTGGCGTCAATCGCACAGCGGACGGCAAACCGGCCTTACCGCTTCAACTCAATGACTTCATGACCAATATGGAACGCTGGCGTTGGCTGCCGGGCAATCCTGGCGATAACCGGATCGAGGTCAATATCCCCGAATATACGATGCGGCTTTACGAGCACGGTGCGTTAAAGCATACGGGCCGCGTTGTGGTGGGCAAGAGCAACACCCAAACCCCGGTGTTTTCGTCGGTGATGGACCATGTCGTGATCAATCCGTCATGGGGCGTGCCGGATTCGATCCTGAAAAAAGAATTCCTGCCCAAAATTGCCGCCGATCCCGACTATGCCGAACGGCATGGCTATCAGGTCATCCGCAAGAATGACCGGATCGTTGGTATCCGCCAGCCGCCGGGTGAGCGCAATGCGCTGGGCTTCATCAAGTTCATGTTCCCCAACGAACATGCCGTCTATCTGCACGATACCCCGCAGCGCAATCTGTTTGCCCGTGACGAAAGGGCCTTTAGCCATGGCTGTGTGCGGGTCGACCAGCCTTTCGCCCTTGCAGACGCCCTGTTAGGCAGTATGGGCTATGACGAGGCGCGGCTGAAAGCGATGATCGGCAAAGGCGAGAAAATTGTCAGTTTGCACAGCCGGATGCCGGTTCACCTGACCTATTTCACCTTAAGCGTCGATGAAAACGGCCACATCCGCCGTTACTCCGACATTTACGGACATGACGAGAAACTCCGCGCTGCCTTCCAGAAAGCACCTCAAAGGGTTTTGGCAACGCGCCGTTAATCTATTTCACCCACAATAGTGGCTCCTCCCCTTCATCCGGACGATCGGACACAGGGAAGAAGCCGGTTACAATGCAGGATCGATACACGCGTATGAGAGTTTTATCCGAACTGATCCGGGCTGTTCCCGACCCAAGCAAGCGCAATATGATGCGGCGAGCGATTGCTGCAGGCGTGATTGTGTCGGCCACCTGTCTGGGATTTGAAGGCCTCGGCAATGCCGAAGCCAACGGGGAAACACGCGCGCTGACAATCCAGCACATGCACACGCATGAAACAGCAACCATCACCTATAAATCCGGCGGGCAGTTCACCCGCGACGGTCTCGACAAGCTGAACTGGATCTTGCGCGACTGGCGGCGCGATGAACCGATCGCGATGGATCCGCGTCTGTTTGATGTTGTGTGGGAAGCGACCCGTGCCACCGGCAATTCGGGTCCGATCCACGTCGTTTCGGGTTATCGCTCGCCGACGACAAATGCAATGCTGCGGCAGCGCTCCAATCTGGTCGCCAAAAATTCCCAACACATGATGGGCAAGGCCATGGACTTCTATCTGGGCGATGTCACGATGGACAAAGTCCGCGATGTCGGCATGCGGATGCAGCGTGGCGGTGTCGGCTACTATCCCACGAGCTACACGCCTTTCGTCCATTTGGATGTTGGCAGCGTGCGTCATTGGCCGCGCATGAGTCATGACCAGCTGGCACGCCTGTTCCCCGATGGAAAAACCGTGCATGTCGGAACCGATGGCAAGCAATTCCCGCGCTATGCGGAAGCCTATGCCGAAGTGATTGCTGCAGGCGGCTCGGTCGGCGGCTATAGCGGTGATGGCGAGGAAACGGCAATTGCCGATTCCTCCAGCGGATCGGGCAAGGGATTCTTCGCTTGGCTTTTCGGCGTATCGGACGAGGATACAGCCGCCAGCAAGAACCGCCGCAACACCACTACCGCACGGCGCGGCACGGCGTCTGATACGCCTTCACGACCGTCCGATTCCAATGATACATCGCCTATTGCGGCCTTGCAGCAATATGAAGCGGCACAAGCCGCCGCCACCAATGTACCGAGCCGCTATCGTGGCCAGAGCATTGCCTCCAATTCGCCGGAAGACCGTAGCGAGAGCGTTTCAGCACCGCGTCCTGCACCTGTTGAGAAGGTGGCCCCGATACCGGCCGTTGCACAGGCGGAATTGCGACCTGTTACCCAGCCGCTTGATCGTTCACCCAATGCTTTGGCTGTTTCGACCGGCCCGCAACTGGTCTGGCAGAACGGGCCAACCCCATTGCCGCCGCAAGCCCGCGGCAATGCGACCCCGATCGTGGTAGCTACGACCTTTTCGTCGCTGGCTGGATATAAACGCGTTGATGTGCCGCTGCCACCCCAGGGCCGTAACGGCGTCAGCGTCAATGTTGCTGTGGCAAACAATGCCCAGACACTTGTAAAACTAGACCCTGTCGTCACAGGAACGATCCGGGGGCCCAACGGCCTTCCTGCCGTCATCACCGGCATCAAGTCCAGTTATGATGGACCGGCCCTCGCTTACATCGACAACGGCGCCGGCAGAGCGGCCTCGGCACCGATGCCGCAACAGCGGCCTCCGGAATTCGGCAAGGCACCACAAACACCGGCAGGCAAGCAGGTGGCGACCAAGCAGCCCGAACCCAAAGCCAAACAGGCGCAACAGCCCGAGCAGAAAACAGCCGCCAAAACAGCTCAACACAGCCCGGGCTCGGTTGGCGGGCCCAAGGATGACCCTCAGACCACAGCCTCATTGTCCTCGGGCTTCAAGCCTGCCGCCACACAAACAGCACCGGCAGGCTTCAGCATCCGATAATCTGATCGATCAGGCCTGCATGCCCAAGGCTTGCAGGTACAATTCGAGAATCGCTTCCTCTTCCTGACGCTCGGCATGGTTTTTTTTGCGTATTCCGACAACTTTACGCAGGATTTTGGTATCGAACCCGTTAGCTTTGGCTTCGGAATAGACATCGCGAATATCGCTGGCCAAAGCCGACTTTTCTTCTTCAAGCCGTTCGATGCGTTCGATCAACGCCTTCAATTCGTCGGCAGCAACAGATGTTTGCATGATTGGACCCTTTCAGTCAGCATGGAGAGGGAATAGATGTGTGATGACTGTGTCCAACAGCGCAGGCTCAGGGTCAAGACAAAGCACGCCCAAGCCCCCATAGGCCTGTGGACGACGGGATTGAACGCGCCAAAACTGCCTCCGGGTGGTGATCGCGAGAGATGACGCATCCGCGCTCTTGCTCTAAACACAACATCAGCGTTATCCCGCCTTCCGCTCCGAGCCCTCCCTCCCATGACCCAACCCGCCTCTCCGGCAACGACAACAGCCGCCCATCTAAAGCCCGCTTATGCAGCGCTGGTGCTCGGCGCTTTTGGCATGGGCATGTCACCGCTCTTTGTCCGTTTTGCTGCCGAAGCGGGTGTCGGCCCCTATGCCTCGGGCTTCTGGCGAATGTTTCTGGCTTTGCCGTTTTTGTGGGTCTGGGCGCGGATCGAGGAAGGCGGCGGCCCTGCCAAGCCAACCTTTCACAAGCCGATGATCTGGGCTGGTCTGTTGTTCAGCTGCGATCTGTTTTTCTGGCACCTTTCGATTTTACGCACCAGCATTGCCAATGCGACCTTTCTCAGCACGACCGCGCCCATATGGGTGCTGCTTGTCTCGGTCGTCGTGCTTAAAGAAAAGGTCAAACCCGCTACATTGGGCGGTTTGGCCTTGTGCCTGCTGGGCGGCAGCTCGCTGGTCGGCAATACATTGTCGCTGGCACCCGAACGGTTGCTCGGTGATGTATTCGGGCTGCTGACTGCCGTTTTTTTCGGCCTTTATTTCTTCGGAATCAAATATGCGCGGGATCTGTCAGGGGCGGGACGCTCGACCTTTGCTGCCAGCGCGGTTGCATCGGCAGTTCTGCTGGTTGTTTCGTTGGCAACCAACGACCAACTGATCCCTTCGACGCTCAAAGGGGCTGCTTCCCTGCTGCTCATGGCAATGATCTCGCAAGCCCTTGGACAGGGCTTGCTGAGTGTCGCCTTGGGCCGATTGCCAACGGTTTTCAGCGCATTGGTGATTTTTCTGGAAGCGGTTGCGGCCGCGGCACTGGCATGGATTGTTCTGGACGAGGCCCTGTCAACCTTGCAATGGCTGGGTGGCGGGCTCATTCTGTACGGAATCTTCATTGCGCGCCCGCGCACCGCTGACAAGCATCAAGAGAGCGACCATGACAGAGACTAAAAACTTCCTCAATGCGCTCTATCAAGCGGCAGTCACCTCGGCTTTGCCGAGCCATTGCCTGATTCCGCATCTGCCTGCACCACCTGAAAACGGTCGCATCATTATTCTGGCAGGGGGAAAAGCGGCTGGGAGCATGAGTCTGGCCGCCGAACATCATTATCGGGACGTCTACAAGCTCGGCCCCGCACAACTGACCGGGATTGCGGTCACCCGCCAAGGCTATGGCGAACCAACCGAACTGATCCGCATGATCGAGGCAGGGCATCCCGTCCCCAACCAGGCAGGACTTGACGGCACTCAGGCTGTCATGGCTATGGCCCGCCAAGCCACCAAAGATGATCTTGTGCTGGTGCTGTTGTCTGGCGGCGGCTCAGCCAACTGGATTGCTCCCGCCGAAGGCCTCAATCTGGCTGACAAACAGGCCGTCACCCGCGCCATGTTACGCTCCGGTGCACCAATCGATGCAATCAACACCGTCCGCAAGCGTTTGTCCGCAATCAAGGGCGGTCGGCTGGCCGTGCTGGCGGCTCCCGCGCCTCTGCTGACCTTGGCTATTTCCGATGTCCCGGGCGATGACCCGACCCATATCGCCTCCGGCCCTACAGTGCCTGATCCGACCACGCGGGCAGATGCACTGGCTGTTTTGAAGCACTATCAAGTCTCCTTACCTGTTGCTGCACAAAAACTGATGGATGATCCGACCAACGAGACGCCTCGCGCCGATCATCCCGCCTTTGCCACGTCCCGTTTCAGCTTGGTGGCGCGGCCCAATGACGGGGTTGAAGCCGCAAGCCGTCTGGCCCAACAGGCCGGATACGAAATTCTGTCTTTGGGGGCTGATCTGGAAGGTGAAGCCCGCGAGGTCGCGCGCCACCATGCCGAACTGGCAAGAGAAGCAGCAAGAACAAGCCGCAAACTGGCCATTCTGTCGGGTGGCGAGCTGACCGTGACAATGACAGGCACGGGTCGCGGTGGACCTGGGCAGGAATACGCTTTGGCGCTGATGATTGCGCTCAACGGCCATGCCAGTATTGCCGCTGTGGCGGGCGATACCGATGGCACCGATGGTGGCGGCGGCAATCCCGATGATCCAGCAGGCGCATTTGTATTCCCTGATTCCCTTGCCCGCGCCCGCGCCAAGGGCCTCGATCCGCAAGCATTCCTTGCCAACAATGATTCCACATCGTTCTTCGAACAGTTGGGTGATTTGCTGAACCCCGGCCCGACCGGCACAAACATCAACGACATCAGGGTGATCCTGATTGGCTGATGCAGCGAGATGGTCTAGACTTAGCCCCATGAGAGCGTTCCGTTTGATCCCGATCCTATGCGGCTTGATGCTGGGCGGCGTTTGGGCTGACCCCGCCGCAGCGGATTTGCGCGTCTGCAACAACACGCCAAGCCGTGTGGGTGTGGCGCTCGGCTATCGAGACAATCAGGGCTGGGTGAGCGAGGGCTGGTATCTGCTCAAGGCCAACAGTTGCGAAATCCTGATCAAAGATGAACTGATCGCGCGTTATTACTACATCTATGCCCAGGATTATGATCGGGGTGGCGAATGGACGGGCCGCACACCCATGTGCACCCGCGATAAGGAATTCCAAATTCGCGGCACCGAAGAATGCCTGGCGCGCGGCTTTGACCGCACCCGCTTTTTCGAAATTGATAGTGGTGAACAAAAAAGTTGGACCGTCCAGCTGGGTGAACCCGAACGCACACCGATCCAAAAGAAATAGTCGCGCTCCTACACCGGCTGAAACAGGATCCAGAGCCATGGCACAGCTGCAAGACAGCCCGAACGATCTGGATCAAGCAGTTCCCGCATTGCCGACCTTTGGTCAAGCCGCTTGGCTCTGGTTGAAAATCGGGTGCCTTTCCTTTGGCGGGCCTGCAGGTCAAATTGCTATGCTGCATCATGAAGTGGTCGATCAACGCCACTGGATCAGCAACAGGCGTTTTTTGCATGCGCTCAATTTCTGCTCGCTGCTGCCCGGCCCCGAGGCGCAACAGCTGGCGACCTATCTGGGCTGGTTGATGCACGGGGCCAAAGGCGGTGTGGTCGCAGGCGGCTTGTTCATCATTCCCGGCGCGATCGTGATGATGGTCCTCTCGGCCATTTATGCCATTTATGGCGCTGTACCGCTGATTTCCGCAGTGTTTTTCGGGTTGAAATGCGCTGTGCTGGTGATGGTGGTGGAAGCCCTGCTCAGGGTAGGCAAACGCGCCCTAAAAGGAGCCAATGCCTATCTGCTGGCCGGTTTGGCCTTTCTGTCCCTGTTTGTGTTCGGCCTGCCCTTTCCCTTTGTTGTCTTCATGGCGGGATGCTGGGGGCTTGTTGCACCCTATGCGTTCAAAGCCGCCAGTCATGGACAAGCCGGTAACGACGAGGAAGCACTCCTCGACCGCCTAATGCGGCGTAATCCAGACCATGCCAGCCATCTGGCCCGCAGCGCCTATCGGGCAGGACTGGTTGCTTTGGCATTATGGGCAGCGCCTTTGATCGTCCTTCTGCCGCAAGATGGGGTATTTGCCGATATCAGCTGGTTTTTCTCGAAAATGGCAGTGGTCACCTTTGGCGGCGCCTATGCGGTACTGGCCTATGTCGCACAAGAGGCCGTCAATCTCTATCACTGGCTGTCGCCCAGTGAAATGCTGGCAGGACTGGGATTGGCGGAAACCACCCCCGGCCCGCTCATTCTTGTGCTGCAATTCGTTGGCTTTCTGGCCGGTTTCCGGGCTGAAACAATCTTTCACGGTCTATGGGGCGGGGTACTCGGCGCACTACTGACATTGTGGGTGACCTTTACCCCCTGCTTTGCCTTCGTCTTCTTGGGCGCGCCGATGATCGAAAAAGCCCAGAACAATCCGCGACTGACCGGCGCTCTTGCCGCTATTACCTGTGCGGTTGTCGGGGTGATTGCCAATCTGGCCCTTTGGTTCGGTTTGCGCGTGCTGTTTGGCGAAATGGCCTTGTGGCAATGGGGTGTTGTTTCTTTTGAGTGGCCCGTGCTTGCAAGCATCAATCCGCCCGCGTTGCTGATTGCCGTGCTGGCGGCATTAAGCCTTTTCGGACTCAAGCTCGGCATAGTGCGGACCTTGGCCCTCAGCAGCATTGCCGGCCTGATGCTGCATCTGGCTGCCGCGCTCTGAACGTCAGGCCTTTGCAACAGCCTGAAAAGCCTCGTCGATGCTGAGGATGGGCGCGACAGGACGCAACGCGTCAATAGCAGTACGATGGGTGTCGGGGGAAAAGGCCGCGCAACCATCATCAAGCACACGCACATCAAAATCGCGGACATGCGCATCGCGAACCGTCGAGGCCACGCCGCCATTGGTCACAATGCCGCAAACCAGCAAGGTCTCGATACCAGCCTTACGCAACACCCATTCCATCCGTGTCATGTAGAAGGCCGAATAGGCGACCTTCTCGACCGTCAGATCTGCCGGCTGTAACACGTCGACCAGTTGATGGCCCCATGCACCGGGGCAGAAATCTCCCTTTGCAAGAAATGGGCGTAATTGTTTCAAATGCGGCGAGATGATGGGCTCCCCGCCATTCGCGGGCACCAAGGTAAATTGCGTCGAAATAACCCACCCGCCTTTGGCCCGCAAAGCCTGAGCCAATGGCAGGATTTTTTTGCGGCAAGGCCGCAATGGCTGGCGCCGATTGACCGGCCCGCCCATACGCCCCTTTGGAATCGAGAAAGTCATTCTGAAGATCGACAATCAGCAGACCCGTGCGGGAACAATCGAGACTTTGATGGCTCATGCTGTCCTCTCGATCACCACATTGCCAAACAAATCCACCCGCGCAGACAGATGCGGATCAACAACCGTGGTGGCATCTGCCTGTTCCAAAATCGCGGGGCCCTTGATCACCGCACCGACCGGTAAATCAAGCCGAGACCAGACACTCGTTTCATGCCAGGCCCCGTCAAACCATACCTGACGCGGTTCCCGTTTGGCACTGTCCAAAGAAGCCCCATCACCAGGAGCCAGAGAAGCAAGATCGAACTCGGGACGCCGTCCGATTGCGGCGGTTCGCAAGGTTACAATGCGGATGGCAAGACCGGGCAACAAACGGCTGAACGACGTCTGATAGGCTTGCTCGAATGCATCGCGCACCAGCGCGGCTGTCACACCGGTGCTCTCACCTTGCAAGGTAACCGGAAGCGGCACCGAGATGGTATGGGTCTGGCCGACATAGTGCATATCCAGCTCGTAAAGCACGTCGATGGTTTCAACCTCGATGCCTGCTTGCTCACATCACCGGATAGGAGGCTTCGAGAATTTCAGCAGGAGGAATGGTGGCCATCGAAATCGGATTGTTGCCATGGCTCAGACCGTCTGTTTCCGGGTTGCCGCCCAAGCCGCCGCCGAAGAACGAGAACATCACATAACGCTGACCATTGGCGCGGTGTCCGGCCAGAGACAGTGCATTTATCGTCCCGAAAGGTGCGGCCATGGCCTGATCCGGCATCGCTTGAGCCAGAGCGCCAAACACCGTGCCGATCACCCGCAAAATGGTTTCGGTATAGCCCCCAACGGGCTTGGGTGCGGACACAGCGAGCAGGGTGGTATCGGGAATAACAAACCGGATCGGTGCCAAACAGCCCGCATTTGCGGGAACATCCGTAAACACATGTTTGAGCGCGACATAGCAACACGCAACAGCCGTTGAATAGGCAATATTGAGCGGGCCCGCGCAAGGCTTCGAGGAGGCAGAGAAATCAAGCACCATCTCGTCACCCTTGATCGTCAAGGTCAAAGCGATGGTCAGCTTGTCATTGGTGACACCGTCATTATCGAGATAGTCCTCGAATTGGTAGCTTCCGTCAGGCAGGGCTTTGATGGTCTGGCGCATCATCGCCTCGGCACGTTTGGTCAGCACATCGAGAGCGGCGGTAACTGTTTCATCGCTGTAATCATCAAGCAGGCCACGCAGCCGTTTTTCGCCGAGATCCAGCGCATTCAACTGGCCATTGAGATCCCCGAAATTGGATTGTGGCACGCGGCTATTTGCCGCAAGAATAGCCAGAATATCCTCATTCATCCGACCCGCGCTGATCAGCTTGACGGGAGGAAAACGCACCCCTTCCTGAAAGCTTTCGGTCGCGCGTGCATTGAAGCCGCCGGGCACATTGCCACCGATATCGAGCCAATGCCCGACCGAGGCCAGCCAGCAAAATAGCCGCCCCTGCCGGAAGATCGGGCGCACCAGCCGGAAATCATTCAGATGCGTGCCGCCTTCATAGGGATCGTTAAACAAGAAGGTATCGCCTTCCTGCAAACCCCCGTCCCGCGCCACCTTGTCGATCACGGCCTTGACAGCAAACGCCATGGCACCGACAAAAATCGGCAGGCCCGTGGTGCCCTGCACCAGGGTCGCCCCTGTTTCGGCATGGTAAAGTCCGTGACAGGCATCACGCGCTTCGGCGATGATCGGATTGAAAGCAGACCGGTATAACGTCGCATCCATCTCGTCGGCAATTTGCTCAAGCCGCCCTTTGAGAACGGCAAGCGTTACAGGATCAAGCACTGTCTTGCCCGCACCACTCATACACCACCTGTTTCATATTTTTTGCCGCGCGCCAGGATGGACCTGGTTTCAAGCATCTCGTTGAGACCGTCAAAATCGAACATCCGATCACGCATCGCATCTGTTGTCCCATCGCGATGCAGGGTTTGATAGAAATCCTGTGCCGTCCGCGCCAAAGCCCGCACAATCGCTCCGGGAAAAATCACCAGCGCAAAGCCCATGGCTTCCAGCTTGTTTGCCGGCAGGATCGGTGTCTGCCCGCCTTCCACCATATTGGCCAGCAAAGGCAGCGTGCCGCCTAACGCTTTGCTCAACCGCGCCAGATCAGCCTCGCTTTTGGGCGCCTCGACAAACAGCACATCCGCGCCCGCATCCCGATAGCGCAAAGCGCGTTCGATGGCGGCATCAAACCCTTCGACCGCCACAGCATCGGTGCGGGCAATGATCAGGGTCTCGGCCGAATGGCGGCTGTCGACCGCCGCCCTGATTTTGCCGACCATCTCGGTGGTGCCGATCAGGCTTTTATCGGCCAAATGGCCGCAGCGTTTGGGGAAAGTCTGATCCTCAAGCTGCAAGGCATTGGCACCCGCCCGCTCGAACAGCCTCACGGTACGTTCCACATTCAGCGCATTGCCAAAACCGGTATCGGCATCAACAATCACCGGGGTCGGCACACGCTCGCGAATGAGCGACAGCGTATCGGCCACTTCAGAAACCGAGACAAGGCCGATATCGGGACGTCCGAGCTTGGTATAGGCAATGCCAGCTCCGGTTAGATAGAGGGCTTCAAAACCCGCTGCAGAGGCAATGGCCGCAGTCAAGGCATCGGTGACTCCGGGGGCGATAACGATCGGCTTCTGCTGAAGGCGCTGACGCAGGCTCATCACTGGCACTTCCTAACTGATCTGAAACTTCAAGTCTTATTGACCACACGTCTTGCTTTAACATCTTGACGGTTCGGCGCAAATCTTCTCAAACATCTTATACCCGACTTCCCAACCGACTTATCCACTCGTTAACCCCATATTTGCAAAATCCCGCCGATTGGATGCCCTATGATTGAGCAAGCCGGATCATTATCCTCACGCCCCAAAACCCTGATCGACAAAATCTGGGATGCCCATGTGATTGTCGACCGCGAGGATGGCCAATCGCTTCTATGGGTCGATCGGCATTTGCTGCATGAAGGGTCGTTCCATGCCTTTGACCAGCTCGCAAAACGGCAGGCTCGCTTGCACCGTCCCGATCTGACCTTCGGCATTGCCGATCATTATGTGCCGACCCGCAACAGGGATGCCCTCGCACCCGAAATCAAGCGGATGGTCGATCAACTCGCCGATAATTGCGCCAGTCATGATGTCACCCTGTTCGGGCTGGACGACCCGAGACAGGGTATCGTCCATGTGGCCATTCCGGAGCAGGGTCTCACCTTGCCGGGCAATATCATGGTATGCGGCGACAGCCATACCTCAACCCACGGCGCGTTCGGAGCCTATGCGTTCGGTATCGGAGCTTCCGAAGTGGCCCATGTGATGATGACGCAAACCATTTGGCAAAAGCGCCCCAAAGCCATGCGTGTGACTGTGGAGGGAACCCTTCCCAATGGCACCAGTGCCAAGGACATCGCCCTGCATCTGATTGCCGCAATAGGGGCGGACGGCGCGCAGGGACATGCAATCGAATATGCCGGCTCGACCATTAGTGCTTTAACGATGGAAGGAAGATTGACCCTGTGCAACCTCTCAATCGAAGCAGGCGCACGGCTCGGACTGATCGCTCCAGATGACATCACTTTTGCTTTTTTGCGCGACAGGCCCTTTGCCCCGAAAGGGCCGGCTTTCGAGGCCGCAATGCATGCATGGCGAAGCCTGCGCAGTGACGCGCGGGCCGTGTTTGACCGTGAGATCACGATTGATGCCAGCACTCTGGCGCCAACCCTGACATGGGGTACCACGCCGGAACAGGCTTTGCCGATCACCGCCAATACACCCGACCCGGCAACTATAAGTGATGCCGCTCGCGCCCGCGCGGTCAGCGATGCGCTCGATTATATGGGGCTCGCCCCCAACCAGAGGCTGGACAGCATTACAATCGACCGCGTTTTCATCGGCTCGTGCACCAACAGCCGGATCGAGGATTTACGCGCCGCAGCCTCCATCCTGTCAGGCCAGCGTGCCAAAGTGCCGGGGCTGGTTTCGCCCGGATCTACCGCCGTCAAACAACAGGCAGAAGCCGAAGGGCTTGACCGTATTTTTACGGATGCCGGATTGGAATGGGTGGATGCCGGCTGCTCGATGTGTGTCGGCATGAATGGCGATCTGGTCCCCGCAGGCGAACGCTGCGCCTCCACCACCAACCGCAATTTCAAGGGACGGCAGGGTCCTGGGTCTCGGACACACCTGATGTCGCCCGCGATGGTTGCTGCTGCAGCCATTACCGGCCATCTCACCGATGTGCGCCGTTTTGTACAAGGATCGAACAAATGACCCCGCTGATTGTACTTGAAGCCGGTGCTTGCCCGCTACCGCTTGACAATGTCGATACCGACCAGCTGATCCCTGCCCGTTTCATGAAACGTCCGCGCAGTGACGGTTACGGGCAATTTCTTTTGCATGATCTTCGGCAAGACGCCACCAATCCAGCTTGTGCACTGGATCAGGACAGGTTCAAAGACTGCCAGATCATGATTGCCGGACGCAATTTCGGGTGCGGCTCATCACGCGAGGCAGCAGTCTACGCGTTGGCGGATTTTGGTTTTCGCTGCGTGATCGCTTCCAGCTTCGGCGATATTTTTGCTTCCAACGCTGTCAAAAACGGTATTCTGCCGGCACTGGTGAGCCCCGAACACATCAAAATCCTGCTGGCCCACCAAAGCGTAACCCGTGGCGAGCCTATCCGCATCGACCTGGCTGATCAGCACATCCGCATCGGCAATCATAGCATCGGTTTTTCGATAGATCCGGTGTGGAAAACCCAGTTGCTGAACGGGTGGGACGACATCGATATGACGGTATCCTACGCCAGCGACATTGCCCGCTTCAACCAATCCGACGCACGAGCCCGGCCTTGGGCGCGGCCGGACCGCTCAACTGCGCAATGACTGGATATAATTGAACAGCCCGCCGCTTGAAGCAGGAAGCTCCGCGCTGGCACGCACGCCATTGACGAAGGGCAGCAAATCGGTTGCCAGCTCCTTGCCGAGTTCGACGCCCCATTGGTCAAAGGCGTTAATGCCCCAAATGGCAGCTTCGACAAACACGCGGTGTTCATAAAGCGCGATCAGCCGCCCGAATGTGAAGGGGTCGAGCTTACGATAGACGATCGTCACCGAAGGCCGGTTGCCCGCAAAGGCCTTGAACGGCGCAAGGCGCTTTGCTTCTGCCACAGCCACGCCTTTGGACAGCATTTGTGCTTCGGCCTCATCAGCGGTACGACCCTTCATCAGGGCCTGCGATTGGGCCAGCACGTTGGCGAGCAATAGCGCCTGATGTTGCTGCATCCCAGGCTCGTGAGAATGGGCGCCAATGATGAATTCCACCGGAATGACATCGGTCCCCTGATGCAGCAATTGGAAAAACGCGTGTTGAGCATTGGTGCCCGGCTCTCCCCACACCAGCGGACCTGAGGGACGCTGCAAGGCATGGCCATGCCGATCCACCGATTTGCCGTTCGACTCCATATCAAGCTGCTGCAAATAGGCGGGGAGCCGAGACAGACGCTGGTCGTAGGGAATGACTGCGCGGGCTGGATAATGACAGATATTCCGATGCCAGATACCCGACAAGGCCATCATCACAGGTGCATTCTGCGCCATCGGGGCCGTACGGAAATGCTCGTCCATCGCATGGCCACCTGCCAGAAAGGCTTCAAAATGTGCCCGGCCAATCGCCAGCATCAACGGCAGGCCGATCGCCGACCAGAGCGAATAGCGGCCACCGACCCAATCCCAAAAACCGAAAGTCCGATCCGGCCTGATCCCGAAGTCGGCCACTTTAACCAGTGCGGTCGACACCGCCGCGAAATGAGCCGCCACCGCCTGTTCGCCCAAAGCGGCCACCAGCCATGCCCTCGCCGAAAGGGCATTGGTCATTGTTTCGATGGTGGTGAATGTCTTGGACGCAGCAATCACCAATGTCGTCGCCGGATCGAGAATTTTGAGCGTATCGGCCAGATGCGCGCTGTCAATATTGGACACAAAATGCAGGCGAGGGCCATCATGGTATGGCGCCAGCGCAAGGCTTGCCATGACAGGACCCAGATCAGATCCACCGATCCCGATATTGACGACGTCGCGGATGGCCTTTCCCGTTGCACCCAGTATCGCACCCGACCGCACCCCGTCCACAAACGCAAACAGCTTGTGCAATTCGCCATGGACAGCCGAAACAACATCATGACCGTCCAGCACCACCGAGGCTGATACCGGTTGTCTCAACGCAGTATGCAGCACCGCGCGATCTTCGGAATTATTGATGCGCTGGGCGGCAAACATATGGTCGCGCTGCTCCTCAACGCGCGTGGTGTGTGCCAAGGCCAGCAATTCATCGCGCACGCTGTCGGTGATGGTTGTCTTGGAATAGTCGACCAGCAGATCATCGCAACGGACCGAGAATTGGGTGAACCTGTCGGGATGGATTGCAAACAGGTTTTCAATTCTGATGGCATGATGGCTCTGGCGGGCATGGGCCAAAGCCTCCCAATGTTTCTTCATCTGATGAGCTGGCATGAACGCGTTTCCTGTAAACGGGACTAACAAAAAGCAGGCGGGTCTTGAATGAACAACGGATTCTGATGGGCTAGAATTTGGACCTCGGCCCCTCTGACCATGCACAATCGGGCAGAGACAGCCACGGCATAGGCCATGGCCTGCGCGACGTCCTCAATGGTCCATGCAGGCATGTTGACCAGCGACAAACGGCCCCGCGCATCGAACCACCCCAGAAAAGCCGCGAGAAACGCATCCCCTGCCCCTACAGTATCCATGACCTCGACACAAACCCCCTTGGCTGTCACAACCTGCCCCTGAGTGAAGCACACAGCGCCTTCTGCACCCAAAGTGATCAGCACCAGCTTCACGCCGCACCCACTCCAG